>JBBRZQ010000240.1:0-4772 GCA_038236535.1 Actinomycetales bacterium
ACGTCGGTGACGTCCACCGGACCTGTGTGGGGCACCGATTGGCGCACCCTTCGACGTACCTCGATGCTCGGACGCGAAACTGAGGTCGACCAGGTTCTCGGTGCCCTCGCCGACGAGAACACCCGTCTGCTGACGATCACGCCTCCCGCGCACAAAAGAGGCTGCCGGAATGTGATCCGGGGAACATGAGTGCCATCCACGACGGCCGGACGCCGGAACGCTCTGTCACCCACCCGTCCGCACCTATACCGCAACGAAGTACCGCAACACCTCCACCGCAATCTGCCATTCAGCCGGGTTATGTGCTGCACTCCCGTGCTCAGCAACGAACATGATTGCGCCTGCGTGAAGTTCGGGACGAAGAGGCCGCAGGTTCAAATCCTGAACCAGCACACTGCCACCAGCACACTGCCACCCCGACTGTCACCCCGACTGGTATTCCCGCAGGTCAGAACTCCGCACCGAATTTGGTGAGGGCCTCTGTTTTCGCCAGGACAGCAGCGGGCCGTTCATCCCGCGACTCCCCAGCCTGCGAAGGGCTTCTCGTGTCGACCTTTGCACACGCGTTCGCGTAGACCTCCATCGTCACGGCCACGTCTGCATAGAAGACGACTCGCATGATCACGCGCAGATGAACGTCGAGGTCGACCAGCAGAGTTGCACAGGTCCTGTGGGCATCGTGCACCCGCGGACGGCGGACTCCAGCATTCCGTCGGGGGGGCCAGCTTCTCCCTAGCGTTGGACACCGGTTAGGAGGATCTGATCATCGAATCTGATCGTCGGACATCTCATCGTCGATCGTAGATTTGCTCCGACAGCCTGCCCCGACAGCTTGCTCCGACAGCCATGTCGTGAGGAGTTTCTGTACTGCGCTAAAGCCGCCGGCAGCGCTGCTTCCGGGCGGGCGTGCGGCCTCCGGCCGGTCCCACCCTCCGCCGCTCCGGCATAGCCAGAAGGGCTCGGTTGCGATGGCCCGGCGCGGGCTGAGTCTTGGTTCAAATGGTCCGCGACTATCCACCTCGCTTGACCGCATGGCTGACAGCCGCCGAGGCACGTCAAGGCGGCAGGTCAGATCGCGGGGGGCGTCTCGTCGTCGGTCTCGGCGCGGTGCTTGCGGATCTGCCACACCAGCAGGGCGATCAGGGCCATGCCCGCGACGACCAGGGCGGCGTCGCGCCCGAGGGTGGCTTCGACCTTGGCGTAGGACTGGCCGGCGAAGTACCCAACCAGGACCACGACCGTGCCCCACACGATGCCGCCGGCGGCGTTGAACGCCAGGAACTTGGGGTAGGGCATGCGGGCGGTGCCCGCCAGGGCGGGCATGACGGCGCGGAAGAACGCGACCCAGCGGCCGAGGAAGACCGCGGCCCCGCCGCGGCGGGCCAGGAAGTCTTGGGCGTCGTCCAGACGTCTGCGCCTCCTGTCCAGGATTCGCAGGCGCAGAATGCGCGGGCCGACCTGGCGCCCTACTTCGTACCCGACGCTGTCGCCGACGATTGCCGCGCCGATGACGACCGCGATGACGGCAGCCAGCGGGGCGTGGCCGAGGCTAGCGGCGACACCGCCGAGGATGGCCGCGGTCTCGCCGGGAATCACGAACCCGACGAACAGGGCGTCCTCGACGAAGACGACCAGGGCGACCAGGGCCAGGACAGCCCCGGTCGGGGCGTTCAGGATCTGGTTGATGAACCCGCTCATGGGCGGGGCGCTACGCCGCCGGCGTGGGTTGAGGCGAGGATGGAACCCTGCCGTTCGGCGAACAGGGCCCGGAGCCCGGGCTGCCGGCGTAGCCAGGTGGTCCCGGCGGTCAAGGTGCGCCGCAGCAGCAACCAGCCGAGGACCGTGACGACCGAACCGAAGGCGAGTCCGCCCAGGACGTCCCACGGGTAGTGGGCGCCGATGTAGACCCGTGTGAAGGCCATCAGCGCGGCTGCCAGGGCGGCGAGCAGACCGATGCGGCGGTTGGCCAGCAGCAGGCCGGCGGCGACGGCGCCGCCCATGACGGCGTGGTCGGAGGGGAAGGAGAAGTCGGTGGTGACGTCAGCCAGACGCAGGATCTGTGGGTGGGTGACGTAGGGCCGGACCTCGGCGAACAGGTGCCCGAAGGGCTGGTTGAGCCCGAGCGCGATCAGGGTGGCCAAGCAGGCCCATCCGGCCGCGGCAAGGACCCGAGAGGGGGCACGACGCGAGATCAGCACTCCAGCAGCCAGGAGGAGGGCGAACAGCACCAAACCGTACTTGGCGTACGCCAACGCGGGGGCGTGCAGCCACGTCGTGTGGCGGGCGAAAGCGCTGATCGCCAGGAACAGCTGGTCGTCCAGCCGGCGCAGAGGGTCCACGGTCAGGCCTTTCGGATCAGGGTCGGCTGGTGCCAGCGAGGTGTACCTCGATTATCACCGAGACAGGGAGACCACGACGATGCCCGCGATCATGGGTGCCTCCGACCAACCAAAGAAGGCCGCCCCCGCCCTGTCAGAATGCAGATCCTGGCCGGGACTCCGAAGGTCCCCGCCAACGGATTCAGCACGGTCCGTGTGAGTGGGGGTGAACCGCGCCAGGACGTGGTCGGTCTTCACGGCTTGAGCCAGCGCCACCCATGTACCGGCGATAGCCCACCGCAGGCTCTGGGACTGGGCGAAGAAATAGCTGGAGCTCAAGCGGATTGGGGTTGCAGGCCCGCGAGGCGGCATAGGGCGATGAAGCCGTCCGGGGTGCCTGGCCAGTGGCCGCGCAATGGTTCGAGGCCAACTCTGCGGACCACGCTGCGCAGGACGGCGACAACCACGATGGCGTCGTCGGCGTAGCCCAGGACTGGGATGAAGTCCGGTATCAGGTCGATGGGCAGTGCCAGGTAGACCATCAGCAGGGCGAGCCGTATCCGGACGCCGCGGTCCAGGGTGGAGTCGGTGGTTAGGTTCTTCAGCAGCCTGACCAGGTCGGGCAGGATTCGCAGCGCCTCGCGCAGCAAGTTGCCTTTGGGTCGAACGATTACCAGGGCCAGGATCAGGGCCAGCCAGGTGAGGATGACTGCGCCAGCCAGGGCGATGAGCAGGTCGCGCCACATGTGGGAGTCTCCTAGGTTCTTACATTGCGGTCAGTCTCCCATGGGCGCTGCCCGCGCGGAGGCCCACAACCTTCCCCTCCCGCCCCACAGGACGTCGTCCCTGACCTCGCGGTCGGGCTGGCTGTGAAACCAGACTTCAGTCGCCGTTCCACTTTCATGTCGCTCGGGTGTCGGTGTTCCCAGACTCGTGCCGGCATCAGATGGCGCAGCGGTGGCGTACCTCAACTCCCCACCGAGCTCACCCCAAGTGGAACGTGTCGCCCGATCCCTCGAGCTCAGTTGGCCAACCCCCACATCAGACACAAGACCGCTGGGCACCGCCAACGCGGTAACAAATGGCCCATCCACCTTCGTCGCATAGCCCGCTCACCGGGCACTTCACCCGGCGGGTCTTGCGGTTACTCGATCTCGCGATCCTTCGCTGACCTCCCCCCCCAGGCGACCCACGGTTGGTGGGGCGGCGGTTACGTTGGAAGGGCGATGAGTCCGATGACTCCGAGGATGTAGAGGGCAAGGACGGCGATGCTGTCGATGCCGAGACGGGCGTGCTGTTTGGCGGGCCGGAACAGGAGGCCGGCCATGTAGACGACGGTGAGCAGAGCGCCGAGGCCGGTGAGGTAGATGTCGGCGGCGTGCGCGTTGGGAAGGACGGCTTTGCCGGAGACGAGGACGGCGAGCAGGAACAGGACGGGGAGGAAGGCGTTGCCGCCGAAGATGTCGCCGAAGGCGAGCTTGTAGTCGCCCTGCTTGACGGCGGTGAGCCCGGTGCTGAGCTCGGGTAGGGACGTCGCCGCCGCTAGGACGGTGGCACCGAACAGGACTCCTGAGAGGCCGACGCGGTCGGCTGCTGCGGTGCCGCTTTCCTCGGCTAGGGCGCCGGCGATCAGCGTGGCCAGGGCGGCGCCGGTAAAGGTCAGTACGACTTTGGTGGTGCTGACCCCACGCCGGGTCGCCTCGGCTGCCCGACTCTTCTGGGAGTGGCCGCGGGGCTTCGGTTGGCTGTCGGGGGCTTCGCCGCTGCTCGACCAGGGCAGCTTGGTGCCGGCGCGCTGGGTCAGCACCAGTCCGGCTACCCACACCGCGGCGATGAGCACCACATCGGGGGAGAGCCGGGCGAACACCAGGTTTTTGGGCAGCTGGGTGCCCATCACCACCACGGTCAGGACCGCCAGAACGATCGCGCCCTCGATGACCAGGGTGAGGCTGGCTGCCTGGTAGGTCAACGGGCGGTGTTCGCGGACACCGAACGCGTCCAGCGCGACCAGGACCACCGTCTGGATGGCGATGCCGCCGAGGATGTTGCTGACGGCGACGTCCAGCTTGCCGCTTGCTGCGGCGCTGTAGGTGATGGCGATCTCCGGCAGGTTCGTGGCCACAGCGAGCAGGATCAACCCGCCAAGGGCCTGACCGAGGTGGAGCCGGTCGGCCAAGACGTCGGTGTAGTTCGACAGCGGGATCCCGGCAACCCAGATCGTCGCCGCGCTGGCAACGAAGATCAGCAACTCGACCCACAACGGCAACTGCTGCAGCAGATTCACCCTGTCAGCATAGAAAATGTTTCAAGCCGAACACGGGCAACGCAGGAGGTCGGTAACGACTCAGCGGTCCAGGTTGGATCCTCGCAGCAACCCCGAAGCGTCCTCTCTGACCCAGATCCGCGGGTCGTGGTGGGTAGACCGTGGGTGTGCGGGGTGTGAAACGACGAGTG
>JBBRZQ010000241.1:0-4709 GCA_038236535.1 Actinomycetales bacterium
CGGATCAGGTCGTGGCTGTCGGCTACGTGTGACGAGGCCGACGGTGTGCCTCTCCGCCTGGCCGTGCTCATCCTGGCTCCATCTGTCGGGTGGGTCTGCCTTCACGGTCGGCCCAGGAATCAGACCCCCAGCGCGGCCGTCCGCGCATCAGCTGGCGGTCGACCAGCTCGTCCACCTCGCGCCAAGCTTGGACGCGGCGCGGGGTGACGCGGAACCAACGGTACGGGGTGGTGAGCGACCGCGGGTTGAAGCCGGTCGTCGATGCGAACCGGTCACCCCACTCCTCCCCCGGCAGCGCGTCGAGCTCGAGGACCTCGACGTCGCCCTCGATCATCGACACGTCGCAGGCCCAGCCCCAGCCGAACGGCCTTGGTGGCAGCCCAGGTTCCTGCCGTTGGGCGCGCGGGCGGGGGCCGGCCTTCATCGCCAAGATGAGCCGAGCGGCTCAGCGCTGCTCGTTGATGCGGATCAGGTTGCGTGCGGGGTCGCGGAAGGCGCAGTCGCGTATGCCGTACTGCTGGTCGGTCGGCTCCTGGACGACCTCGGCGCCGCTGGCCTGCACCCGCTTGAAGGTGTCGTCGACGTCCCGGGTGGCGAGGAGCAGGATTGCGTAGGTTCCCTTGGCCATCGTCTCGGCGATGGTGCGGCGCTCGTCGGCGGTGGTGCCGGGGTCGGCGGCCGGCGGGTGCAGGACGATCGACGTGCCGGGCTGGTCAACGAGGCCGACCGTGATCCAGCGCATGCAGCCGTACCCGACGTCGTTGCGGACCTCGAAGCCGAGGGTGTCGCGGTAGGAACGCCGCAGCAGCGACTCCCTCGGCAGCAGCATCACGAGCGAAGACGGCGTGTCGCGCGCACCGCACCCGCAGGGAGGTTGGAGGCCCGGTGATCACGCCGGCCCGCGGGTCGGCGCCCGGCGAGCCGCCCGGAGGTCCCCCGGGGTTCGTGATTACCCGGTGTGAGAGAGTTCACAAGGGTGTCGGGCTCGGGTGGGGACCTTCAGCGGTGGCGGACCCAGTCTGGTGGTGGGGAATCCGGGGGCCGCTTCAAAGCTTCGGAAGAAGTTGAACCATCATGACCCGCACCCGCACCATCCAGGCCATCTTTGGCGCTGCCGTTGTCACTGCCGGGGTAATGGTCGCGGCACCGGCCCAGGCAGCGACGGTCACCGTCGCGTGCAACGAGAACGCGCTCGTCGCAGCCGTCAACCTCGCCAACACCACTCTCGGGCCGGACACCCTGACGCTGACGCCGGGCTGCACCTATCAGCTGACCTCGGCGCACGGCGGCTCGAGCAACGGCCTTCCGGTCATCAGCACCTCGATCGAGATGGTCGGACCGGCCACCGTCACGCGCTCCTCGAAGCGGGACTTCCGCATCGCGACCGTCAGTGGCACCGGCGCACTCACTCTCACCACCGGGGTGACCTTCAGCAACGGCAACGTCCGTGGATCCGGCGGCGGGATTCTCAACAACGGCGCGGTGACCCTGACCCAGAGCACCCTGTCCGGCAACCGGGCGTCCGGCGACGGCGGCGGGCTGGCCAACGTCGCTGTGGCGGGTAGCGCCGCACCCGCGGCGACGTTCACCGGAGGCTTCGTGACCGGCAACCGCGCCGACTCCAGTGGCGGCGGCATCTACAACGGCAGTGGCGCCACCTTGACCACCACCGGGCTCTCGATGACCGGCAACTCCACGGATGGCCGTGGCGGGGCTCTCGCCGCGATCTCCTCGACAGCGACCACGCTGACGAGCACGCCCATCACCGGCAACACCGCCAAGGTCACGGCCGGTGGGGTCTACCGCCAGGGCGGGGTCATGACGACGACCGCGTCACCCATCACTGCCAACCAGCGGAACAACTGCGTGGGCAGCGCCCCGGCCGTGCCGACCTGCACCGCCTGATCCGCGACCGCTCACCGGGTCGGCGGCCACGAGCGCGCCGACCCGGCTCGGGCGAGAAGTAGCTGTAGCTCAGGCGGCGGTCACTGTGTGGGCTACCGTCCGTCGATCGGTAGCGCGTCTTGCACGCGGTGGGCCGACATCGCCTGCGGTGGGACAGTCGCCCGCAGCGGTGGCTGACCCTTTCGGCGGGATGTGCCTGCCGGCGGCGGCACGGTCAACGTTGGGACCGCGAGAAACCATGGAACGGGCGGCTGGTCAGCCACTCGATATGCCAGGGATGTCGCGGCGCCGGTGCGCGGATCGAGGCTAGTCTCCGCGCGGTGGACCGACCGATGGTGACGAGGCGGGGGTGCTTCGTCAGCGTCGGCCTACTGTGAGCCGGGGAAAGAACCGTTGGGTGATCCGGTGGCCAGGTGCAGGTCGATGACAGCGGACCCGGGGTTCGCGCCGGTGACCGGGACCGTATCTTCGACCGGTTCGTCCGCCTTGAGCCTGCCCGCGCCCACGGCCGTTCCGGCCCTGGCCTGCCGAGCGCGCGCGCCATCGCCCCACGGAGCCGAGCCGGGTCAGCAGCCGTCAGGACCAACAAGGGTCTGATCGTCGCGGCGGAGGCGTCATAGGCCGGGTTTGTCTCGAAGCTCGGTGCGTCAACGCATCGAGCGTGCCTTGCTCGCCTCGACCGCCGTCGCCCCTTTCTCCGCCGCGACCCGTGGTCGGTCCGGCGAGCATCGGGCTCGACCTTGGGGCCGGACCTATGACTCGAGTTCCTCGGCGGTCGGGCTGTCACCCGTGATGGCCTGGCGTCCGTTGTGATGTCCGCCCCTGGGGTGTGCGCCGCTGTGATGTCGGGTGTTGTGTCCGGGGTGGCGGTTGTGGTCATGGGCGGCGTGTTGGCGTCGGGATGTGTGGCGTCGGGGGCCCTCTGTCACGGACGGGCGTCGGCGGCACGCGCCCGACTTTGCATTGCTGGCCATCCGCTGGGCAGGTGGCCACGAACTACCCTCACCTCACTTCTCATAGGAGTCCACCATGTCAAGCGTTGCCTCAGACCCGGCATCTGCCGAGGCCCGGCTGGCCACCACCGTGCAGAAGGCCGCAGCCGCGGTCGGCGCGGCCTTCCTGCTCGTCGGAACTGCCGGTTTCGTTCCCGGCGTCACGACTCAGTACGACACCATGCAGGGCGCCGGCCACGAGTCGATGGCGATGCTGCTCGGCGTGTTCATGGTCTCGGTTCTTCACAACATCGTGCACCTCCTCTTCGGCGTCGCCGGCCTCGCGGCCTCGGGACGGTGGCAGGCCTCGCGCGTCTACCTCCTCGCCGGCGGTGCCGTCTATCTTGTGCTGTGGATCTACGGCCTGCTGATCGACAAGAACAGCGGCGCGAACTTCGTTCCCGTCAACGCCGCCGACAACTGGCTACATCTCGGCCTAGGAGTGGTCATGGTCGGTGCAGGCGTGGCGTTGAGCCGTGCGCGGTCATCGGTGCCTGCAGGTCGCGATGGACAGCAACCGTGACGTGGGGCTCGCGGTGGGCATCCCCATGGTGACGCAAGCCGAGGAGGTGGTCCGAGCTCGTTGCGTACCGAATGCGCCTCCTCCCAGGGAGGTCACCGATGAGGCGGTACGGCCGGTGTCGAGCCGGAGCTACCGTCGGCGGCAGGGCTCCGGCCCGGCCGGCAAAGGAGCGTGCCGGGAACCGGATCGCGAGGAGCGGCCGACCCCGATCCGTGCCAGCGCTCCCGGCCTTCGCCGGGTGGCCCGTGCCGGGCTGGTGGGCGTGATGTCCGTCAGCCAGCACGACCGTTGCGCTTTCGAGGCGATCGTCGTCGGTCTGTGCCGCGAGGACCCGCTGCTGGTGGCCCGGGCTAGCCGGGCGTGGACCCGCCGGGTCCGGCTGCTGCGGGCTGCAGGGGCCTTGTCCTGCGCCGCTGGCCTCGTCGTCCTGGCCCTCACCTCAACCGACTTCGTCGCTGCCCTAGCCGCCACCGTGCTAACCGCGGCAGGGCTTGCCTTCAGCATCGGCGCGAGCGTCTCCCAGCCGGTCCCCCTTCGGGCCAGGCTGCTCGACGCCCACCTGCGCGCCCGAGCCTGGTGCCGCCACAACCCCAAGAGACCGACATGACGGTCAGCACGAAGCGCAGCACCGCGACCGAGCACCTTGGCGAGCACGCAGCCTCGACCGCCGACCCGGGCTGCCCGGAGCCGGGACCGGTCGAGGCGGCGGAACCGGTGGTACAGGACGGGCACGAGCGGCACAGTCGGGCTCGCGCCTACTGCGGCGAAGCCCAAGGCGCCACGCAGCGGACGTCCGGCCTCATGACGTCGAGCGTTCAGGAGTCGGTCGTCGGGCGGGTGCTCGACGGTCGCTACCGGGTGCTCTCCCGCATCGCCGACGGCGGGATGGCCTCGGTCTACCTGGCCCTCGACGAGCGGCTCGACCGGGTGGTCGCCGTCAAGGTGATGCGCGCCAACCTCGCGCAGGACGAGTCGTTCGTCACCCTGTTCCGCCGTGAGGCCCGGTCCGCGGCCCGCCTGAGCCACCCCAACGTCGTCGCTGTGTTCGACTTGGGCAGCGACGAGGGCGACATGTTCCTCACCATGGAGTACGTCTCCGGGCGCACTTTGCGGGAGGTCCTCGCCACCGAGGGTGCGCTGAACCCAGGCGCGGCCCTCGACCTCCTCGACCCGATCCTCCAGGCTCTCGGCGCGGCCCACAGCGCCGGCCTCATCCACCGCGACGTCAAGCCCGAGAACGTCATCCTGCGCGCGGACGGCGTCGTCAAGGTGGCCGACTTCGGGCTCGC
>JBBRZQ010000242.1:0-4679 GCA_038236535.1 Actinomycetales bacterium
AGCCTCCAACCTCAACGTCAGCGCCGGCACCACGATCCCCAACCTGGTCCTGGTCCCGGTGGGCCCAGGTGGCACCGTCACCTTCTACAACTCGGCCGGCACCGTCGACGTCATCGCCGACCTCGTCGGCTCCTTCGCTCCATGACCTCACCGTGGAGACGGATATCTGCTCCACCTTTGACGAACGGCCCTGCATCGGTCAACTGGCCAGTCCGACTGCCGCGCCATGGAAGCGAAGGCCGATTCATCCTCTGGGCCAGAACGCGTATGCCTAGACTGGCGTGATGATCTTCAGGGCGGTGGGTGACGGACGTCCGTATCCCGAGCATGGGCGGGAGTCGGCGCGAGACTGGGCCGACGTCCCTCCACGCATGGTCCGGCTCGATGAGCTGGTCACCACCAAACGCAACCTCGACCTGGCCAACCTGCTGTCCGAAGAGTCCACCTTCTACGGCGACCTGTTCGCCCACGTCGTGCAGTGGGAGGACACCCTCTACCTCGAGGACGGCCTGCACCGTGCCCTGCGCGCGGCTCTTCAGCAGCGTCCCGCCCTGCACGCCCGCGTCCTGGTGCTGGGCTGACAGAGAACTCGCCCTTGACTCACGGCGACAAAGCGTCATGATCGGCAGTGGAGGGGCTTTCGACCCGGGGGGGTTAGTCAGTGGTGGACTATCTGCACGAGTCCGCGGCGTCGATCTATCGTCGACGCCGGCGTCGACGTGCGGAAGCCTCGCTGGCGTTCGTCATCATGCTGTTGATCGTGACCATCGTGTATTCCGGGTCGTACGTCCAGGGTTGGATCGGCGCGGCTGACGCCAAGTCGGTGACCAGCGCGAGCTGCAGCAAGGACACAGCCCCTCCACCCCTGACACCGCGTGACGTCAGGGTGAACGTCTACAACGGGACGGGCCACCCCGGGTTGGCCGCCGCCGTAGCGGCCGCCCTGGACAAGCAGGGTTTCAATATCGGCATCGTCGACAACGACCCGCTGCACAGAAACATCCCGGGGGTAGCCGAGATACGCTCGGGGGACTCCGGACAAGACGGCGCCAACCTCGTTGCGCAGCGGCTGTCCAGGGTCGTCTTCGTGCTGGACTACCGGATGGACGCCTCGGTCGACGTGGTTCTGGGCAAGAGGTACAAGGTCTTGAAGGCCCCGCCCAAGCCGGCCCACGCGAAGGAGAAGAAGGCCGTCCCCCCCTGCTGAGAGCTCAGCTGAAGGCGCTCAGGCCAGTGAGCGCCTGCCCGATGACGAGCGTGTGCATCTCGGAGGTGCCCTCGTAGGTCAGCACGGACTCCAGGTTGTTGGCGTGACGCAGCACCGAGTACTCCAGCGTGATGCCGTTGGCCCCCAGGATGGTGCGGCACTGGCGGGCGATGGCGATCGCCTCCCGGGCGTTGTTGAGCTTGCCGAGGCTGACCTGGCGGGGTTCCAGCTTCCCCGCATCCTTGAGACGGCCGAGATGCAGGGCGAGCAGGAAACCCTTCTGGAGCTCCAGGGTCATGTCGGCCAGCTTCTGCTGGGTCAGCTGGTAGCCACCGATCGGCCTGCCGAAGACCTCCCGGCTGCGGGAGTAGTCCAGGGCGATCTCCAGACAGTCACGGGCCGCGCCCAGGGTTCCGAAGACGATCCCGAAGCGCGCCTCGTTCAGGCAGGACAACGGGCCGCGAAGGGATTGCACACCGGGCAGCACGGCATCCGCGGGCAGGCGCACCCCATCGAGCACGAGCTCGGAGGTGATCGACGCTCGCAGCGAAAGCTTGCCGTGCACCGTGTTGGCGGTGAACCCAGCCGTGCCGGTCGGCACGATGAAACCCTGGATTCCGGCATCGGTGCGCGCCCACACCACGGCGACATCAGCGATCGAGCCGTTGGTGATCCACATCTTCGTGCCGTCCAGCACCCAGTCCTGCCCATCACGGCGGGCGTGGGTGCGCATGCCGGCCGGATCGGAGCCGAAGTCGGCCTCGGTGAGGCCGAAGCAGCCGATGACCTGACCCGTCGCCATCCGGGGCAGCCACTGCTGCTTCTGCTCCTCCGAGCCCCAGCGGTGGATGGCGAACATGGCCAGAGAGCCCTGGACCGAGGCAAAGCTGCGGGCTCCGGAGTCGCCGGCCTCCAGCTCCATGCAGGCCAGCCCGTAGTCGACGGCGCTCATCCCGGCACAGCCGTAGCCCTGAAGGTGCATGCCGAGCAGCCCGAGCTTGCCGAAGGTGGGCGCCATCTCACGAGGAAAGGTCCCGGCCTCGTACCACTGCCCGATATGAGGCCGGATCTCGTCGTCGACCAGACGGCGGACACTGTCTCGGACAGCCAGCTCCTCGTCAGTGAGCAGGTGGTCGATATCGAGAAGCTCGAGTGGTCCGACAGGAACCGGGGTCATGGCAGTCCTCCTGAGATGAAGCGGGCAGCAGCCCTGCGAGCAGGGCAGTGGCCGTTCCATGGTGAAACGGGCGGGTGGCTCGTCACCAATGATGATCCCGCACCACGTTCGTCGGGAGGCAGGGGCCGAGTTTCCCTACGGCTTTGAGGGTGCGCCCGTCACGGTGGCTCGCACCAGCGTGCCGTGCGGCCGCCGTGCCCGCACCTCGAGACTGCCGCCGATCAGGTTGACCCTCTCGCGCATCCCGATCAGGCCCAGCCCGCCGCCCGGAGAGTCCGCCGCGAGGCCGGACGCCGCGATACCGCGTCCGTCGTCGGTGACTGTCAGCACCACCTGCTCACCGAAGTGCAGGTCGACCACCGCCTGGGTGGCCCGTGCGTGGCGTACGACGTTGCTCAGCGCCTCCTGGGCGACCCGGTACAGGGTGAGCTCGCACTGGTCGGAGAGCCGGACCTGGTCCCCGCTGACCTCGAGGTGGATCGCGATCCCGCGCCGGTCACGCACCTCGCCGACCAGCTGGCGCAGAGCGGCGACCGCGCCAAGATCGTCGAGCACCGGGGGCCGCAGACCGTGAATCACCGTACGCAGGGCGCCAACCACCTCGGTCGCGAGCGCAGCATCGCGAAGGACCACCGGTGCCAGATCCGCGGGCAGCCTGGTGTCCTCGCTGAGCAGCTCGAGCATGCGGACGAGATAGGTCAGCGTCTGCAACGGGTCATCATGCAGGTCCAGGGCCAGAACGCGCCGCTCGTCCTCCACCACGGTGAGCAGATGCGCGGCGTACCCCTCTGCCCGACGTCGCGCCTTTCCCTCGCTCTCAACCCGTTGCCCCACAATGACGGCGACCCCGTTGAGGATGGCGAGGTTCCCGATCTCGACCCAGGCGTTCGCAGGCGTCACGCCGCCGATGAACAGCCAGTCGGGGCACATCAGGACGGTGGCCCACAGAGCGGTACCGACGGCGCCGTTGACCCCGAAGTTCAGTGCCGCATAGATGACCGGGATGAGCAGCAAGGCCGTGACCGTCGATCGGGGGATCTCGAACGGTGGCAGGAAATGCAGGAGATCGAGCACGATCTCGTCGAGGAACGCCACGAGCAGGACGCCGACCTGGACGACCCAGAACCGCCAGTCGCGCAGAGGCAGGCGAAAACGGCTGACGGCCCCCTGGACACGACCGGGGAAGTGTCTGACCGGGGTCGTGACGTCAGCGGTCGCCATCGCCCACACTCAGGAGCTTGGTCGAGATGGCACGCACGACGGCCTCGGTCCGGGACCCCACCCCGAGCTTGGCGTAGATGTTGTCGCAGTGCCGGTCCACAGTGCGTGGGCTGATGCTCAGCTCGCCGGCGATCTCCCGGTTGTGCAGGCCGGCGGCGAGCAGTGTCAGGACCGCCAGCTCACGCTCGCTCAGGTCGGCCGTGCGGTGGGCAGGCTCCCGCGACGAGAGCAGCAGCCGCGCGGTGAGGCCGGACTGGAGCACGCTGGTCCCACGGGCGACGGACCGCACCGCCTGGACCAGCTCTTTGCCGGGGGCGGTCTTGCTGAGGTACCCCGCAGCCCCGGCCTCCAGGGCTCCGCGGACGTACTCGTCCTCGTCGTAGGCGCTCACCATCAGGACGCGCACCTCGGGATGGTCCCGGGTGAGGCGGCGGGTGACCTCGATCCCGTTCATCCCCGGAAGCCGGATGTCCATCAGCACCACATCAGGACGGAGCTGGTTGATCAACGCCAGGGCAATCTCGCCGGAGCTGGCGTCGCCGACAACTTCCAGGTCGGCGTACGCCTCAAGAATCTGGCGGGTGCCATCCCGGTGCAGAGCATGATCGTCGACGACCACCACGCGTGTGACCGGGGTGTCCATGGTGCTCAAGGCTACGCGTAGCCAACGCGAGCCATGGCGGAAATCACCCATTGACCCGTGGGTAGAACGACCCGTCACCGATGGGTCAGATCGCGGTCCCCCCCAGCCCGGGAGTCCACAAGACTTCCCCTGGAACACCCGCGCAGCGTCGGGCCACTGTTTGTCGACCCGGGTAAGACCGGGCGACCCAGCCAGAAAGTGTGATGACCGTGAACCAGATCGACACCAAGACCGGGGCGACGCATCACTGCTCACCCGAGTCGGCAGGGAGGCCACTGTGATGAGTGCCCTGAGCGTTGTGGCGGAGGGACCCGGGAAGTACATCCACTGGGGCGTGATCCAGATCTCGGTGGCTAACCTGGCGATCATCTGCGTGATGGTCCTGCTGTTCGTCCTTGCCCTGGTCATCCCCTTCCCGAGTCATGATGAGC
>JBBRZQ010000243.1:0-4640 GCA_038236535.1 Actinomycetales bacterium
CGAACCCGTCCGGCCAACGCAGCCACGCCAGATAGTCCCGGCAGTCCGCGTCCGTGCCGAACCACGCCAGGAACTCACCCACCGACCGTGGGTAGTCACGACCGGCGCGGGGCAAGACCTCCGACCGAGTCTCAGACCTCCGCAAGTAGGGCTGAGCGTTGTGTTGAGATTCATGCGTCGGCGAGGCGGTAGGTCAGTGGGCGGCGGTCTCCGGGGTGGTCTCGTTGGTGTCGGTGAGGAGCCGGGTGAAGGGTGGCCCGGATGCCGGGGGCCTTGGCGCATTCGAGCTCCTCGGTGAAGAGGCGGCGGCAGGTGTCGTAGACGCGGACGCCGTCGGCGTGCTGACCGCGGCGCTCCAGCGTCGCAGTGGGGCTGCGCCCACCCCACCGGGGATCGTCGCGGCCCCAAACCCCGGGGGAGGTCCTGCCCGTCAGGTGGGTCCGGGGATTCATGTCGCCCCGGATGCGGTCCCTGGTCCTCGAGGACGACCTGCGTCGCCCCCCAGGGTCCCCCTGACGATCACGACGTGTCGCACCTGCAGGCGGGGTGGACCCCAATCTCGAGTCCCTGCAGCACCGTGTCCAGCGCGTGGATGCCCGGGCTGGAAGCCACCGGTGGGACGTGGTTGAGCTCGGCGCAAGCGGTGGCCTGGGTGATGGCCGCGGCTGTGACCGGTGGCCGGGTTTGCGTGCTCGCGACGATTGCGGTCTTGGCGCAATCGGCGGGGGAGTACGCCTCCTGGTTGAGCAAGATCAGGCAGATCGCAGGTCAGCGAGGAACGACCACCCGTGCTCGCCTGAAGCGCTCAAGTCGGCGGCGGACCTCGAGCATCAGGGGCTCAGGTGCCAGGTCCTGCGCCGGCCAGCGCTCGTCGAGGAGGGCGCGCACCACATCGTCGATGAAGTCGCCGGCGACGGCGCCGGCCAGCTCGTCGTACAGGTCCACGGTCATGGCGGCGGACAGCTCCGAGATGTCCATGCTCATCAGCTGGCCGCCTCGGCCGACGGACTCCCCGAGGCGCGGGCGGTGCCCGCCGTTGGCCCGTCCAGGACGGCCCAGACGACCTTGCCGCCATCCGCGGCGGGGAGAACACCCCAGGCGCGGGACACGTCAGCGACGATGCCCAGGCCCCGGCCGTGAATGGCGAGGCGGGCAACCTGCCGCACCGGCTGGGCGGCACTGTGGTCCCGGACGGTCACCCGCAGGGTGTCCCTGTAGGCGGCGATGGACAGCTCGATGTCGGTGCCGGCGTGCACTATCGCGTTGGTGACGAGCTCGCTGACCGCGAGACGAGCGGCGGGGATGCACGTGATCCGGTGCCAGTCCAGCAGTGCTCGGGTCACGAAGTCCCTGCCGGCTCGCGCCGCCCTGGGGTGTGGCTCGAGTCCGAGCGATCTCACGAGCGGGGCGGGAGTAGCGAGAACTGCAGACAACGCCGCCCGCACCGACCCGGTGAGCGTCAGGTAGCCACCCGCGGGCAGAGGGCGCAACGTCTGGCATACCCGCCCGTCTGGGCAGGCCACCGCCACCGAGATCGCGGGCCAGTCACGCACGTACCCGCCGCACGAGGCCAGCAGGGTCAGCCCGTCCAAGGCGGTGCCGGTGGCCACGCCGGTCAGGTCGCAGACCACTGCCCGAGGGTTCTCGGCCAAGGCCAGCCGGACAGCGCGGTCCAGCTCCTCGACGCCGTCAACCAGCTGGCCGGTCAGCTCCAGGACCGCAACCCTGCCGACGGAGTAGGTCCGCACCCGCCCCCGCGTGCCCCGCGTGCCCCGCGCGGCCTGGGCGGCTGGCCGGTCAGGAGTCAGCTCAACCGAGTGGTCGCCACTGCCCGTCGTCGATGCGGATGACCTGTCTGAGGTCTGCGCCACGAGGGCTCGATTCGGGTGTCAACAGACCCATACCATGCCCACCGCAAACTTGCCGGACAGCACCGGGACCAAGCAACAACACCACCAGGGTCTAGGGCGGCACCGTCAGGACTGGACGCTACACCGCGATCCTCCGGTTGGGCCAGATGCGCTCGCCTGGGCGGAGCAGACAGGCCCCGGCATTGCCGAACGACTCAGGACGACACCGACCCCTCGCGCTGGACGTCGTGCGGCACGAGTACCTCCACGTCAGGGCCTGCCGGGAGGGCACGCACCTCGCGACGCCTGAGTTCGAGCACGTCGCTGACGCCGGCGCCGCGCTCCAGGGAGCACCGGGCACGCCTTCTGCGGGGGCCTTCTCCCGGGACGACACGCTCGAGGGCGAGCCAGCTCTCCGCCACTGCCGGCTCTCCGATGGCCCGCCGGGCGTGACCACTGATCGGGGCCCTGTAGGCGTGCCAGGAGCTCGATCCCGGCGTAGGCGAGGACGAACACCGCGATGACGAACACGGCGATGACGAAGACGATCCGGCCCGACGGTGCGCCGTGGATGGCGGGGCCTCCCGGCGCGCACTGGCTCGGCGTGATCTCGCGGCCGCTTTGGCCGGTTACCGGCTGTACCGCGAGGCGCCTACCGGTGGGAGCCACGAGCCGCGCACCGGGCTCGTGCCTCCGGTCGGCGGCATGAGTCCGGAGCGGGCGTAGGTCTCGGGCCGAGGGCTCAGGCGGAGATCGGTGTCGGGTAGTCGGCGGCCGCCTGGATGCGCACGCTGGTGAGCAGCTGGTCGAGCAGGCGGCAGGCTTCCTCGATGGTGCCGAGACCGGCCAGGGTCGCGGATCGAAGTGACTCGCCGTCGGTGATTGTCGAGGAGAGCTCGTGGTGGAGGCGGATGACGGCGTCGACGAGGGGGGCGGCCCCGTCCTGGGTGGTTTCGTTGGTCCCGGCGAGGAGCCTGGTGAAGGTGGCCCGGATGCCGGGGCCGGGGGCGCAGCCGAGCTCGTCGGTGAAGAGGCGGCGGCAGGTGTGGTAGGCGCGGACGCCGTCGGCGTGCTGGCCGCGGCGTTCGAGGGACTCCAGCAGGACGTGCCACGCGGTCTCGTCGTAGTGGTCGCGGTCCAGGACGAGGCGGGCCCAGCGTTCGGCGAGCTCTAGCTGCCCGGCGGTGAGGCCGGCGTTCGCGGCGTCGCTCAGGGCGCGGGTGGTGGATTGGTGGTGGCCGGCGCGTTCCTCGTCGAGCCAGGACGTGGGCTTCTCCTCGGGCAGCAGCGGGCCGGTGACGGCGTCCAGCGCGGCGGTGAACGCGGTGACGGCGTCGGTGGCGGGTTGGCCGGGGGTGCGGGCCTGCTGGAGGAGGGCCTGGAAGCGGTGGGTGTCGACCTGCACGCTCGACGCGTCGAGGACGTACCCGCCGGGGATGGTGCGGATGGCGGACGCGCGGCCGGGGTTGAGCCCGTCGAGCTTCCTGCGTAGCACGCTGACGTAGCTGGCGAGGGTGGCGGCGGCGCGGGGGGGTGGCTGCTGGCCCCAGAGCAGGGTGATGAGGTGGCGTGTGCCGACGGGCTGCCCGGGGTGCAGGAGCAGCGCGAGCAGGATGTGCCGGGGCTTGGTGCCGCCGAGTTGGCTGGTTCCGAGCGAGCCGGACGCGCCGGTCACGCTCAGCGCCCCGCACAGCGTCGCCGTCAGCATCGCCGGGGCGGCCCGGCCGGGCCGGGCCGGGGTCGACGTCGCGGCGCTCAAGCTGCCACCTCGCGTTCCTGCCGGTCGGCGCACCACTCGCCCTGCCAGACATGGCCGTCGCCGGCGTGGGGGGCCCGGTGGCAGCCGAGGTGCCCGTTCGGTGAGGGCGCGCCGCAGGGGCGTCCCCAGGTCGCGGCCGTTGCGGTCGGTGCCGGCGTCGCGCCGTCGGTCCGTGCTGCCTGTGGTGTGTTCATGGCGCCTCCCGGTGACTGTGCACCGATGGTGGCTGCCGTGGGGTCGGGAGCGGATCTCCCAGCGGGGGGGGGCAGGGCACCGAGGTTTGGGGGTGACAGTCGGTTACCAAACGGGTGTGCATCTCGGGTTGCTCTGCTAGCACACGAGATCGGTGGTCATTGTGGACCCCTCATGTCCGTTTTGGCGTAGCCCTCTCGGACCATCCCACCCGTGGGGACGCCTCTGGTCAGCGCTCGAGAGTCCTGCACGATGGCCGCGGTCCGTCGGGGTGGGCGTGCCCGCGACACTCGTTCGGCTGGGGACCCCGGAACCCCCTACTCCAGCGTCGGAGTGACGCTGCGCCCACCCCGCCCGGGTCCGTCGCGGCCCCCGGGGGAGGTCCTTGCCCGTCACGTGGGTCCGGGGATTCATCTCCCCCGGTTGGCGGTCGTGGTCCTCGAGGAGCACACCCGTGCCCCCCGCAGGATCCCGCCTGACGATCACGACGTGTCGGACCTGCAGGCAAGGAAGAACCCCTCAATCTCGTCTCCGTGGAGGGCCGAGGGCAACTGGCCGATGGTCGTAGTACCTGCCCATGGGATTCGCGAGGTGGTCGTGACACGTTTCGTTCGGGCCGGCGACGGGACCCCCGACCAGTCGCCGGCCCCCGGGTCAGGATCCGCCATCTGCGCCCGTAGGGCACCGCCCGCAGCGTGCTCGGGAAGCACACAGCACACATGAGTTCGAGAGCATCGCCAGCGGCGAGGTGTCGCTGGCCACCGGCCGAGTGGCGAGGACCACGAGGGCCAACCTCCCGGAGAACCGACGACGGCGCGAGCCGCCGCCGCCGAGACCGC
>JBBRZQ010000244.1:0-4579 GCA_038236535.1 Actinomycetales bacterium
ATCTGGCGTTCGGCGACCTTGCACAACCAGACCGCGTCCAGCCGATCCGTCTTGGGACGACCGGGGAGGTTCTTGACGTCCCGGGCGTTGACCAGCCACGTCTCAAACCCGTGCGCCTCCAGCAGGTAGAACGCCGGCTTCCAGTAGTCGGACGTTGCTTCCATCACCACCCGGGTCACGCCCAGGTCCAGCAACCAGTCAGCCATCACCTGCAACGAGCGGGTCATCGTGGAGTACGTCGTCACCTCCTGGACCCGCCGCGAGCCACCCTGGGGATCGGGCACCCGCACACAGCACACCAGCTCGGCCTTGCCGATATCCAGGGCCGCGACCCTCTCGATGATCTCCTGCTCGTCCTGCGTCTGCTCCAACACGACCTTGCCCTCCTTCACGGCGATGCCCAGTAACCGAAGGTGGTTACCCGCAGGAGCTGCTGGGACAGTAGCGAATCTGACTCGCGTGCTCGAAGCAACACTGAAGGGCCCATCAACGCAGCTCCCTGTGCCCGACTACTTGACGGCCTTCAACAAGACCAAGGAACGACGACATCCGCGAGCAACCACAACCCCATTTTCAGCCCGGAACGGGCGGCCCGGAAGGGCACCAAGGACTACTTGTACGACTTCGGGGACGGCTGGGAGCATCGAGTCACGCTGGAGTCACTGGCCCCCTTGACCCCGGACAAACGCCAACCGGTCTGTCTGCGCGGCGCTGGGGCCTGCCCACCCGAAGACGTCGGCGGGATCCACGGACACCATGAGATCGCTGGTTGGCTCCGTGCGGGAGCAGCGGCCGACCGCGTGCCTGAACCGTTCGAGGACGCCGAACACGCCCACGGTTGGCTCCCGGTCGGCTACGACCCGGACGCGTTCGACGCCACCGAGGCGACGGTGGCGATGCGGATGTGGGCCAGTGGTGAGCACCTGCCCTGGCACGGCGTTCCGGAGCCGCTAGCGGCCCTGGTCCAGGGTCTACGTGGCGCGGCGTGGTCTCAGGCGGTCGCCTGGCTGGCCGCCCTGGGTCCGCGTCTGTCGGTCGGGCTGGAGGAGGGCGACGTGCGTGTCGCCGCGCGGCCTTGGGCGGCGGTGCTCGATGCGGTCGGCGCAGGGACCAAATTGACGGCGGCCGGCTACCTGCCACCGGTGATCGTCGCCCAGATCGCCCACGCCGCCGGGGTGACGGACTGGTGGATGGGCACCGCCAACCGGGAGGACCTGACGTGGCCCATCGCCACCCTCCGTGAGAACGCCCAAGAAGTGGGGCTGCTGCACAAGGCCAAAGGCATGTTGACCCCGACCGCCCGCGCCCGCGCCCGCGCCGTGACAGACCACCCTTACCAGCTCGTCGCCACCGTGCTCCGGCGACTGCCGCTCGGGAAGGGTTTCGAGGCGGACGCTGGGTGGTTGCTCCTGCTGGGGCTGGCGGCCGGTCAGACTGGTGCGGCCCTCCACGAAGGGGTGGGGCAGATGCTGACCGACCGCGGCTGGCGCACGAACGGCAACTTGGAGGTCAGCGCGTCGGACGCCCACCGCGGCTCACGCTCGACGCTCGACCTGCTGAAGTCCATGGCCGGCGGACACCAAGCCGCCGACTTTCCCCTGGTCACACGACTGGCCCGTGCCACCCTGCTCGGCCTCACCAACACCGCCTCCTGAGCCCGCACACCCGTCAGGCCCGTCCCGGCGCCTGACAGAGGCGCGCCAACTCACCCGCCTTCCTGCTTGGCAACACCGGGCGCATGTGCCCCCTTTCGCCGCGAGAGCGGCAGGGTCAGTGTCGTTCAGCCTCGGCCAACAGCGCTGCGGCGTACCGCACCATGGTCTTGGCCTTGTCCACGGTAACGAGGGTTGGTGAGTAGTGCGCCGCATCCTTCTCTGCGAGTAGCCGCCTGAGCTTTCCCGGCAGAGAAGGGTCGCGCAGCGCTACGTCTGTCAGGACGTTCACGGCCTGCGCATGGTCCTGGCCGCGGCTCCAAGTGCCCAGAGTCCACAGATGGCATCGGCCGTGGCGATCCCCGCCAGGACAGCCAGGGCTGCCGCGACATGGACCTCGCGCCGGTCCTCGGTGAGCACGAGCTCGGCGACGTCCAGGAAGGCACGAGCCTGGTCGCGACGCACGCGACACTCGGCCGGGGTGCACGTGACGACTCGGCCCGAGTGGCGCGGCGTCACCGCAACCTCCGCAGGAGGTCCACGAGACGTTCACCATGCACGAGGAGGTCGTCCGCTCGCCATGACTCGATCAGGGGATCGGCATCTCGAGCCATCTGGCCGAGGGTGGCCGCAGTGAGGTCGATGATCTGGCCGGAATTGCCCGTCCACGCCCGGATGTCCCGGTCGAGACGGTCGAGCTGGTCGAGCCAACTGCCCTCGTCGACCTCGGCCAGCACGTCCGGACGAACGAGCAGCACATCGATGTCGCTGTCCGCGTCCGCGCTGCCCCGCGCGAACGACCCGAACACGCCAGCGTGGCTCGGCCTGACCGTCCACGAGACCACCTCGCTGCGGATCCGGTCCAAGAGCTCGACTCTGATCCTGGTCAGCGCCTCGATGTAGGGCACGGCCACGTGCTGGCGGTTGAGGAGGTAGACGGGGTAGCGGGCCGGTGCCTCGACCAACACCACCCCCTGGGAGACCAAGCGGGCCAACACGCGACGGACTCCCTCGTCGCTGCCCCGTCCCAGCCGACGGTGCACCTCCGCAGCCGTGCACCCCGCGGTGGTGGCGGCCAGCACCTGGAGCACCCCGGCGTCGAGGGTGGGCGCGATGGTCGCGAGCGGGAAGGAGAGGTCCACGTGCGAATGATCCAACTATTGTTGGCCTGAGTCAACTATAGTTGGCGCCGCTCTCGCTGTCGACGACGCGAGACTGGCTGTGCGACCGTGACGTAGCTCCTCGTGGGGGCTGCTCGCCAAGACGCTCACACACTGTCCTGCCCGCTCCGGCCGCGTGTCAGGCCACCTTGTCGGCGTACCGCTGACGGGCGGCCTCCCCGCTCGTCCCGACCAAGGTTCCGATGGCAGACCAGGACAGTCGGGCGGCGCGGGCCTGCCTCACGGCCTCGATCAGGTGACGCTCGGCCTCCGACCGCTCCATCACCGCAACGCGTAGAGCCGTGACCGCCGCGGGGTCGAGCTCGTCACTGGGGTCAGGTTCGTAGTTCTCGAACCGCGCAGCCAGCTCGTCGGCGTGCTGCAGGATCTCTTCAACACTTCGTGGCATCAGTCATCACCTCAGGAACTTCTCCCTGGCCGGCATCGCATGCACGATGACGACCGCTGTTTCGCCGTGGATATATCCGACCTCGAGGATGATCGCTGCGGCGTTGGCACCGACCAGCATGGTGAATCCCTCACCGAGGTCCCAGACCCGGATCGGGTTGCGGTAGGCGTGGAGGATCTCGTCCTCGCCGACGCCATGCTTCAGCGCAGACGGGGCGATGATCGGATCATCCACTTCACCAAGTTAACTTGCTGATCCCGCGTTCGTCAACGTCTCGAGATCGCTGCCTGTTGCGTGGACGCACGAGCCTCTAGCGCGTGCTGGATACCCTCTTGAGGTCGCTTGGTAGCCCTTCCAGGTCGCCGGCCGACGTTCTACCCTGAGCCGGTGCTCGACCTCGACCAGATCGACCTCGACGAGATCGCCACGGCGCTCACGGACCAGACCGACTACGAGCACCGCTGGCTCATCGACCCGCGGACCGGTCAGGTGGCGTTCTGGACCACCGACACCGGCATCGACGGCGAGAACCCCGTCGAGCTCGACGAGCTGGACCTCACGCCCATCGACCCCATCCCCTCGCACGTCTGGTACCAGGACATGGTGCACTTCGCCGCCGGCCTCTCCGACCGGGCAGCCGGGGAGCGCCTGGCCGACGCGCTCCAAGCAGGCGGAGCCTTCCGACGGTTCAAGGACCGGCTCCACCAGCGCCACCCTGAACTCGTCGCGACCTGGCACACCTTCGAGGACGTCCGTGCCCAGCGCCGCGCCGTCGAGTGGCTCCTCGACGAACACCTCATCGACCAGGACGCCGCCGACCATTTCGCCGACGCCCACCCGGACCCGCACCTTCCCTGACGTTCACCGTTCGACCACCGAGCCTCTTGACTCGCGGCCCACCGCTGCACCCGTAGAGCCCGACAACGGCCTGCGCTCAACGCGCGCTCCCCCGAATCGCGACGACGCCTTCGTACCCCCCGAGAAGCCAAAACCCATGCGCCACACACCTCATGCACTGCCGGTGAGGATCCGACGGACGAAATCTAAGGATCAGCCGTTTCTCGGTCCCCCGGGCGGCCCGAGCTCCCCTTAGAGCCCGTGATTAATTAACGTCGTTGGCTCGGCGTGTTGTGGTGGGTTGGGTTGAGTTGTAGTTCCACTCGCCGTGGAAGGCGTGGCGGGTCAGGGTGCCGTCGGTTTCGAGGGTCTTCATCTGCTGGTCGGGGATCTTGACGCCGAGTGGGTAGCTGGCTTGGTCGAGTTGGGCGTGGACGCTCAGCCCGGTGCTGGTCGTGGTCGCGGCGATGGTCTGGACGATGATTTCGTGGCTGGTCAGGGGCCTGCCGCGCCAGTTCATC
>JBBRZQ010000245.1:0-4556 GCA_038236535.1 Actinomycetales bacterium
GATGAACCGCTCGCCGGCCACGCTGGAGGTCTACGCCAACCTCGGGTCCTGAGACCCTCAGGAGACGATGTTGGGCGCGCCACGAACGAGGTGGCTCAGGCGACCTCGGCGGCGTGGCCCCCGGTCAGGCGTAGGAGCTCGTCATATGAGGTGGGGAAGACCGTGTACGGGTGTCCTGCTGCGGCCCACACCTGTTCATAGCGGCTGAGGGAGATGTCGACCACGGTCTCGACGGGATGGAGGAGGGCGACGGGCGCCACGCCTCCGATCGCGAATCCCGTGTGGGCACGGACGAACTCGGCGTCGGCCAAGGTGACGTCGCTGAGCTCAAGCAGGTCTGCGACCTTGATGGTGTCGACCCGGTGGACTCCTGAGGTGAGGACCAACAGGGGCCGGATCGAGCTGTCCTTGCGGTAGGCCTTGAAGACCAGCGAGTTGGCGATCTGGGCTGTCTCGATGCCCAGCGCAGAGGCAGCCTGCCGCGCCGTCTGGGCGGCGTCGTCGAGGACGATGATCTGACCGCGGACGCCGAAGGATGTCAGGGCTGCGGCCACGCGGCGCACGCTGGGATGCCCCAGAACCCCCTCGACGCTCAGATCGGACATGAAGGCACGGTAGCCGTGCGTGACCCCCACACGGAAGACCACCCGCTCGTCCCCGGTCATCTGGGCCGGTCATTGGGGTCGAACACAGGGGTTGACGGGCTGTCGGGGCCACGGTGTACATTCGGATGAGTCGAACACATGTTCTATAAATGTGTGCGACAGGTACGACTGGTTCTGCGGCGGGCGCCTCGACCCCGCCCGCCGCAGAACCGGACGGACCCCTGACTTCCACCCCTTGCCCACGTCCGGAGGAACTGACCATGGTGCGTCGTTACGAGGAACCCATCGAGGTCCGGTCCGATGTTGCCACTCCCGATGTCGGTGTCGCCGGTGTCGCCGGTGCTGGCGGCGTTGACCGTGATGGTGACAGCGGCTGTGTTCCGGACCCGACACCCTCGGCCTTCCTGTGGCGCGGCCGGCTCTACATCGTGCGTGACGTGATCGGGCACTGGCGCGAGCGTCGAGCATGGTGGCGTGAAGCCCTCGACCCTGACGAGGAGGTTGCGGCCCGCGGGCTGGACTGCCTCGAACAACAGGTATGGCGGGTGGAAGCCAGTCCCGGTCGCCTCGCCGGCACCGGGGTCTATGACCTTGGGATGCATGACCTTGGGATGCATGACCTTGGCACGGCCGGGCCTGCGCGCAGCTGGCGACTCCTGCGCGTCGCGGACTAGGCGGTGCGGTGATGACGACAGCAACGACAGTTCCTCGAGCGCCCCTGGCCGGCACGGTGCTGGACCTGCTCGAGCGATCCCGGGCCAGCCTGTTGTCGGCCTGCCACGCCGACTCCGTCGCTGATCGCTACGTCGAGGCTCACCTGGCGGCCTTGCGTGCGGCGGCGGCCTTGCTGGCTGCCCGGAGCAGGCCCAGCCGGCGCGCGCAGGTACGCAGTGTGTGGGAGGTGCTGCCACAGGTGGCTCCCGAGCTGACTGAGTGGTCGGTGTTCTTTGCCGATTCGGCCAAACGCCGTGCGGCGCTCGCGCGAGGTTCGGCAGGGGTGGTGGCACGCGACTCCGATGACCTTCTACGGCAGTCCGAGATCTTCTTCGAGCTGGTCCAGGGGGCACTCGGCCTGCCCATGAGCCGGGCGTTGCCCGACTTCATGGCTGTGACGGGTCGACCGCCTGCGACCCGGCAGCTGCGACCTGACAATGCGCGACCCGACAATGCGCGACCCGACAATGCGCGACCCGACAATGCGCGATGATTTTGCCCACTTGCACGTCGCGTCCGGCTTCTCGTTGCGCTATGGCGCGTCGACACCGGCGGCGTTGGTGGAACGCGCCGCCTCTCTGGGCCAGCCTGCGCTCGCCCTGACCGACCGCGACGGGCTCTATGGCGCCGTGCGTTTTGTGCAGGCCTGCGACGAGGCTGGCATCGCTCCAGTGCTTGGCGTGGACCTGGCTGTGGGGGACGGGCGATCCACTACCGTTCCCGGACAAGGGCTTCAGGCTGGTCGCGCCAGCCCGGCCAGGGGCGGCGCCGAAGTTGATCCCCGATATCCGCGTGTCACGGTCCTGGCACGTGGGCAGGGTGCCGAGGTCGACCCTGGGGTCGGCTGGGGCAGGTTATGCCGTCTGGTGACCCAGACCCACCTCGGTGGTGAACGCGGAGCCCCGGTCACCAGCGCCCAGCTCATCGCCGAACATGCCGTGGATCCGCGAACCGGGCAGCTGGCGCTGCTGGTCCTGCTCGGGCCGGCCTCTGACGTGGGCCAGGCCTTGCTGGAACGACGCCCCGACCGGGCGCGCAGGCTGTTGCGCCAGTGGGTCAACCTGCTGCCGCGCGGGGGTGTGGTCATCGAGGTGGTGTGCCACGGCGGGCCGGACGGCACTCCAGCCAGCCTCGGGCAGGCCGCCCGGCTGCTGGGTCTGGCCACTGAGACCGGGCTGCCGGCTGTGCTCACGGCTGCGGTCCGCCATGCCGATCCTGGCGGTGCCGTGACCGTCGACGTCCTTGATGCTGCCCGTCGCCTCGTGCCACTGGACACGCGTCATCTCGACCGGGTCACCACGGCGGGTCATCTCAGCTCGTCGGCCCAGATGTACGCCGTCGCCTGCGCGGTCGCTCGGGCTGCCGGCGCCGGGGTCAGCGGTGGCGGCAGCGGTGAACGTGACCGGGCCCGCCAGCTGATGGCCGACACCGTGGCGCTGGCGCTGGCCTGTGCGCTGGACTCACGGACCGATCTGGGCTTCGGCGCGGTGCACCTGCCGGAGCCGGCGGCGATCGGTATCGGTGTTGGCGAGAGTCCTCAGGAGGTTCTGGCTGCTCGCTGCCGGGGTGCTATCGCCACGAGATACGGGGGAGCGGGCGACGGCGAGCTGTCGGCGGTGGCCTCGCGGCTGGAGGACGAGCTTCGTGTCATCGCAGGGCTCGGCTATCCGACCTACTTCATGACGGTGGCTGCCGTGTGTGACCTGATTCGTGATCTCGGTGTGCGGGTGGCGGCACGAGGTTCGGGTGCCGGCAGCCTGGTCAACTACCTGCTCGGCATCAGCGGGGTGGAGCCGTTGCGTCACGGCCTGCTCATGGAGCGGTTCTGCTCCCCGCTGCGCGCCCAGCTGCCCGATATCGACATCGATGTCGAGTCAGCCCGCCGGACCGAGATCTACGAGCATGTCCTGGAGCGTTTCGGTGGGGACCGGGTCACGTGTGTGTCGATGATGGACACCTACCGGGTGCGCCACGCGATCCGGGACGTCGGCGCCACGCTCGGGTTGCCGATCGGCGAGATCGACGTCATCGCCAAGGCGTTCCCGCACATCCGGGCCCGTGATGTCCGGGCCGCCATGGCCGATCTGCCAGAGCTGCGCGCCAGCGGTCTGGATGCTCCTCGCCTGCGAGTTCTCTTCGACCTCGTGGAACGACTCGATGGCCTGCCCCGGCACATCGCCGTGCACCCCTGCGGCGTGATCCTGTCCAACAAGGAGCTGCTCGACCGCACTCCGGTCGAGGCCAGCTGGCTGGGGTTCCCGATGAGCCAGTTCGACAAGGACGACGTCGAGACCCTTGGCCTGCTCAAGCTCGACATCCTCGGCATCCGGATGCAGTCGGCGATGGCCCATGCTGTCCGTGAGGTGGCTCGGGTCGACGGCATCAACATCGACCTCGACGACCGGGCGCAGGTCACCCTTGAGGATGAGAGGACATTTCGGCTGATCCGCTCCGCGCACACGCTCGGGTGCTTCCAGATCGAGAGTCCGGGTCAGCGCGAGCTGGTCGGCAAGTTCGGGCCGGAGACCTTCGAGGACCTCATCATCGACATCTCGTTGTTCCGTCCCGGCCCGGTCAAGTCCGACATGATCACCCCGTTCCTGCTGGCCCGTCAGCGCTGGCGTGCGCCCCAGTATCTCCACCCAAGCCTCGAACCAGCCCTGAAGGAGACCCACGGTGTCGTGGTCTTCCACGAACAGGTGCTCAAGATCGTTGCCGAGACCACCGGCGTCACCCTCGCCCAGGCGGACGAGGTGCGCAGGGCACTGGGGTCTCCCCAAGGTCAGCTGGACGTGGAAGCCTGGTGGCGACCGGCAGCGAAGGCAAGGGGCTATGAGCCGGCTTCGGTCGACCGGATCTGGGAGGTCCTCAAGGCGTTCGCATCCTTCGGGTTCTGCAAGGCTCACGCAGCGGCCTTTGCCTTGCCCACCTATCAGTCGGCATGGCTCAAGGCGCATCATCCGGCGGCCTTCCTGTCCGGTGTGCTCACCCACGACCCGGGGATGTACCCCAAACGGCTGATCCTGGATGACGCACGCAATCTTGGAATCACGATCCTTGGGCTGGACGTCAACGCCTCGGGTGAGAGCTACCAGGTGGAACGAGTCGCGCCGTGGGTGGTGCATGAAGTCGGGGCACAGGAAGGCAGAGACTGCGACAGCGGCTCCGTTGAACAGCTGGATGCCGACCTGCCCGATGGGCGGGACTATGGCATCCGACTGTCTCTGTCCGACGTCA
>JBBRZQ010000246.1:0-4556 GCA_038236535.1 Actinomycetales bacterium
CGACCTTGCTGAGGGCCACGGGGGTGCCGGCACCTCCAGCGGTGCGGGCCGCTGCGGCTCCTCGACAGTGGAAGCCCCGCCAGGTGCTGCTGGCCGTCCTCGTCGTGGCTCTCGGCGGGTTAGTGTCGATGTGGGCGATGAGCTCATACGCTCATCGAGACCGAGTGTTGGTGATTGCACAGAACGTGGCGGTGGGCCACGAGATCACCGTCGATGATTTGGCCGGGGCTGACCTGAGTGTGGATCCGCGCGTAGCGGTGTTCACGGTGGAGCACCAGGACCAGGTCATCGGCAAGGTGGCGCTGGTGGCCCTGGCCAAAGGCACGCTGGTCAACCCCTCGCAGGTCGGGCAGTCACCCTCGCTGACCGCGGGCCAGGTGCTGGTACCCCTGCAGCTCAAACCTGGGCAACTGCCTGCGGTCGGGTTGGCGCCTGGGCAGCGGGTGCTGCTGGTCGCCACGCCGGCGGACACCTCTCAGGCTGCTCCAGCTGGCGGCGCGGCGGACCCGATCGAGGCCAGCGTCGCGGAGTCTGGCGTGCCGGATCCCTCGACCGGGGTGACCGTGGTCGACGTGCGAGTGCCCCAGGACGCGGGTGCATCGCTGGCTCGGATGGCGGCGGGCGGGAACGTGACCGTGGTCGTGCTGCCCCCAGGTGGCGGGAAATGAGTGTCGTCGCATTGACCGGTGGCAAGGCCGGGCCGGGAGCGACCACCGCCGCACTGGCTCTGGGTTTGTCATGGCCCAGACCGGTGTTGCTGGTCGACGCCGACGACGCCGGTGGCGACATGGTGCCGGGCATGCTGCCTGGCCGGGTGGGCACCGAGCGTGGCTTGCTGTCATGGCTGGTTGCCACCAGAAGGCTCACCGTGCTGGAGGCGGCTCAGGTGCTGGCCGAGCATGTGGTCTCGTTGCCGGAGGCGCCCGGGGTATGGCTGATGCCTGGAGTCCAACACGGCGGGCAGTCGCAGCTTCTGGCATCAGGGGGTTGGGAACGGCTGGCCCGCGTGCTGGAGAGGGTTCCCACCGCTGCCGGCCGTGACGTGATCGTTGACACCGGGCGGCTGAGCTCAGCAGCATGCTGGCCGGTGCTCGCCGTTGCCGACCAGATCCTGTTGGCTGTGCGCCCGACCGCGCGCTCGATCCAGGGCTCGCGCGGCGCAGCGGAACACCTGCGGGAGCACTTGGGCGACCTTGCTCTCGTCCGTCTGCTGATCTGTGGTGCAGGGGATTACTCGGCCAAGGACGTCAGCGAACAACTTGGAGTTCCGATAGCCGGCGCCCTGCCGCCGGACCCGGCCGCGGCCGCGGTGTTGACCGAAGGGGCAGCGGCCGGGATGCGGTCACTGAAGCGGTCCCGGATGCTGCGTTCGGCGGCAGGCGTTGCGGCGGAGCTGGTGGCCGCTGGTGCGGCGGCTGGCGCCGAGGCCGGAAACGGTGGGGTGGTGTTGACGTGACAGACCAGATGAGCCACGTGTCGCCGGTGGATCTGCCGGTGCCCGTCGGGGGCGAGGCAGCCTCGGCGGTGAACTTCGAGACGGTGACCCAGCTGCGGGGGCGGGTCGCGTCGCGGCTCTCCGCCGATGGTGTTTCGTTCGAGGCTCTGGACCCGGCCTCGCGGCGGATGCGCACTCGTACCCTCGTGGAGCAGGAGCTGGACTCCTGGGTTCGCTACCAGGTGAATCGGGGGCTGCCTTCGCCATCGATGGAGGTTGAGGACGACCTGGTCGACGCGGTGATGGCGGCACTGGGCGGCCTCGGCCGGCTCGAGCCGCTGCTGGCCCGATCGGATGTCGAGGACATCTTCTTCACAGGCTGTGAGCCGACGATGCTGCGGTTGGCCGATGGGACCAAGGCGCCGGGGCCACCGATCGGGGACACCGATGCGGAAGTGACCCAGCTGGTGCAGGCACTGGGGACCTCCCTGGGAGACGGGACCAGCCGCGAGTTCTCCGCTGCCCGTCCGCTGTTGTCGTTGCGGTTAAGGGCGGTTGGCGAGCTTGGGGCGCGGTTGTCGGCGGCGATGGACGTCACCCACAGGCCGTCAGGCACGATCCGCGTTCACCGCCATGTCGAGGCCAACCTGGACATGCTCTACGGGCTGGGCATGATCGACGCCCCGCTGAGGGCGTTCCTGCGAGCGTCAGTGTTGGCCGGGGCGAAGATCTTCGTGTCCGGGGGCACGGGCATGGGCAAGACGATGATGTTGCGCGCGCTATGCGCCGAGATCCCCACGGATCAGATGATCGTCACGATCGAGGATGAACGCGAGCTGGGCCTGCACGTCCTGGCCGCCCGCGACGGGCAGGGCCAGATCGTGGTTGACGAACGCGGCCGGCCGGTCCCTGCCCGCCCGGCCGCGCTGGTGCGTGCCTATGAGGCCCGTGAGCCGAACTCCGAGGGTGTCGGCGCCATCACGATGGGAGACCTCACCAGGCAGTCGTTGCGGGATTCCCCCGATGTGGTGGTCCTGGGTGAGACCCGTGGCCCGGAGATGGTCCATGTCCTGGATGCCCTCACCAACGGCATCTCCGGGGTGATGTGCACGATCCACGCAGACTCCCCGACCGGGGTGTTCAGCCGGGTGGTGCAGATGGTGCGCCAAGCCACTCCTGCCCTGCCGGCGGACTACGCACTCAGCGCGATCTGCTCGTTGGACCTGATCGTTCAGGTGCGCCGCAACCGCCACCACGAAAGGTTCGTGACCGAGGTCGCCCAGCTGCAGGGCACGATCGGGGACAACGCGATGCCGGTGCTCGAGACGCTGTTCGAGGCTCGCGAGGACGGCCGCGCGGTGCCGAAGCGAGCCAACGTCGGGCCGCGCTTGATGAGCAGACTGGCCGAGGTGGGCTTCGACCGGGCCTGGATGGACCCGGCCCTGTCGGACTGGGACCGGGACCGGCGGCGGTGGCGGTCGTGACCCCGATGGTGCTGCTGGCCGGCGTCGGGGTGATGGTCGCCCTGGCGGGGTTGGTGCTGGGCGTGGCGGGGATGGCCGGTGTGGGGCCGAGCCGCACCGCGCGACAGGGTGCCGGGATCAGGGTGCGCCGGTCCTGGTTGGTTGCCGCCGTCGTTGGGGTGATCGTCCTGGTGGCCAGCGGGTGGGTTGCGGTGGCGGCCGGCGCGGCGGGGGCGTGCGTCCTGGTCCCGGCCATCCTGACCTCCGGTGCAGAGACGGATCGACGGATCGCCCGACTGGAAGGGCTGGCGGGATTCACCCGACGGCTGGCCGACCTGCTGGCCTCTGGCGCTGTCGGGTCCCTGGACCACGCCCTGCGCCGGGCGGCGACCGGATGCCCGGTGGCGATCCACCCCGAGGTCGCGGCGTTGGTCTCACGGATGGGCCCGCAAGGGCTGGAAACCGCTCTGCGGGCCTTCGGGCGGGACCTGGCCGACCCGGCCGGCGACCACGTGGCCATGGCCCTGATCCTGCGGGCCCGCAACGGCGGACGCGGACTGGCCAAGGTTCTGCTGAACCTCGCCAGCGACGTGGATGACCAGGTGAGGATGCGCCGTCAGATCAAGGCCGAGCGGGCCAAGCCGATGAGCTCCATCCGAGGCCTGGTCATCCTGACCGTGGGCGTGTGGGTGCTCTCAGCGGTCTTCCTGCGCGATTACATGGCCCCCTATTCGGGCCCGGACGGTCAGGTCGCTCTCGTGGTCATCGTCGGCGACTTTGCACTGGGGATGCTCTGGCTGCGGCGGCTGACACGCCCGGTGGTCGGTGCCCGGTTCTTGGTGGACCCCGACGTGAGAACGGGACCCAGGCTGTGAGCCCACTACAGGTTGGCGTGCTGGGCGGCATGATCAGCGCGGCCGGGCTGGTACTTGCTGTGGCGGCGGTGCGTCCGGGCGCTCCGAGGCTGTCGCTGGTGCTGGCGCAGCTGAACGTCACGGCGCCAGTGGCAGCCGCGCCGACCAGCGCGGCCCAGCCCACCGGGATGAGGTTTCCATGGTGGAGCCGTTGGCTGCCGCCACGCGTGGTTGCCTTCGCGGAGCGGTATCTGGGCGCACGCGATGAGGATCTGAACATCCTGGGCATGTCTCGGGCCGAGCTGGCCGGGCGGAAGGCGGCCCTGGCGTTGGCTGGTTTGTTGGCTCCGGCCGTCCTGGGCGCGGCCCTACTGGTTGCCGGTGTCGACGTCGCGGCCCTGCTGCCTGCCGTAGTCGGCATGGGATTGGGTGCGTTGGGATGGACCACCCCGTCCAGGCGCGTGGCCGTCCGGGCAGCGGAGGCGCGAGCGGAGTTCCTGGCCGCACTGACCGCCTTCCTGGGCCTGGTCGGCCTGGAGCGGCAGGCCCGCGGGTCGCCCACCGAGGCGTTGGAGGAGGCGTCACGGATCTCGGGTGCCTGGCCCTTCCGGATGATCCACGCCGAACTGCTGCGAGCCGAGCTGGCCGGTCAGCAGCCCTGGGACGGTTTACGCGACCTGGGCCGGCGTATCGGCGTGGAGCAGTTGGCCAACCTGGCCGACATCGTTGCCGCGGCCGCCGACGGCGCGGCCGTGTTCGCGACCCTCCTGGCTGAGGCACGGAACCTGCGCAACGCCGAACTCA
>JBBRZQ010000247.1:0-4549 GCA_038236535.1 Actinomycetales bacterium
ACATGTGTTCTACTATCGCGCAGATGACCGACAGTCCCTCATCGCGGTCCGCGCGACTGCGGAACCCTCCGCAGGCGTGGCCCGGGCAGGTCTGAGGCGCTGTCGTTCCGGTCTAGGGTTACCTCATGAGAACCGCACTGGTCACCGGGGCGACCTCCGGAATCGGATACGCATTCTGTCGCGAGCTGGCCGAGAGGGGCAACAACCTGGTCATCGTGGCCCGCCACCGGGCCAGGCTGGAGAATGTCTCCGACGAGCTGCGGGCGCGATACTCGGTCACCGTCGAGATCCTGGCCGCGGACCTGTCCAAGCGCACCCAGCTGCGCCGGGTCGCCGACCGGGTCGCTGATCGAGAACATCCCATCGACCTGCTGGTCAACAATGCCGGCTTCACCACCCGCAAGAGCCTCCTGAAGGGCGAGCTCGCCGACGAAGAGGCCATGTTCGACGTGCTCTGCCGGGCGGTCCTGGTGCTCTCCCACGCCGGCGCTCTCTCGATGAAGGAACGCGGTCGCGGCCACATCATCAACGTGTCGTCGGTGGCCGGTTTCGTGCCAACCAGCACATATGGCGCCGCCAAGGCCTGGGTCACCGCCTTCACCGAGACCCTTGCCCACGAGCTCGAAGGGTCTGGGGTCTCCGCGACCGCCCTCTGCCCGGGGTTCACGCACACCGAGTTCCACGAACGGGCAGACCTGGACGTCTCCGGGACGCCCAAGGCGATGTGGCTCGACGCGGACTGGCTGGTCCGCGACTGTCTGGACGACGTCCGGGCCGGCAAGGTCGTCTCCATCCCGGGCGTGCAGTACAAGGTGATCGCCGGCGTGGCCCAGCTGGTGCCCCGCAGTCTCCTGCGCGCCGTGTCCGGACGCGCCATCTCCGTCATCCGCCGACCAAAGAGGTAGCACAGATGTCGTCACGCGACCGCCTGCTCGAGCTGATCAAGGCCAGGGCCATCGTGCATGGCCGGGTCACCCTGTCCTCCGGACGCGAGGCGGACTACTACGTCGACCTGCGCCGGATCACCCTGGACGGCGAGGCAGCGCCACTGGTCGGTGAGGTGATGAACGAGCTCACCAGGGACCTCGACTTCGATGCCGTGGGCGGGCTCACCCTGGGCGCTGACCCGGTGGCCACCGCGATGTTGCATGCCTCGGCTGCGGCCGGTCGCCGGCTGGACGCCTTCGTGGTGCGCAAGTCTGGCAAGGCCCACGGCCTGCAGCAGCGCATTGAGGGGCCGTCGATCAGCGGCCGGCGGGTGCTGATCGTCGAGGACACGACGACCACGGGGGCCTCCCCCCTGGACGCGGTGGCCGCAGCCCGTGAGGAGGGCGCAGAGGTGGTCGCCGTGGCGACGATCGCCGACCGGGCGACCGGTGCGAAGGAGATGCTGGAGGCGCAGGGCCTGACCTACGTCACGGCCTACAGCCTGCAGGAGCTCGGTCTGGCCTGACGGCGGCAGGCAGCCTGCAGGAGCTCGATCTGGCCTGAGCAGGGCCGACAGCTCTGGGGCGTCGGTGGTCACCCGTGGGGGATGAGGCGCCGATTGGCGGCGACCGGGATCTTGGGGAGCCACGGGGGACTCGGGTCGAGGGGCTGGCGATGACCACCACAGAAAAGACCGACGAAGGCGCACGGACGCGGACGGTCCTGCTCACCCTGGCGGCGGGTCAGTTCCTGATGACGCTGGACAGCTCCGTGATGAACGTGGCAATCGCCACGGTCGCCAAGGACGTCGGCACCACGGTCACCGGGATCCAGTCGGCGATCACGCTGTACACGCTGGTGATGGCGATGCTGATGATCACCGGGGGCAAGATCGGCTCGATGATCGGGCGGCGGCGGGCCTTCAGTATCGGCTGCATCATCTATGGCGCAGGCTCGGCGACCACCGCCGTGGCGCAGAACCTGCCCGTGCTCATCCTCGGCTGGTCGGTGCTCGAGGGGATCGGCGCGGCCTTGATCCTGCCGGCCATCGTCGCGCTCGTGGCGTCCAACTTCCCCCCGAAAGGCCGTCCGGCCGCCTACGGGCTGGTCATGGGGGCTGGCGCGGTCGCGGTCGCCGTCGGCCCGCTGATCGGGGGCTTCGCCACGACGTACTTCTCCTGGCGGTGGGTCTTTGCCGGCGAGGTGCTGGGCGTCCTTGCCATCCTCGTGCTCGCGCGCCGGGTCAGTGATCCGCCGCCTGCGGCGCGGGTGCCCCTGGATGTGATCGGCTCGTTGCTGACGGCGCTGGGACTGGGACTCGCGGTCTTCGGCGTGCTGCGGTCGGCGGAGTGGGGCTGGGTGATCCCCAAGGCTGACGGCCCCTCGCTGCTGGGAATCTCGCCCACGATCTGGCTGATCCTGGCCGGGACGCTGACGATCTGGCTGCTCTTCGTGTGGGAGGCACACGTCGAGGCGGCTGGCCGTGAGCCACTGGTGCGGGCCTCGATCTTCAGGCACCGCCAGATGACCGGCGGGCTGGTCATGTTCTTCTTCCAGTACCTCGTGCAGGCAGGCCTGTTCTTCACGATCCCGCTGTTCCTGTCGGTCTCCCTGGGCCTGACCGCGATCGAGACGGGCGTCCGGATCCTGCCCCTGTCGATCACCCTGCTGCTGGCGGCCGTTGGCGTGCCCAGGCTCTTCCCGCAGGCGTCTCCCCGCCGGGTGGTCCGGTTGGGCCTGATCGCCATGTTCGCGGGGATCGCGGTGCTGCTCGCTGCGATGGATGTGGACGCGACCGCCAAGATCGTCACCGTTCCCCTCCTGCTGGCAGGCCTCGGCATCGGCGCCCTGGCCTCGCAGCTGGGTGCGGTGACCGTGTCCGCGGTGCCCGACGAGCTGAGCCCGGATGTCGGGGGCCTGCAGAACACCGGGACCAACCTCGGGGCGGCTCTGGGCACTGCGCTGGCCGGTTCGATCCTGATCGCGGCGCTGACCACCGCCTTCCTTCAAGGCATCGACAACAACCCTGCGATCCCGCAGAGCATCTCCTCCCAGGCCACGGTTCAGCTGGCCGGCGGGGTGCCTTTCACCTCGGACGCCGACCTGCAGGCGGCGCTGGACAAGGCCGGCACCCCGCCGGCGGTCTCCCAGGCTGCGCTGGAGGTGAACAAGGAGGCGCGGGTGGAAGGTCTGCAGGCCGCGCTCGCCGTGCTCGCCCTGATGGCCCTGCTCGCCCTGTTCTTCACCGGTCCCATCCCGACCCGGCCGGTCGGTCAGCCGTCACCCGGGGAGGGCTCAGCCACGCAGGAGGGCACGGTGTAGCGGGGGGGCTCAGTTCGGGCCCAGTGCACCTGTCGATCCGGCGCCGGTAGCGCCCTTGAGCTCGACGAACAGGACGTGGGTGGGGGTGTCGCCGATGTTGCGGGCCGAGTGCTTCTGGGCGGGCAGCCAGTTGGTCGTCCCGGCGCTGAACTCGAGGTCCATCTCCGAGTCGCCGGAGAAGAGCCGCCGGTGGAACGAGCTCAGCGTGTACATCACGCTGTTCGGGTGCTCATGGGGGGTGGTGCTGTCGCCGGGCTGGTCGGTGTAGTCAAGGACGCGAACGAACTCGTTCTCGAAGACAACCGTGTAGTGGTCTGGGTTGGTGGCTACCGGGTCGAGTGTCATGCGCCTACTTTCCTATGGCGCAGGCTCCCGGTCCAGTGGGCCCAGCGGGGTGGCTAAAGCGTGACCTTGCTCTGGCGGCGGTGACGAAGGTACTCCACGCCGACCGGGACCAGCGAGATCACCACGATCAGGATCAGCATGACCTCGATGTGTCCCCGGACGAGCGCGATCGTCCCCAGGAAGTACCCCAGCAGGGTCACCCCGGTCGCCCACAGCAGGGCGCCGAGGAAGCTGTAGGTGAAGAACTGTCGCCGGTCCATCTTGCTGACCCCGGCCACCGCGGTGATGAAGGTGCGAACGACCGGCACGAAACGGGCCAGCACGATGGCCTTGTTGCCGTGCTTCTCGAAGAAGTGGTGCGCCTTGTCGAAGTGCTCGGGCTTCAGCAGCCGACCGCCCCGGGTGTAGAGCGTGGGGCCGGCCGCCCGGCCGATCTCGTAGCCCACCACGTTGCCCAGGAAGGCGGCGGCAGTCAGCACGGCGCAGGCGAGGACGATGTTGACCCTCAGGTCGATCACGGTGTCGGGGTTCTGGATTGCCAGGCCGATGGTGAACAGCAGCGAGTCGCCCGGCATGAAGAAGGTGAACAGCCCGCACTCGGCGAAGATGACCGCCAGACTCACCCAGAAGGCCGAAGGGCCCAGCATGGTGAGCAGCTGTTCGGCGTTGAGCCAGTCCGGTCCCAGAGTGTGGATCACCCCAAGAGAGTATGCCGCGGCGCGGGTCGCCGCCTATTTCGGCCCATACTTGACGGACAACGACGGGAGCCGGAGGACGTGCGCAGATGCTGACAGACGGGCTGACAGAGGTGGGGGTCGGGCCCTGGGCGGGTCCCTGGCCGGCCGAGCCCGAGCTGTCCCGGTATGACGAGGCGCTGCTCGCCGGCGGCGACCGCCGCAACGTGGTGGACAAGTACCGGTACTGGCGTCACGAGGCGATCGTGCGTGACCTCGAC
>JBBRZQ010000248.1:0-4484 GCA_038236535.1 Actinomycetales bacterium
CTGGATTCTTTGGCCGAGTCGGTCGCATCCGATGTGCGTGCCAGACGCGCGATCGAAGCCGACCGCGCCAAGCCGCGCGCGACGGCCCGCTGGGTCACCATCATCACCGTCAGCGTGCTCGGATTCCTCGCCTTGACAGGGGAATACATCCAGCCGTACACCACCCCGCTCGGCCAGATCCTGCTTGTCATCCTGCTCGTCGCCTATGTCGCGACGCTGATCTGGATGCGGTCCATGGCCAAGGGGGCACCGCTGCCGCGGTTCATCGGGGCAGCTGCCAAGGAAGGAGCCACCCGATGATCGCCACTGGACTGCAGCTCGCCATCGCCGGGGGAGCGCTGGTCGGTCTCGGGGTCGCCCTGCTGATCTGGCGCCTCGTCCCAGCGGAGCCCGACCTCGCTGACGCCCTCGAGCGACTCTCCCCGGCCCATGCCCAGCGCCGTGAGGAGCTGGCGACCACCAGCGCCGACACCAAGGACCGCCTCGGTATCTGGGCGATCAAGCACCTTCCGGCCTCGACGTGGGGTCGGACCCCCGCCAAGGAGCTGGCACTACTGCGGATCCCCACGCAGCGGTTCTACGGCGAAAAGGTGCTGTATGCCGTTCTCGGCCTGTTCATCCCACCCCTGCTCACCAGCCTGTTCAGCCTCCTCGGCCTGGGCCTGCCGGTGTTCATCCCGGTCCTTGGCTCCCTCGCCTTCGCGGTCTTCCTTTTCTTCATCCCCGACATGGACGCCCGCTCCGACGCCCAGAAGGCCCGGACCGAGTTTGCCCGCGCTCTCGGCGCGTACACCGACCTGGTCGCCCTCGAACGCAACAGCGGATCCGGATCACGGCAGGCGATGGAGGTCGCCGCCGAGGTCGGCGACTCGTGGGTGTTCCGGCGCTTGGGGGAGGAGCTGGCCCGCTCGCGCTGGTCCGGTGTCGCCCCCTGGGAGGCACTGCACGCCCTCGCCGACGAGCTCGGCCTGCCCGAGCTGGACGACCTAGCTGACATCATGCGCCTGTCCGGTGAGGAGGGGGCTCAGATCTACGCGAACCTGCGCGCCAGGTCGGCCGCGATGCGGGCCGCGATGCTCAGCGACGAACTCGCAAAGGCGAACGCAACGGGGGAGCGGATGAGCATCCCGATGTCGCTGCTCGGGGTCATCTTCATGGCGATCTTGGTCGCGCCGGCGCTGCTGCGGGTGATGGGAGGCGACTCCTGAGACACGCCCTGTTCAGAAACCCGACCCACACATAAGCGAAGAATTCGACCGTCATGTCACAGAATCGATATCCGCGGCACCTTCTCCAGGTGACGGAATCCTCGCAACACTCGACCCAAACAGGGGGACCCATGCTCTACTTCGCAGCCACACTCCACACCCTCGGCGCCCGCCTCGCGGACCGCGCCCACGACAAGCTGGCCGCCGAACCCGAGCGCGGCTCGGAGACGATCGAGAAGGTCCTGTGGGCTGTCGCGGTCATCGCGATCGTCGGCATCGTGGTCGCCGTCATCAAGGCCTACGTCACTTCGCAGGCAGCCAAGATCAAGTAGAAGCCCTCTGATGCCGGCACCCCTGATCGCGCTGTACCGCCACCTCCGCGAGAGGCTGGCGGTACAGCGCGATCGCGGATCGTCCACCATCCAAATGGTGGTGCTGATGCCGGCACTGTTCTCCATCATGTTCCTTGGCGTGCAGGCAGCGCTGATGTACCAGGCCCGCACCGTCGCCCTCGCCGCCGCCCAGGAAGGGGCCCGCACCGCGGCCGCCGAGAACGGGTCATCCACCGCAGGGATATCGGCCGCCAACTCGTTCATGTCGAGCTCAACCTCCGGCGTCACGGGCACCACGGTCAGCGGCTCCAGATCGGGCACCACCGCCACCGTCACCGTGCGGACCACCAGCCTCAGTGTGATCCCCGGCTGGAAGCCCGCCATCACCCAGAGCGCGTCCATGCCAGTCGAAAGGCTCACCCGATGATCCGCCGGAAGGTGCGCGCCCTCACCAGGCAGCCCGAGCGCGGGTCCGAGGCGCTCGAGGCGGCAGTGGGCGTGCCCGCCTTCCTGCTGTTCATCGCCCTGATCATCTTCGCTGGCCGGGTCGCGATCGCCCACCAAGCTGTTGAGTCGGCCGCCGCCGACGCCGCCAGGTCCGCATCGATCGCCCGCACCCAGAGCGGCGCCTCGTCCGCCGGCTCAGCCGCAGCCACCTCGAGCCTGGCCAACCAGAAACTGCAATGTTCCTCGAAGAAGGTCACCGTCGACACCAGCGGTTTCGCTTCCCCCGTCGGCACCCCCGCCACGATCACCGCCGTCGTCACCTGCGTCGTCAACATCTCCGACCTGGCCCTGCCGGGCGTCCCCGGCCAGCTGACGGTCAAGTCCAGCATGTCCAGCCCCATCGACACCTACCGGGAACGCTGATGGCCACCGGGCTACGTCGAAAGATTCACCACCTCCGCCGGGCGGGGGAGCGGGGCTCGGTGAGCATCTGGCTCGCCACAGCGTCGTTCGTGATGATCATCCTCGTCGGTCTCGCCGTTGACCTGTCCGGACAGGTGCACGCCCAGCAGCACGCCCGCGACGTCGCCGCCCAGGCCGCCCGGGCCGGCGGACAGCAGCTGCAGGCTCCCAAGGCGATCCGGGGCCAGGGCGCGTACGCCAACTCCAGCCAGGCCGCCGCCGCAGCAAGCTCCTACCTCGCAGCCTCCGGCCTCACCGGCAACGTCTCGATCCAGGGAGGGAACACCGTCGTGGTGACCACCACCGAGCGCTACCCCACCAAGTTCCTCGGCATCATCGGGCTCAACTCGATGACCGTGAAAGGCCAGGCCGAGTCGCGGGTCGTCCGCGCCGTGGGAGGTGGTGAGCGATGAGCGCGCTACGACGACGTCTCACAGGCCTGGTCGCGTTCGTGGTCCTGCTCGCCGTCGTCATCGGCTTGCCGGTCGTCCTGCTGGCCCTCGGTGCGTCCCCAATCCCTCACGCACTGCCCACGCTGGAGGCCATCCGGACTGCGTTCACCTCACCGGACGACGGCACGCTGGCGCTGACCGTCATCAAGGTGATCGCCTGGGCCGCCTGGCTATTCCTGACCGTCTCGATCCTGCTCGAGCTCATCTCTCGACTCCGCGGGATCCGCGCGCCACGGCTGCCGGGCCTGTCCATGCCGCAGTCCGCGGCCCGGGGCCTGGTCGGAGCGGCCATTCTGCTGTTCGTCGCCGCACCGCTCGGCGCCGTGACCGCGACCGCCGCGCAAGCCGCCCCACCCGCCGCCGCGCCGTCCGCGACCTCGACCGCTGTCGCTGGCGCTCACAGCGCCATGCTCGCCCCGTCCGCGGCCCAGCACTCCTCGGCCCCTGCGTCGAAGAAGCAGACCCCTCCGGCGACGGTGACGCACACCGTCAAGCACGGCGAGACCCTGTGGTCCATCGCCCAGGAGCACCTCGGGTCCGGAACCCGGTACAAGGAGATCGCGCGCCTCAATCCGGAACTTCCCCCTGGCGGCTCATTCATCAAGGCGGGCGAGCAGCTGCGCCTGCCCGCACCCACCCCGGCACCCTCGGAGAAGTCCACCTACACGGTCGAGAAGGGCGACACCCTCTCTGGGATCGCCCAGGACAAGCTCGGCGACGCGGACCGATACCCCGAGATCGCTCAGGCCTCCCGGGACATCACCCAGCCCGGCGGCGCGCACCTGTCCGACCCTGACGTGATCGACGTCGGCTGGACTCTCACGATCCCCGGCACAACCCCGGCTACGGTCCCCTCAACTCACCCGGTAGCGCAGGCTCCCCCGCCGGTCGAGAGCCCGGCCCCAGCCCCGGCCACCCCCTCCCAGACTCCGCCGCCGCCGGCACCCCCTTCTCCGGCGCCGGCGGCCCCCGCCGAGCAGGCACCAGTCCAGCAGGCACCCACCAAGCAGGCACCAGTCCAGCAGGCACCCACCAAGCAGGCACCGTCAGCTCACGCCCCAGCCGCCGCGGATCAGCTCGATGAGGACAGCCAGTGGCCGGTGCGCACGACATACGGTGTCGGGGCGCTGCTCGCCGCTGGCGTCCTCAGCCTCATCGCCACCCGCCGCCGCGCCCAGCAGCGCCGACGCCGCCCCGGGCACCAGGTGCCGATGCCGCAGGGTCGCACGGCCGACATCGAGCAGGAGCTGCGCGCGACCGCAGACACGCTGTCCGTGGAGTCCGTCGACGTCGCCCTGCGGGCTCTGGCCCACGAATGCGCCACCCAGGGCGCAGCGCTGCCCGTGGTCCGCGCCGGCAGGCTGACCGCCGACCAGTTCGACCTGTACCTGGCTGAGCCGGCCACCCTGCCCGCCCCCTGGGCCGGGACCGCAGATGCCACCGTATGGACCCTCGACCTCGACGCGGCTGCCGCGCTCGAGGATCTCGACGTCAGCGAGATCCCCGCCCCCTACCCGGCCCTGGTCACCATCGGCCACGACGACGAGGACGGCCACGTCTTCCTCGACCTGGAGTACCTCGGC
>JBBRZQ010000249.1:0-4378 GCA_038236535.1 Actinomycetales bacterium
GTCGCGAACGGCGCGTTGAACAGTGCGGCCAGGGCGACACGGTCCTGCTGATCAGCCTGCTCGAGGATCACGGGTTTGAGCCCCGGTTCGCCGGCAGCGACATCGTCTTGTACAACTGCCCCTTCCATGCCTTGGCCCAAGAGCACGCCGACCTGGTCTGCGGGATGAGCTTGCATCTGCTCGAGGGTGTTCTGGAGGGTCTCGGCCGAACGGGCCTGCGGGCGCGACTTGACCCCGGGCCGTCACGCTGCTGCGTACGACTGGAGCTCGCCGACCGGACGTGAGCGGTGCTGTCCGCACTGAGCCCCGTGGTCTATGCGAAAGGGCGGTGCGTTACCAACTTGTTATGAATGGGCGTGGCGAGGTCGTCTGCCCGCTCCGGCGCCGGTGACCTGCAAAAAAACAACGGTGTCATTCTTAACGCCTCGCCGCGCGGGACTGGACGTGAGGCACTGGGCATGTGGTATTCGAGTGACTCGTGTTCCCAGAGTGGTTGACCGCCCTACTGTGGAAGGACTCAGCTCTTTCATCGAGAGGCGTACCCCGTGGCGAGCACGTTTCAGCCCATCCGGTTCCGGCTGGTCACCGCGACCAGTGCCGCCATGGTGCTTGCTCTTGCCGCTCCCATCTTCAGCGCCCAAGCAGATCCGGTCTATCCCTCGGCGGGTCAGGTCAAGGCCGCCCAGGCCGCAGTCGGAGACAAGGCCGCACAGATCGCTGCCGTCGAAGGACAGCTGAAGGTATCCAATGCCCGTCTCGCCGAGGTGCAGTCGGCCGCCGAGGCCGCAGCCGAGCGGTACAACCTGGCGCGCATCCGGCTCCAGGAGAGCACGGACGCTGCCACCGCTGCGGGAGACCGCGCCGCGTCAGCGCAGGAGACTGCTGACATCGCCTCGGACAAGCTCGGGCAGTTCGCCGCCACGACCTATCGAGAGGGCGGAAACCTCGGTCAGCTCGAGGCCTTCCTGTCCAGCAAGGGGCCCCAGGACGTGCTGGACCGAGCAGCCGGCATCCAGCTGATCAGCGACATCCGCAGCCAGATCATGCAGGATGCCAACGCGTCCTCGGTGGTGGCCGGAGTCCTGCGACGCCTGGCGGCCGAGGCGCAATCACAGCAGCTGGCCGCCGCCCAGGTGGCCGAGAGCGCGAGAGCAGTGGCACAGGCGCAGGTGGACGTTGCGGCTGCCGAGACCGCGAACATCGCGAAACAACAGGCGGCGATGATCGCCCAGCTCGCGACCTTGCGCAATACCTCGGTCACCCTCGAACAACAGCGTCAGGCGGGCCTCAAGGTCGAGGCGGAGCGGCGCGCCGCGGACGCTGCCAAGGCTCGTGCGGCAACGCAGGCCCGAGCCTTAGAGCAAGCTCGTGCGGACGCCCGTGCCCGCGCGGCAAGGGATGCCGCCAATCGTGTTCCCGCACCGGTCCCCGTGACTCCTGGGCCGGACCCGGTAGTCCCTGCCCCGGGCCATGTCCGCGGCGGAGTCTCCGCCGTCATCGCTTTCGCCCGAGCCCAGATCGGTGAGCCGTACACCTACGGCGCCGCCGGTCCGAATGAGTGGGACTGCTCAGGTCTGACCCAGCAGGCGTGGGCCCAGGCCGGGGTCTACCTCTCTCACTACACGGGGTACCAGTGGGGTGAGACGCGTCGGGTCCCGCTCAGCGACCTTCAGCCGGGTGACCTGGTCTTCTTCGGTGACTCAGGCCCGTCCAGCCACCACGTCGGGCTCTTCATCGGCGGTGATCAGATGATCGAGGCTCCGCACACAGGTGACGTGGTCAAGATCTCGACGATCTGGCGCAGCGACCTCCTTCCGTACGGCGGCCGCCCGTAGGCGAGCACCCGTCGTACGGCGGGCTTGAACCCAGCGAAGGTCAGTGGGGAGCGCTCCAGCGAGCCGTGCTCGTACCGGCCGCGCGGGCGCGTTCGAGGGCCTCCAGGATGACTCTCTCGGCCTCGGCTCGGTCACCCCAGTGAGCGCCTTCGACCGACTTGCCCGGCTCCAGGTCCTTGTAGGTCTCGAAGAAGTGCTGGATCTCGAGCCGATCGAAGGCGCTGACGTCCTCAAGGTCCTTGATGTGAGCCACCCGCGGGTCGTGTGCGGGCACCATCAGGATCTTGTCGTCGCCGCCGGCCTCGTCGGTCATGTGGAACAGGCCGATCGCCCGCGCGCCGACCAGACAGCCGGGGAACGTCGGCTCCTCGAGCAGCACGAGCGCATCGAGCGGGTCGCCGTCCTCGCCCAGCGTGTTCTCCACGTATCCGTAGTCGGCCGGGTAGCGCGTTGAGGTGAACAACAACCGGTCAAGCCGGATGCGCCCAGTCGCGTGATCCACCTCGTACTTGTTGCGGTGGCCCTTGGGAATCTCGATCGTGACGTCATACTCCACGGCGGTGCCCTTCGATGGGGATTGGCTTAGGCTCGCGGTAAGTGTCGCGTATCCCGGCCGAATCACGAATAGGGGGAGTCTGTGCGCCGAGCTCTTGCGGCTGCCGGCGCCCTGGTCCTGGCTCTCGGCGGCTATCTCACGGCGGACATCTTCGACGTCGTCCCGGGGGTGCTCACCCTCGACCAGTCGGCCTCAGACCTCGGTATGCCGGCCGTCCCGACCTCGACACCCGGCTCCTCTCCATCGACGACGTTCACGCCGGTGACGATCCCGTCGGCGGGAGCCACCCCGGCAGCACCCCTGCCGCTGGCTGGTGAGTCGGCCCCGATTCCGACCGGAGCCGGGCTGCGGGCCGCCCTGAACCGGGTGCTGGCCGATTCCGGACTTGGCTCGTCGGTCGGCCTGACCATCCGCGATGCCGGCACCGGGGCGCACCTGCTCGATATCTCGGCACAGGTGCCACGAACCCCTGCCTCCACCCTCAAGCTGCTCACCGCCACCGCCATCGTCTCGACCCTGGACTCTGGGACGACGTTCTCCACCCGGGCGGCGCGTGGTGACACCCCCCAAGACGTGATTTTGGTCGCCGGCGGTGACACCCTGCTCAGCCCGGGCAAGGGCAACCCATGGGTCGTGGCGGGCCGGGCGGGCCTCGCCGATCTGGCGGATCAGACCGCGCAGGCCCTCAGGGCAGCCGGGGTCACCAGCATCAGGCTGCACATCGACGAGCGCTACGTGCCAGGTCCCCGGTATGCACCGGGATGGCAGGCCGCGGATGTCAACGCGGGTCTGACCGGCCCGGTGGCCATGCTCGGGCTCTCCACCGAGCGGCCGGTCCCGGGTGGGGTGGCGGTCTCCGATCCCGCATCCAGCACGGCCAGGGCATTTCGCACGCAGCTGGCCGGCCTTGGCCTCACCGTCGCCCCCGTGATCGACCGTCTGGCGGTGCGGGTGGACGCGCCTGATCTCGGCGTCGTCCGGTCGGCGCCGCTGACCGACCTGGTGGCGCTGGCCCTGCGCGACAGCGACAACGCCCTGACCGAGTCACTGGCCCGTCGAGCGGCCTTCAAGGCAGGCGCGCCCACCTCGTTCGCCGACGTTGCCGGATGGGTCAAGAAGACCGTCAGAGCCAGGGGGGTCAGCCTCGAGGGCGTCACCATGATCGACACCAGCGGGCTCTCCGCGGGCTCCCTTGTCACCGCGCACGCGCTTGGTGACGTGCTCGAGCTGGCCGCAGGAGGCAAGGATCCGGCATTACAGGATGTCGTGGCCCAGCTTCCGGTGGCCGGCCTGACCGGGACGCTGGCGGACCGGTTCCTGACCGGCCCGTCGCACCCCGCCGCAGGGATCGTCCGAGCCAAGACGGGTACCTTGACTGGTGCCAGCGCCCTTGCCGGAACGGTCGTGGACAAGGACGGCAGGTTGCTGGTCTTTGCGATTCTGGCGGACAGGATCCCGCCTGGTGTGGGAACGCTGACCGCACGGGCGGCGTTGGACCGGTTCGTGGCCACGCTCGCATCGTGCGGGTGCGGCTGAGAGAGGAAACAGTCATCGTGACGTCATCGGAGTCGGCTTCGCAGCCACCCAGCGAGACCCACACCAGCGGCTATGTCGACTGGGCCTTCGCGAGGGCCACCGGCCGGCGCATGGTCGCGGCTGGTCCGAAGGTCACGCCGGCTCAGGCGAACAAGGTCGTCAGTGACCTGCGTTCGGCCGCAGAGCGTTCTCGCGGCCCGGTCGCCGAGACGGCACGGATGCACGCGCCCGATGGCAGCGGCCCGGTCCTGATCGTTGATCGACCCGGCTGGATCGACGCCAACATCGACTCGCTACGGTCCATGCTCGAGCCGGTCGTCGCCGCGATGCTGGCCAAGCGCAAGCCCATGGCGCAGCCCGGTTCGAACCTGGCGCAGGAGGTCGGAAGCAAGGTCACCGGCGCCGAGGCGGGCGCGCTCATGTCCTTCCTGGCCAGCAAGGTCCTGGGTCA
>JBBRZQ010000250.1:0-4359 GCA_038236535.1 Actinomycetales bacterium
CCCGGTTGAGGGCGTCCTTGGTGTCGGCGACGGGGACCCGGCGCAGGGTCACCCCGGCCCGCCTGGCATCCGGGGCCAGAATGTTGTCGACGTAGGCGTTGCCCTGGGGGTCGCCACCCCACATCCACAGCGACACCGTCTCTCCCTTGGCCTGTTCGGAGATGTCGGTCCACGACGTCGCGGTGGCTGTCGCGGCGCCTGTATCGGTCGCGGCGACCGGGCCGGGCGCGGCGCAGGCCGCAACACCGAGCAGCGACACCGCCACGATGGCTGGCCAGCGCATGGCCGCTGACCGTGTTCGGCCCCCGCCCTGGCCGGGCTGGTGGCCGTGGGTGCGGCTGAGCCGAGAAGGATCAGGCACGAACGCTCCTGTTGTCGAAGGTTGTCGGGTGTTTTGGGAACACAGTGAGGCTTCCGCAGACTTCCCCATTCAGACGGAATCCGATGCTGGCGGCAGGAGGTGTGTGGCGTGGCCGAGCCAGGCGTGCGCGCGCTGTTGCTGCGCGGGGGTGTGTTCCTCCTCATTCTGGGAGTCGGCATCTTCGCTGCAGTGGTCGTCGGGCTGCCAGACGTGGCCAAACTGCGAACAGACATCGCTGCGGCAGGCCCCGCCGCACCGGCCGTGTTTGTGCTGACGTACGCGGTCGCGACTCTGGCACCGGTGCCCAAGAACGTCCTCTCGGCGGTCGCCGGGCTGCTGTTCGGACTTGTCGCCGGCATCGCCCTGGTGTTCGTCGCGGCAATGTTGGGTGCGCTGACGGCTTTCGGGCTGGGCCGGGTCCTGGGGCGGGGCGCCGTCGAAAGGCTCACCGGCGCGCGGGTCGCCCGCGTTGACAGGCTGCTGTCGCGGCGCGGCGTGATGGCCGTGATCGGTGTCCGGCTGATTCCGGTCGTGCCGTTCACCGCGATCAACTACACCGCCGGGCTGACCGCGGTGCACTGCCGCGACTATATGATCGGGACCGCGGTGGGCATCGTGCCGGGGACGGTGGCGTACGTGACGCTGGGCACCTATGGGTCAGAGCCCGGGTCGTGGCCATTTGCCATCTCAGCCGGGGTCCTGGGGCTGCTGACGGCCGCCGGGTTCATCGCTGCCCGTCGCTCGCGGTCCCGGATCACGCCCGGTGCCATTGATCGCACCAAGGATCGATGGGACGGCCATGAGGTTGCGCCCGGTCCTTACCAGTGGCGCTGATGTTCGACTCGTCACTGCGACCTCTGATCGATCGCCCTCTCGCGCGGGCTGCCGCGGTGCTGGACCGGCCGTGGCTGAGCCCCGACCAGATCACCATTGCCGGCCTGGTACTGGGCCTGGGCAGTGCAGCCACGGCGGCAACCCAGCTCTGGTGGGTATCCCTGGCGCTGTGGCTGTTGTCGCGGGTGGCCGACGGACTCGACGGCTCACTGGCGCGGCTGCGCCGAGACCGCTCACCCCGCGGCGGGGCCGGGCCGGGTGATCACGGCAGCGCAGGCGGGTTCCTGGACATCACCGCCGACTTCATCGTGTACGGAGCCACCGTTGTCGGGGTCGCCATCGGCGCGACCGCCGGCCAGGGCGCGCCATGGTGGCCCTTCCTGCTCGTGCTGCTGACCTACTACATCAACGGGACGGCGTTCCTGGCGTTCTCCTCGATCGCCGAACGCACCGGGCACACCATCGAAGACGGTCGGTCACTCTCGTTCCTGGGCGGCCTGGCCGAAGGCACAGAGACCATCGCCGTCCACAGCCTCTGGCTTCTGCTGCCCGCCATCGCCTGGCAGATCGCCCTGGTCTGGACAGCAGTGGTGGCCCTGAGCGCAGCTCAGCGGATCGTGGCCGGATACCGAAACCTCTCCTGACCCGTCAACTCTCAGCCAGCCCGGCGCTCATCGGGTACGTCGCTCAACAGCTCCCAAGGCCCACCGCACCCGCCGGCGGCGCAGCGCCGACAGCACCCGGATCGCGCGGGCTGTCCCGGGCCGGTTCAGCCGGGTCCGCACGTCGGCGATCGCGGCGTTCCACGGCCCGTCGCTGTACGTCGGGTACGCGTGCGTGGTTCCCGCAAGGTCCCGGGTGCGCAGCCCGTGCTTGATAGCCAGCGTGAGCTCGCCGAGGGTCTCCCCCGCCCGTGGCCCAACCACCGTCGCCCCCAGGACCCGGCCCTTGCCGTCCACGACCAGACGGGCGAACCCGCCGGTGGAGCCTTCGATGACCGCCCGGTCGAGGTGCTCATTGCCCCACTCCAACAGGGTCAGGTCGGCTCGGGTGTGCGCCTGGTCCGTGCTGACACCGCCCGCGGCCACCTCGGGATGGGTGAAGGTGACCCGGGGGGTGGTGGAGGTGTCCACGGTGCGCCTCAGACCCAAGACAGCGTTGCTGGCCGCCAGGCTCCCATGGACACCGGCGGTGTGGGTGAACTGCGGGTGACCGGTCAGATCACCGGCTGCCCAGATGTGGCGGTTCGTGGTGCGCAGGTGCTTGTCGACGACGACGAAACCGCGCTTGTCAACCTCGACACCGGCAGCCGACAGACCCATCCCCGCGGTGCGCGGAGCCCGGCCCACCGCAACCAGAAGCTCGTCGTAGTCGACGTGGGAACCGTCCTGCAGCCTCAGGGCGCCGCCGCGACCCGGTACCGCAACGGCCTCGAGCGCCACGACCCCGACACCGGTCAGGACCCGGACACCCTCGCGGGTCAACGCCGCGGCAACCACGGCGGAGGCCGCCGCGTCCTCCCGGGGCAGGATCCGGTCGGCGCCTTCCACGATGGTCACCTGCGAGCCGAGCCTGGCGAACCCCTGGCCGAGCTCGCAGCCGATGCTTCCGCCGCCCAGGACCACCAGCCGCGCGGGCAGGCTGGTCAGGTCCCAGACGGTGTCACTGGTCATCGCCCCGGATGAGGCGAGTCCCGCGATGGGCGGCAGGGCCGGCGACGCGCCGGTGGCCACCAGGGCCTGGGCGAACACCACGGACCGAGCCACCGTGTTGCCGTCGTCGTCGACGACGGCAACGTCGGCGGTGTGAGGCCCGGTGAAAACGAGGTTGCCGGTGAGCACGTGAACGCCGACGGACTCCAGCGCCTCCACCGAGTCGGCCGGCGCGATCGCGGCGATCGCGGAGCGAACGTGCGCCATGACACCGGCGAAGTCCACGCGCACCTCCCCCGGGTGGACACCGAACCGCGGCGCGGCCCGGGCATCAGCCGCAGCCGCAGCCGCGGCCAGGAGCGACTTGGACGGGACGCACCCGGTCCACAGGCAGTCCCCGCCGGTTCGTTCACGTTCCACGAGCAGGACACGGGCTCCGAAGCCAGCGGCGGTCTTCGCGCCGACGATGCCGGCGGTTCCACCCCCGACGACCAGCAGATCCCACTCCTGCGGCGGCAGGTTTGAGATGTCGCTGTCCGCCCTGGGGCTGAGCTGATCCGCGGCGATGCTCACTCATCCTCCTGGTCGACGAGGCGATCCACGGCCGCGTGCAGACGGGCCAGGGACGCCGGGTCCGGCTGCTGCCCGGACCAGCGGGCCAGTGCCCGCTTCAGCCCCTGATGTTCGGCAGCCAGCTGGGTGCACTTCTCGCAGATCGCCAGATGCTCTTCGAGACGCCTGACCTCCCCGGGTGCCAACAAGGCAGAAGGGTCATGGTCGAGGTAGCGCTGGATCCGTCGCGCTGACCAGTGGCAGGTGAGCATCCTACGCATAGAGGAGATCACCGGTTCCTCCCTTGCGTAGTGGCGGTGTTCCGAAGTTGCAGCCGGACCCGGTTCCGGGCGCGGCTGAGGCGCGACATGACGGTGCCCACCGGTACACCGAGCGCATCGGCGGCTTCGGCGTAGGTGAGCCGGTCGACATCGACCAGCAGCAGCACGCTGCGGAACCGGGGATCCAACGAGCTCACCGCCCTCTCAAGGTCCTCATCCAGCATGTGGTCCATCACCGTGTCCTCCGGGCTCGGCACGCCCACGGCACCGAAGGCGGGCTTCGCCCCCCGCACGGCAGCCCAGTCCTCGACCAGGTCGGGGCGTTGTCGACGGTGCATGTTCATGTTCGTATGCCTAAGAATTGTCAGCAGCCAGGCCCGCGGGTGGGCACCGTCAAAACGCTCCAGTGCGCGGAAAGCCCGAATGACCGTCTCCTGCACCAGGTCCTCGGCGTCCGCGGGGTTCCCGGTCAGGGTCCGAGCCACCCGCAGCAACACCTCCAGCTCCGGCTCGACATGGGTGCGGAACGCGAGCGCACGCGCTGGGTCGGCGCTATCTGAAGGCGTGGGCACGCTACGGGAACCCGTCGGCGCACTCACCGTGTTCCCATCTCAGAAGAGCAGTCGCCAACAGTCCAGAGCCACGGCAGGAGGCAGGGCATGCGCCGACCGCGCCGGTA
>JBBRZQ010000251.1:0-4339 GCA_038236535.1 Actinomycetales bacterium
ACAACTCCTCGGAGCAGAAGGCCGTCTCCGAGGGCAAGGGCAGGATCTTCCGGGCTGCCGCCGCCACCGCGATCGCCTGGAGCCAGGCACAGGACAACGGCAGGCCAGGCGCCCTGCTGAGGGCAAAGCACGCGGTGTTCGACAAGCTGGTCTACCGCAAGCTCCGCGCAGCGATGGGTGGCAAGGTCACCTACGCCTTCTCCGGCGGTGCCCCTCTCGGGCCGCGGCTGGGGCACTTCTACCGCGGCATCGGCCTCACCATCCTTGAGGGCTACGGGCTCACCGAGACCACCGCTCCGGCCACCCAGAACACCCCCGGGCTGATCAAGATCGGCACCGTGGGCGCCCCCCTGCCCGGCGTGGCTGTCCAGATCGCCCCGGACGGCGAGATCCTGATCAAGGGCAACAACGTCTTCTCGGCCTACCGCAACAACGAGGAGGCCACCAGCGACGCGATGGTCGACGGATGGTTCCACACCGGCGACATCGGAGCGCTCGACAAGGAAGGCTTCCTGACGATCACCGGCCGCAAGAAGGAGCTGCTGATCACCTCGGGCGGCAAGAACGTCGTCCCGGCCCAGCTCGAGGACCGGCTGCGCGCCCACCCCCTGGTCTCCCAGTGCATCGTGGTCGGCGACCAGAAACCGTTCATCGCCGCCCTGATCACTCTGGACGCCGAGATGCTCCCGGCCTGGGCCAGGAACAACAAGCTGCCGGGTCTGACCCTGCAGGACGCGCGCACCAACGAGGTCGTCCACGCCGAGCTCGAACGCGCCGTCGAGCACGCGAACACCTCGGTCAGCAAGCCTGAGTCGATCCGCAAGTTCACCGTCCTGGCCGGCGACTTCACCGAGGACAACGGCTACCTGACGCCCTCGCTCAAGCTCAAGCGGGCCATGGTGATGAAGGACTTCGACGCCGAGGTCGGCGCGCTGTACTCAGGACCCAGGAGCTGACCGGTCCGGCGCCAACCCCGCGCTGCCCCCACAGGCTAGATTCGTGGGACCAACAGCGAGGGGTAAGGATGACCAGGGTCACCGCAGCGCTCGTCACAGTCTCCGTTCTAGCCCTGGCCGGCTGCGGCGGCTCCGACAGCGCGACCCGGAGCGTGGACTATACGTCGGCGGCGTCAATCGCATCGGCGCTTGACAAGGGCGGGTTCGACTGCACCGTCTGGACCCCGAACCCGGCTGCGGTCGGGCCCAGGGAGTCAGGCAGCTGTGCTCACGGCGCGACCACGGTCACCGTGTCGACGTTCCGCAGCGCCGAGCAGATGCAGTCCTTGCTGGACTCGGCGAAGAAGGCCTTCGGGGCGAAGGCCTCCGGCCCCTCGGTTCAGGGACCAGCCTGGCTGGTCACCCTGGACGACAAGGCACAGGCGCCCGCCGTACAGAAGATCCTGGGCGGCTCTATCAGGTAGCGGCCGGGAGACCAGGCGGAGCAGAGAGGGGTTCGAGGCGAACATGAAGGCCGTGACCCAGGTCATCGCGCTCCTTTGGCCATTCGGGCTACGCGCCCCTGGGTTGTTCAGTAGGATTTTTTTGGGTGGATGCCCAGTTCCGGACGTCCCTCAGGAACACCGACCGATGAGCTGCTGATCTGACTGGCATGCCGCTGGTCGCCTCGGATCTGCGGTCCAGAGAGGCCACGATGAAGAACTGGCGCAGCCAGGCAGCCTGTCTGGACGAGGACCCGGAGCTGTTCTTCCCGATCGGGACCTCCGACCCTGCGCTGGACCAGATACAGAGGGCTAAGCCCGTGTGCTGGCGCTGCCCGGTTGTTGAGACGTGTCTCGACTGGGCCATGGACACCCGTCAGGAGGCAGGGGTCTGGGGCGGGCTGTCCGAGGAAGAGCGGCGCGCCCTCAAACGCCGAAGTGCCCGTGCCCGCCACCGGGTCGACCTGCCCACCTGACTCATCGGCCGCGACCACGGCGAGGGGCTACCCGGCAAGGCGACGGCCCACCCACCGGGGCGAGCTTCGCCGGCGCTACGTTTGGCCAGTGTTCAGACGGAGAGCCAGACGACCCAGCGAGCCCACCCCCCAGACGCCAGCCGGCGTCTTCGAGGGGCTGCGCAGCCAGATCTTCAACCTGGACCCATCAGCGGTGGGGATGTCTCGCGGGCCTGACGGCCCGGCGACCTGGGGCGCCGTGATGGAGATGGGAAACGGCGACGGCGTGGCGAGTCTGGTCTGTCTGGCTGACGGCACCAGCAGTCTGTACGTCAGCACCGGGGGCGGCATGATCGGAGGCGGCGCGCATGAGGCTGTCGTTCACGCCAACCAGGTCTTCCTCGACATGACACAGACTCACCTCGCGGGTATGACGCAGGGTCTCGACCACGCCCTGCCGGCTGCGGGGCGGGTGATCATCCGGGCGCTCACCTATGACGGCCCGTTCACCTTCGAAGCGGCCGAAGACGACCTCGGATACGGCCGCAGCCCCCTCTCGCAGGTGTTCTATGCGGCCCACGGGGTGCTCACCGAGCTCCGGCTCGTCCAGGAACGGCTGCAGTAAGGCCTGCTCGTTCTGCCCGGGCTCGCCCTGAGCCGGTGGTGGCAGCGGTGGGCTCTGTCAACGCAATGCCTCCCGAATCCAGGCGCAGCCATTGACGTCGGTGCCTTCTGAGTGGATGCTCAGGTCTTCTTCCCCGGCCAGGGCGTGAAAGTCACCGAGAACGCCGGGAACCTGCTGTGCGAGGGGTCGCCCCCGGGGGGCCCATGGGGGGTCCGATGCATCGCTTCTTGAGTGTCCGTGCTGCGGCAGCCGGCTCTGTGCTGGCGTGCGTGCTTGCTCTGGTGGTGGCCGTTCCGGCCTCAGCCACCAGCCCGGCCAACTCCAATCCGCACAGCTACCTGGCGCTGGGTGACTCTGTGCCGTTCGGTTTCAACCCGCTGCTGGTCACACCAGGTGTCAACCCCGCCAGCTTTGTCGGCTACCCGCAGCTGGTGTCCGACCTGTTCAGGCCGAGGCTGAAGGTGTTCAACGCCAGCTGCCCCGGTGAGACCAGCACCAGCCTGATCACCGGCACCCGTCCGGACAACGGCTGCCAGGACTACCGCCAGTTCGTCGGCGCACTGCACGTGTCCTACCGGGGAAGCCAGCTGCAGTATGCCGAGGACTACGTGGCGGCCAACCGCCGCACCAGAACCGTCTCCCTGATGATCGGGGCGAACGACCTGTTACTGGTCCAGAACGGCTGTGAGGCGACCGTGCTCGCGAAAGACGTCAGCAGCTGCATCCTCAAGGCATTGCCAGCCCTGCTGACCACGGTGCAGAAGAACATCATCACCATCTACTCAGGTCTGCGGGCCGCTGGCTTCCACGGGGACTTCGTGGCGGTGACCTACTACTCGACCAACTATGCGGACCCCGTCGTGACAGGTGCGATCTACGCACTCGACGGCGTTCTCGCTGGCGTGACCCGTGCCTTCGGCGGCAGGGTCGCTGACGGCTTCGGTGCCTTTGCGCTGGCGGCAGCCCCCTTCGGCGGCAACGCGTGCGCCGCCGGGCTGCTGATCCGCCGCCTCGACACGACCTGCGACATCCACCCCTCTCGGGCCGGAGCAGCCCTGCTCGCGTCCGCCCTCCAGAAGAAGATGGACGACTGACCCGCTGGTCCGGGTCAGATGGTCACCTGCGGTCGGTCGTACCCTCTCAGGCAGAAGCGTCAGGAGCGCCCGCCGGTGACGCAGATCCATACAAAAGGGGACTCATCCTGGGAAGCGGAGACGCCAGGCTCCCCTACGTTGACAGCACCGGCGCGCATACCACGATCGCCTATATAGGGACTGGCCGGACATACTCCCTGGCTTCCTGCGGCCGCTGACCGGCACCGACCGGCTCTCCAGGTGCACGAGCAACGAGCTCATTCTCGCCTCAGTGCCATCGGTGATGGTCAGGGGACCCTCCAATGAGGGGCTATCCTGCGGCTGCCGCGATGGCGACGCGCCCGGGTGGGGGCACCGGCTTGGTCATCGGGGCAGTCCTTGGAAGATGAGCGGGTTTGTTGTGGGCGAGATCGAGATCCAGGTAGCCAGCCGTCGCATGGTCGGGTGCTGCTGGTCGTGATGGCAGTGCTGGCACTGTTGTCGCCCCTGCTACTGGCGAGCCCTGCACAGGCTGTGGTGAACCCGCCGGCCCTGTCTTTTTCAGCGCCTGCGTCCCTGCACACCAACCTGGGGTTGGTGGCCTGGGCGAGGTTGTCAAGTTGTCTGTGTAAGTGAGGTGGTCGTGGGGTGGTTAGAGGTGGGCGTTGATGCGGTCGGGGTAGATGAGGGCGAGTTCGCCCAGTGCCCCTTTCCAGCCCTGGATGACGGAGCCTTCGACGAGTTTGCC
>JBBRZQ010000252.1:0-4326 GCA_038236535.1 Actinomycetales bacterium
GGCCAGTGGCTGAGCCGGCGCCGGTGGTGGAGCCGGGTTTGGCTTCGCCGGTCCCGCGCACTGGGGTTGAGGGGTCGCCGGCTGTGGTGGACGGGCGCGAGCTGAGGATCACGTTGGGGAACCGAACCTGGCGGGTCCGGGGCCTGGAGAAGGTCACCAGCTTTGATGCGTTGCGGGTCAACGTCCTGGCCGCCCGAACCGACACGACGGGGGTGGGTTTGGCTGGTGGCCGTTTTCATGTGGACACCCTGGACCTGTACTCCGCGCGGGCACGGGCGGTGTTCGCGGCTGCGGCCGCGGGCGAGCTGCGGGTGGAGCCGGAGGTGGTCAAGTCCGACCTGGGCGCGGTGTTGTTGGCGTGTGAGTCCCGCGCGGAGGAGGTGATCGCCGCGGCGCAGGCGCCGAAGAAGGTCCAGCCCACGATCAGCGCGACCCAGCGTGCGGGGGCCTTGGAGCTGTTGGCTGACCCGAACCTGATCGCGCGGATCGAGGCCGACTTCGCCGCGGTCGGGATGGTCGGTGAGGCCACGAACTGCCTGGTGGGTTACCTGGCGGCGGTGTCCCGCAAGCTCCCGTCCCCGTTGGCGGTGATCGTGCAGTCGACGTCGGCAGCAGGTAAGTCCGCGGTGATGGAGGCCGTGCTGGGGTTTGTCCCCGAAGAGGACCGGGTCTCGTTTTCGGCGATGACCGGCCAGTCGTTGTTCTACCTGGGTGAGTCGGACCTGGCCCACAAGGTGTTGTCGATCGCCGAGGAGGAGGGGGCCAGCCGGGCGACGTACGCGCTGAAGCTGTTGCAGTCCGAGGGTGAGCTGTCCATCGCCTCCACCGGTAAGGACACCGCCTCGGGGCGGTTGGTCACCCACACCTACAAGGTCACCGGGCCGACCGCGATCGTGTTGACGACCACGGCGATCGACATCGATGAGGAGCTGTTGAACCGGTGCCTGGTGTTGACCGTGGATGAGGACCGGGAACAGACCAAGGCGATCCACACCGCCCAACGACACGCCCAGACCCTGGCCGGCCTGACCGCACGGACCCACCGCGAGCAGGTCGTGGCGTTGCACCGCAACGCCGGCCGGCTGCTGGAGCCCTTGGCGGTGGTCAACCCCTACGCCGATGCCCTCACGTTCGCGGACGGGCGGACCAGGACCAGACGCGACCACGGCAAGTACCTGGGGTTGATCGCGGCGGTCACGTTGTTGCACCAGCACCAACGGCCCCGGCGGACCGCGACCGTCAGCGGGAAGCAGGTGACCTACGTGGAGTCCACCCTGGTCGATATCGAGGTCGCGAACCGGCTCGCGCACCTGGTCCTTGGCCAGTCGCTGGACGAGCTCGCCCCGCAGACCCGCCGGCTCTTGCACGCGGTCCACGCCCACGTCGTCGCAGCCGCCAAGGAGATGGGAGTCGACCCCTCCCTGGTGCGGTTCACCCGCCGCCAGCTACGCGAGCAGCTGGGTTGGGGTGACACCCAGCTGAAGGTCCACCTCGCCCGGCTGGTCGACCTGGAGCTGGTCCTGGCCCACCGGCTGGACTCCGGGGCCTACGGGTACGAGCTGACCTGGCGCGGCGAAGGGGTAACAGGGCGGCCGTTCCTGGCCGGGCTGACCGACCCCACCACCTTGAAACATCCGACAGCGACCACCTATGACGGGGACCGGTCGGGCCCAGAACCCGACCGGTCGGGGGCCGGCCGGCCCCCGGTCGGGGGGCGGTCGGCCCCCGGTCAGGCCACCACCGACACCACCAAAGGCGCCCGCCAAGACGCCGAGAAGCACATGTTTGAGCACGACGGCGGCCACCTCAACGGCCACCTCAACGCTCAGGTGAACGTCGGCGTCGACGAAACCATGAATGGGCACGTGAACGGCCATGACAGCAGCGGTGCGTTCAGCGCCGCCGTAGCGGGTGGGCACTGATGGGCCGGCGCGGGCAGCACACCCCGTTGCGGGTTCCCGGTGATAGCGGCGACGCCCACGGGTTCCCCGCATTGGTGGAGGAGTTCTGTGCCGACCTGGGCGCCCGCGGGTTCTCTCCTGCGACGATCCGCAACCGCCGCCAGCAGCTGTCCGCATTGTCGGGGTGGCTGGCCGAGCGGGGTGTGACCCGGCCGGTGGAGGTGACCCGCCCGATGCTGGTGCGCTACCAGCGGTGGCTGTTCCACTACCGCAAACCCGACGGGCACCCGCTCTCGTTCCGCTCCCAGAACCAGCGGCTACTGCCGGCGAGGGCGTTCTTCAAATGGGCGGTGAAGAACAACCACGTCGGCTCGAACCCGGCCAGCGAGCTGGACCTGCCCCGGGTCGAGCACCGCCTCCCGCAACCGGCGCTGAGCATCACCGAGGCCGAACAGGTCCTCGCCGGGCCCGACCTGACGACGACCAGCGGGGTCCGGGACCGGGCGATGCTCGAGGTGCTGTACTGCACCGGGATCCGCCGCGCCGAGCTCGCCCACCTGGCCCTGATGGACCTCGACGTTGACCGGGCCACGTTGATGGTGCGCCAGGGCAAGGGCAAGAAAGACCGGATGGTCCCGATCAGCCCACGGGCCCTGGCCTGGGTGGACAAGTACCTGATCGAGGCACGGCCGCGGCTGGCCGCCGAGCCGGACGTCGGCACGTTGTTCCTGACCCTGGATGGGCACGGGTTCTCCCTGGACCGCCTCACCCAGCTCGCCAGGGGTTACGTCCAAGCCTCCGGGGTGGGTAAACAAGGGGCGTGCCACATCTTCCGGCACACCATGGCCACCCTCATGCTCGAAGGCGGGGCGGACATCCGCTACATCCAGGCCATGCTCGGCCACGCCGAGCTGTCCACCACCGAGATCTACACCCAGGTCAGCATCAGAGCGCTGCAGGCGGTCCACGCCGCGACCCACCCCGGCTCGGCGAACACCCCACGACAAACCTCGCCGAGCGACATTGCCAGAGGTGGCGATGTTCCCGTCACAGGTGTTGCTGGTGACTCATTGTTGAGGGTGTCGTCGCAGCAGTTGCTTGCTTCTTTGGACCAAGAACCAGAAGAAGAGAACCGCCCGCCCACCGGATCGGTGCCGATCCCAGGACCGACCCGATGACCAGCGGCCGACCCCAGGGCCACGACCCGGTACCTCCGGCGAGCGTGGTGTTGGACCCGGTCGACGCCCAGGACCTGGCCCGCCTGCTGTCAGTGATCCAGGACTGGCTGATGCACGCCGAGGACGCGACCCTGGACGACCTCGCCGCGTTCCTGGACGGCGACGCCGACCGCGCCGCCTGGATCACCAATGCCGCCGGCGAGGCCGCCGTGATGCTCCTGCGCCAGCTCCACCCCAACACCTGAAGACCTGTCGCACCTCCTCGATTTTGCCGAAGTTGATGTGTGACACACGTCTGGCACTGAGGCCGCCGGGTAAAGTCGTTGGCACAACTAACCTGGGGCGGGAGCACGCGATGAAGAGCGACGACACGAGCACCACCACCGACACCAACCCGGTCGTAAGAGACGCCTCGAAGCGGTCACCGCGGCGCCCCGGACAGTCCCTGGCGTGTGGCTGGTGCGGGACACCGATCCTGCTGCCGGCCCGGGGTCGGATCCCGAAATGGTGCTCCTCCTCGTGCCGCCACCGGGCCTGGGAACTGACCCGAGCGGCAGCGTCCGGACGCGCCGCCGTCCAGGTCGTCGACCGGGTCGTGCAGGTCGACCGCCCCGTGACCACCGCGCCCCACGGTCCGGCCTGGCCCGCGGTGCTGGCCCAGCTCGCCACCCAGCTCGACCACGGGCGGGTTTACGACCGGGACCTACCAGCCCTGGCCCACGCCCTCGCCGAGGTCGCCGATGCCCTGAACCGGCGCCCCGGATCCAGGCGGCGACCACCACGACCACGCTGACCACCTGGCTCCCGAGCAGCAGCACCGGTGACGGCCTGTCGCAGCCAACACTGGGGGCATACCGCTGACACACTGACCTCATGACCAAGCCCGCCCGTGACGCGAACCTGCGTTGGCCGGGTTTTCTCCTAGCCGCTCTCGTCGTGGCCCTGGTCATGTTCATGGGTGCCGGGACAGCGTCGGCGGCCACGGCCACCGCAGCCCAAACTCGCGTCGGGGTCCACACCCCCACGGCTCAGGTTGCCGTCGGGCCTGACGGCGGTATCGGTGCAGGTCAGCGGCTAGGAAACGACCCCCCGGCCTACGATTCCGCGTTGGCTACCGGTGTTGCCGCAAAAGCAGCAGACGACATTCCATCGGTGCTGTTCAGCCGTAGCCGCGGTCCAGGCATTGCTAGCAACTTCGACAATGCGGTGGCCAATGGCGCGCCGACACGACTGACGCGGGTCGGTGA
>JBBRZQ010000253.1:0-4325 GCA_038236535.1 Actinomycetales bacterium
GAGTGCGGTCACGTCGGTGGCTGGCAGGTGGCCGACGGCCGGTGGAAATGCGCGCGGTGCGCGCATCGGACGTCGGTGACAGCGGGAACGATCTTCGACCGGACCCGCACGCCGTTGACGGTGTGGTTCCAGGCGGTGTGGTCGTTCGCCACGGCCAAGGACGGTATCTCTGCGCTCGGGTTGAAGCGCACGCTGGAGATCGGCTCGTACCAGAGAGCGTGGGCGATGCTGCACCGGCTGCGATCGGTGCTGGTGCGCCCGGGCTCTGGGAGTTGCTGTCCGGGCAGGTAGAGGTGGACGAGACCTACATCGGTGGTGAGGAGCCGGGGCTCGCGGGCGGCCGCGCCAAGGGCAAGAAGGCGCTGGTCGCGGTGCGCACTACCTGCCCACCTACATCGGCGAGGCGATCCGGCGACTGAGCCAGCTCGGCCCCCGCCGGCTCGGAACCGCGGACACCCCGGCCTGGTGATTTATCACGGCCGGGTCAACCACGACAGCGACGGACCCGTCGAAGTCTGCCTGGCCGTCGCCCCAGCAGACCTGCCTTCAGTCGCCTCACTGAACCTGCCGCCCGGGATCAACCTGCGCCGCGAAGCGGCTCACCCCGAGCTGAGCGTGACCCTGACCAAACGGCAAGTCGTCTACCCCGACATCCTCGCCGCCCACGACCTCGTCGAAGCGACAGCCAATAACGACAACCGACCCATCACCGCCCCACCACGAGAGCACTACTTCACCGACCTGTTCGCCGCCGGACCAGACGAACACGTGTGCCACGTCGCCATCCCAGTGCAGTAGGGCGCGATGGGAGTAGACGAAACGAACGGGCTTCGAGCCGCCCGCGTTCACCTCGCTGAGCCATGTGATCGGGTTGCTCGGCGACGCAGCCGACGAAACGCGCCCTGGTCGCTGGCCTGGGTACGGCCGGGGACCGCTGACAGCTGCGCGGCGCCCGGTTACGCCCAGCGGCAGATCCGGGCGTTCGCCCTCCACGCGGCATGAGCGGACGTCCGGGGCGGAGCGGACCTGCGATCGTCGCGATGTCGGTGCCGGCGTCGCGTAGGAACATGGCGCAGGTGTGCCGCAGAACGTGCGGTGTGATCGTCTTCTCGTTCAATGATGGGCAGCGGCTGGCTGCGGCGGTGGCGTACTTGGCGACCAGGGCCTCGACCGCGTCGGTGCTCAGCGGGGACCCGCGCCTGCTGGGGAAGAGCGCCTCGTCGGGCGCGCCGGCGCGTTCGTGCAGCCACGCTGAGAGTGTCGTGGCGGTCGTGGCGGTCGTGGCGGTCAGCGGGATGCAGCGTTCCTTCGGCCCTTACCAAGGACGCGGGCGTGCGGGCCGTGGGTGAGGACGACGTCGGTGACCCGCAGCCCGGTCAGCTCGGCGGCCCGCAGCCCGGTTTGGATGGCGACGGACAGCAGGGTGTGGTCACGACGGCCGATCCAGGTGGCACGATCCGGGGCTGCCAGCAGGGCCTCGGCTTCGGTCTTGGTCAGGTAGCAGACGACGGCCTGGTCGAACCGTTTCGGCGGGATGGCCAGCACCCGCTGGATCGATGCCGCGTGCTCGGGGTGGCGCAGTGCGGCGTAGCGGAACAGCGAGTGGATCGCGGCCAGGCGCGCGTTACGGGTACGTACGGTGTTGCCGCGCTGCTGTTCCAGGTAGGTCAGGAAGGACCCGATCATCGGCCCGTCGAGGTCGGCCAAGTCCAGCTGGGTGGGCTGCTTTCCGGTGTGGGAGCAGACGAACCCGATCAGCAGCCGGATGCTGTCTCGGTAGGCGGCCACGGTCCGTCCGCTCGCTTGCCGTTGGGCCATCAGCCGGTCGGTGAAGAAGGCCTGCAGGGTGGGGGCGAGGCTGGTCATGATGGCGCTCCGGGCAGGCGGTCCAGTCGATCGGCGACCCGGGAGAACAGCTCCGGCGCCGCCTGGAGGTACCAGTAGGTCGAGGCCGGGTTGGCGTGGCCCAGGAACGCTGACAGCAGCGGGAGCTTGGCGTCGACGTCGGCACCGTCGTCGTACCAGCGAATCAGGGCCTGCACGGCCAGGCTGTGCCTGGCGTCGTGCAGCCGCGGGTGACATCGTGGTCCGCGGGGTTGCAGCCCGGCCTGCGTGAGCATCACCTGGAAGGTGGGGTGCACCGCCGACTGGCACAGCCGGGTGCCCCTGATCGAGACGAGCAGGCTCGGCGAGGGGGGCCGCGGGATCACGCGCTCGGCGGTGGCTCGATACTCCAGCAGTGCCTGAAGGCTCGTCGGATGCAACGGGATCTCGCGGCTTCGACGGTTCTTGCCGTGACGCACGATCAGAGTTGAGGTGTCCGTTTTCACATCGCTACGGTCCAGCGCGATCGCCTCGCCGAGGCGTAGCCCGGTGACCATGAGCAGCCCGACCAGAGTGGTGTACGTCGCGGCCCGCAGCGGCGGGGACAGCGCCTGCCCGGCAGCCATCAACGCGGTGATCTCTGCCTCGGTGTACAGGTATGGTGTGCGCCGGTTGTGACGTGCGGGGAGCAGGTCCGCCGGTGGGATCTGGGTGTGCGGGTTGATCGTGGCCAGGTAGCGGGCGAACTCGCGGACCGTGCCAAGCCGTTGCCGCCACCAGAGCGGATCGGCTCCGGTCGGTGCGGTCGCCCAGGCCACGGCGAGGTCGGTGGTGATCGTCTCGGCGCCGTGGCGGTCCACGAACGCGGTGAAGTCCGCCAGGAGGGGTCGGGCGCCGTTGAGCGCGAACCCCAGGCCGTGGCGCAGCGTGAGGTAGTCCTCGACCCCGGCGTCCAACCGGCTCATCGCGCGCCTCCGGGCCAGGGTTGGGCCAGTTCCCGCAGCGCGCTGGGATCCACCAGGGCGTAGCGGGCGGTCACTTCCAGGGACCGCTGGCGTAGCAGTTCAGCAACTTCTGGCAGCGGCGCTCCGGCGCGCAGCAGGCTGGTCGCAGCGAAGTGGCGCAGCCGGTGTGAACCGATGGGAGGAAGTCCCGCCCGCCGCGCGGCCCGACGTACCACCAGGGAGACCGCACGGGAGGTGATCGGCCCGGCTGGTGGAGCCAGGCGCAGGAAGACCGACCGGCACCCGGGCGGTGCCGGTGGCCGGGACCGCAGGTACGTGGCGAGCACGTGGCCGACGTCCGCAGGTAGCGGGACTGGCTCGTAGCGGGCGCCCTTGCCGTGGATCATCACCTGACCGCGATGCCAGTCCAGGTCCTCCAGAGTCAGCGCGGCGACCTCCCCGGCTCGCAATCCCAAGCGCGCCAGCATGGTGATCACCGCGCGGTCCCGGACACCACCTGGCCGGCGCGGGTCGCATGCGGCCAGCAACCGGCCCACCGCGTCGGCATCCAGATCCACCCGCGCCGGCTCGGTACTGGCCCACTGACCTTGGGCAGCGCTTCCCGCAGCGGCTCGGCGGTCACCCCCGCGAGGAAGAGATAGCGCAGCAGCGACGCCAACGCGGTGACCGTCTTCTTTGCCGAGGCCACGCTGCCGGTGCCACATACCGTGACCACGTACGAAGAGGCGTCTTTTCGCCCTGAGCTGGCCCAGTCCGCCCCAACCGCCTGGCAGCGACCGGCAGAACTCGCCAGCGAACCGCAGATAAGACCGCTGGGTCTCGGCGGCCAGGGCGCGCTCTTCGATCAGGTACCGGCGGTACGCCTCCAGCACACCATCGGCCCGCGCGTCCTTCGGCTGGCGCGTCGGCTGCGGAGCGATACCGGCCTCGCGAAGGTAGGTCAACGGCAACGCCAGGCTGCGCGGCGATACCCACGTGACCTTGCCCGCCGACCGCCGACCCAAGATATGACGCTCAGCGACCCGGTCGGTCAGTCCTCCTGGGCCAGTACCTTGCGCCTCGAGCCATCGTCCCAGCGCGCCCCACTGCGACATCCGGTGCCGGAGCGACTCCGGCGATAACCCCTTGGCCACCAAGAAACCCTCGTAGCCGTTTGCGAGCTCCTCAAGCCCGCCACGCCGTGCACGACGCTGATCCATCTCGATCGCCTCCTCATCTGCTGGATCCGAGTGATCCACCAGCACAGAGTCGATCGCCGACGAAGAGCCGGGAGTTATGCCGACCAGCCCAACCGCCGCGCCGCGCACGCCAAGCGACCCCGGCCACCAGTCGGCATAACCCCGAACGCGGCATAGTCGACGTTATCCCGACATCAGGATAACGACGAAGACCGCCCCCAAGTCCGCACCGGCAACAGCCCACAAGTCATGGCCACCCTACGCAGCACCGCGATCAGCCTCCTCCGACTGGCAGGGGTCGAGAACATCGCCCAAGGGCTACGACATCACGCCCGAGACCCCGAGAGACCGATCAAAC
>JBBRZQ010000254.1:0-4305 GCA_038236535.1 Actinomycetales bacterium
CCGGCCAGATCTACAGCCACGTGATCGCCAAGGAGCGCCGCGGCGAGTACCTCGGCGACACGGTGCAGGTGATCCCGCACATCACCGACGAGATCAAGTCACGGATGCGCGAGCAGGCGAACGTGCCGGCCAAGGACCGTCCGGACATCATCATCACCGAGATCGGCGGCACGGTCGGCGACATCGAGGGGCTGCCCTTCCTCGAGGCGGCACGCCAGGTCCGTCATGACGTGGGGCGGGACAACGTCTTCTTCCTGCACATCTCCCTGGTCCCCTACCTGGCACCCAGCGGCGAGCTGAAGACCAAGCCGACCCAGCACTCGGTGGCCGCGCTTCGCCAGGTCGGTATCCAGCCCGACGCGATCGTGCTGCGTGCTGACCGTGAGCTCCCCGAGGGCGTCAAGCGCAAGATCTCACTGATGTGTGACGTCGATACCGAGGCGTGCGTGGCCTGTGTGGACGCACCAAGCATCTACGACATCCCGAGGGTGCTGCACTCCGAGGGGCTTGACGCCTATGTCATCCGGCGCCTCGGACTGCCGTTCCGTGACGTGGACTGGAGCGACTGGGACAAGCTGCTGCGCCGGGTGCACAACCCGGAGCACGCCGTCGAGATTGCCCTGGTGGGTAAGTACATCGACCTGCCGGATGCCTACCTGTCGGTCACCGAGGCCATGCGTGCCGGTGGCTTCCACCACGACGCCAGGGTCTCGATCCGCTGGGTTGCCAGCGACGAGTGCGACACCGAGGCCGGCGCCCAGAAGGCTCTCGGAGGCGTCGACGCGATCGTCGTCCCGGGCGGCTTCGGTATCCGCGGCATCGAGGGCATGTTCGGGGCGCTGAAGTGGGCCCGGGTCAGGGGTGTGCCCGCGCTAGGCATCTGTCTGGGACTGCAGTGCATGGTGATCGAGTACGCCCGCAACGTCATCGGTATCAGCGACGCGTCCTCCAGCGAGTTCGACCCGCACACCACCCATCCGGTGATCGCCACGATGGAGGAGCAGAAGGCCTTCGTCGAGGGTGCCGGAGATCTCGGTGGCACGATGCGGCTGGGGACCTACCCGGCCAGGCTGACCGAGGGGTCGGTCATCGCCGACGCCTATGGGTCCCAGCTGGTCAACGAGCGTCACCGCCACCGCTACGAGGTCAACAACGACTACCGCGCCCAGCTCGAGCAGGCTGGCCTGGTCTTCTCCGGGACGTCCCCGGACGGCAGCCTGGTCGAGTTCGTCGAGCTGCCGGTCGATGTGCACCCGTACTACGTCGCCACCCAGGCCCACCCCGAGTTCCTGTCCCGGCCGACCCGTGCGCACCCCCTGTTCGCCGGGCTGGTCGGAGCGGCGATCGACGCCCACCGGGCCGCCCGCCTGGTCGAGGTCGAAAGACCCAAGGACAGTGAGCCCGTTGCTGCACAGTGACTGCGGGCGCCGTAAGGGCCACTCATCGCCGGGCCATCACCTCGGTCTGCGGACGACTCTCGTGATCCGATGAGCCTTGACGCCCGGGTCCTGCATGGCGTTGACCTGACGGACCGGATGGAGCGCCGTCCGGTGCTGGAGAGCGAGCTCCTCTTCGAAGGCATGGTCTGGGACCTTCGTCGCGACACCGTCGACCTCGGGGCAGCCGGAACCGTCCGGCGCGAGTACATCGATCACCCCGGCGCGGTGGTGATCGTCGCCCTGCGCGAGGTCGGCGGCCGGGCCCAGGTGCTGCTGATCCAGCAGTACCGTCACCCGGTCGGTGCCTTCGAGTGGGAGCTGCCGGCAGGCCTGCTGGACGTGACCGGTGAGCAGCCCTGGCTGGGCGCGGCCCGCGAGCTGAACGAGGAGGCTGACCTGATCGCCGGGCGCTGGCACGTCCTGATCGACCACTTCGGGTCCCCCGGAGGAACCTCTGAAGCGCTGCGGGTCTTCCTGGCCCGCGACCTGACCGGGGTCAGCCGCGACGAACGCTTCACCCGCGAGGACGAGGAACACGGTATGCCGGTCTGCTGGGTTGACCTTGACGAGGCGCACGAGGCCGTGTTGCGGGGCCAGCTGCACAACCCCAGCGCCGTGATCGGGATTCTGTGCGCCCACGCCTCGCGGGCCCGCGGCTGGGTCACGCTGAGGCCACCTGACGCTCCCTGGCCAGAGCACCCGGCATACGGCTGAGGAGAGCACATGGCTACCCAGGACGACGTGCGCCGGATCGCGCTCTCACTGCCCGAGACCACAGAGTCGGAGGGCGAGTTCGGTTTCCGGGTGGCCGGGAAGAAGTACGTCGGTCTCTGGCGTGAGCGGGTGGATCCCAAGAAGCCCAAGGTCGCCAACCAGGAGGTCATCGTGCTGCCGGTGGCTGACCTGGGTGAGAAGGAGGCTCTGCTGGCCAGCGGCCCCGAGACGTTCTTCACCACCGACCACTACGCCGGTGACACAGCGGTGCTGGTGCGTCTGCCGATGGTCGACGTGCAGGAGCTGACCGAGCTGATGACCGACTCCTGGCGGCTGCACGCTCCAGCCGCGATGGTCGAGGCGCTGGACGGCCCCTAGCCGCACCTGTCATGGACCCGTTCGGAGGGAGACCTGTCCTTCCGTAAGATGTGGGTGCTGTGCCTGCGCGACGGGGCGCAGGACCAACCTGCAGCAACTGAGCCTTTGAGGGTCCGGGCTTGTGAGCCGCTGACCGTCAGAGCATCTGAGCAACTGCCAGTTCGAATCAACGATTTGAGGACATCACCGTGCTTCGCACTCACGAGGCCGGCACCTTGCGCGCCGACCACACCTCGCAGACCGTCACCCTGACCGGGTGGGTGGCCCGCCGCCGCGATCATGGCGGGGTGGCCTTCCTCGACCTGCGTGATGCGTCGGGGGTGGCGCAGGTGGTCGTCCGCGACGAGATCCTCGCCCGGGGCGGGGCCCACGACCTGCGCAACGAGTACTGCGTCAAGGTGACCGGCGAGGTGCGTCAGCGCCCCGAGGGCAACGCCAACAAGGACCTGCCGACCGGCGACGTCGAGGTGGTGGCCACCGAGATCGAGGTCCTGAGCCCGGCAGCCCCGCTGCCGTTCCAGATCGACGAGCACGTCACCGTCGGCGAAGAGGCCCGGCTCAGGCACCGCTACCTCGACCTGCGCCGGCCCGGCCCTGCTGCCGCCATCCGCCTGCGCAGCAAGGTGAACCAGGCTGCCCGGGCCGTCCTGGCCGAGCGCGACTTCGTCGAGATCGAGACTCCCACGCTGACCCGTTCGACCCCTGAAGGTGCCCGGGACTTCCTGGTGCCGGCCCGGCTCCGGCCCGGCTCCTGGTACGCCCTGCCGCAGAGCCCGCAGCTCTTCAAACAGCTGCTCATGGTCGCCGGCATGGAGCGCTACTACCAGATTGCCCGCTGCTACCGCGACGAGGACTTCCGCGCCGACCGTCAGCCGGAGTTCACCCAGCTCGACATCGAGATGAGCTTCATCGAGCAGGACGACATCATCGAGCTCGGTGAGGCGATCCTGACGGCGTTGTGGAAGCTCATCGGCCACGAGATCACCACTCCGCTGCTGCGGATGACCTACGCGGACGCCATGGCCCGGTTCGGCTCGGACAAGCCTGACCTGCGGTTCGGCCAGGAGCTCACCGACTGCACGGAGTATTTCGCGGACACCACCTTCCGGGTGTTCCAGGCGCAGTATGTCGGCGCTGTCGTGATGCCCGGGGGCGCTGCCCAGCCGCGCAAGCAGCTCGACGCCTGGCAGGAGTTCGCCAGGCAGCGCGGGGCCAAGGGTCTGGCCTATGTCCTGGTCGGCGAGGACGGGGTGCTCGGCGGGCCGGTTGCCAAGAACCTGACCGAGTCCGAGCGTGCGGGGCTCACCAAGCACGTCGGTGCCGGCAACGGGGACTGCATCTTCTTCGCGGCCGGCGCGATCAAGCCGTCCCGTGCCCTGCTGGGCGCTGCGCGTTCAGAGATCGGCAGGCGGTGCGAGCTCATCGATGAGTCCGCCTGGTCGTTCCTGTGGGTCCTGGACGCCCCGCTGTTCGAGCCGACCACCGAGGCGGTCGCCTCGGGTGACATCGCGGTCGGCCACGGTGCCTGGACTGCTGTCCACCACGCGTTCACCTCGCCCAAGCCCGAGTTCATGGACACCTTTGACACCGACCCGGGCTCCGCGCTGGCCTACGCCTACGACATCGTCTGCAACGGGAACGAGATCGGCGGTGGCTCGATCCGTATTCACCGCAAGGACATTCAGGAGCGGGTTTTCACGGTGATGGGCCTGGGCGAGGAAGAGGCCCAGGAGAAGTTCGGCTTCCTGCTGGACGCCTTTGCCTTCGGCGCCCC
>JBBRZQ010000255.1:0-4303 GCA_038236535.1 Actinomycetales bacterium
ATGGTTCCCGCAGATCTGCGTAGGAGCGAGTACGAGTTAGGCGCCTCGACCAGAGCAGTGAGTTCGAACACGAGCTGTCGGCTGTCAGTGGTGTCGAGCAACTCGCCCTGGTTGACGGCGTGGCCGATGTTGGAGGCAATGTATGCTTCTCTCTCGTCGACAGCTCGCACGATTGCGTCGCGTACACCGAGTAGTTGTCGCCCGTCGCGTTATTTGACGATGGCGGCGTCATCTTCGGTGACGATGTCCGGGTGTGAAAAAGCCCCGCCGGTGGATTCCGGCGGGGCTTTCATCGTCATGTTGACGTGGTGGTCGTCACTCGCGACGCGGGGTCACTCGCTGTTCTCGGTGATCGCCGATTGCGCCGCGGCCAGGTCGACGATCGTCTTGTCGGCGGCGTAGGTCGCGATCAGCGCGGCGACGGCGAGGTTGTTCACCGCCCGCGGATAGCCGCGCGAGGCGAGGTGGATGGCATGGATCGCGTCGTCGGAGAAGAGCGGGTCGGACCGCCCCGCGAATTTGAGGTGCTGTCGGACATAGTCGGTCGTGTCGCCGGCGCCCATCCCGGTGATTGTGTAACGCGTGGAGATGCGTTGATCCAGCGCCGAGAGCACCGCGAGTTTCAGCCGGCGGCGGAGTGTGGGCTGGCCGATGAGGAGCATTGCGAAGTGCGACCCCGTGTCCATGTCGCTGTTGGTGAGCATGCGGAGCGCTTCGAGGTCGGTGTTGGTGAGCAGGTGCGCTTCATCGATCACGACGACGGGCAGCCGAGCACGTTCGTCGAGTTCCCCGGCGAGCAGCGTCGCGGTTTGCGAGGCGAGCACTCCGGAGAAGAACGCCGGGGTTCCGCCGAGCGCGGTGACGATGCGGGTGTGGATGCCGCGCATCGTGATCGTCGGGTCTGGGATGTAGATCACCTGATGCCGGGAGGGTTCTAGCCCGGCGAGAGCAGCGCGAACAGCGACGGTTTTCCCGGCGCCGACTTCACCACTGATCACCCCGAGCTGACGCTGACTGACACACCAATCGATGCGGGCGATCGCTTCCCGATGCGAGGGGTGCGGGTGCAGGGCTTGCGGTGGAATGTCCCGGGCGAAGGGCATGCGGGTGAAGCCGTAGTGCGATTGCAACGTGTCGATACTCATCGGGTCACCTCCGAAACGGTCGGCACGAAGACGACCTTGCGGGCCGTCGCGGTGGACGCTTTGACGAAACTGATTGGCTCGCCAGCCATCGTGCCCTTATGGCGGGTCTCGACCAGGCGGAGGTAGTCGATGCCGGAGGCGGCGTTTTTCGCGCCGGTCTCGATGCTGTCGGCCGCGGCGGACGCGGCCTTCTTATGCACGTGCCGGCGAATTTCGCTGAGCACGGCTATGCCCGCCGGGACGCCGTTGCCGGCCGAGACGGTGATCAGCCCGGCGAGGTCGAAGGGGTCATAAACCAGTTCCACCCGTTTGCCGACGAGGAGCTGATCGACTTGGTAGGTGTTGGACTGCAACGACACCGTCGCGGACTTCGTCACCGTGCGGATCGTCGACCAGCGGAATGCCTCCGCGATGACGGTCTTCTCTTTCCGCACCGGGCGTCGTCCTGCCCAGCTGGCATCCCAGCGTTGCAGCGGGGTTTGCCCCGTCGTGGAGTGGACGGCCTGGTGGTAAACCATCTCCACCCACGACGTGAACAACGCATTCAACTCATCCAGCGACGTCACCATGCTGCCCACCCCGGCATCGACCTCGCCGGTCGCGGTGTCGACGGTGGTGATCTCGGTGAGGAATTGCGAGTTGACGGTGTTGAAGAACCGTTCGATCTTCCCGCGGCCCTGCGGACGATACGGCTTCGAATGCGTCAACCGGATTCCGAGGCGCGCGCAGGTCCGAGCGAGGGACTCGTCAACAAAAGCCGAGCCGTTATCGACGTAAATCGTGCCCGGGATACCGCGCGCTTCCAACGCCGGCCGGAGGGCCGCCGTGAGGCGGACGGAGTCTTCGGCGTAGGCCCACCGGCCTGCCGTCACCACGCGGGTGTGGTCGTCGAGGAACGCGAACAGATATGTTTTCCGCCCGTTGATCCGGGGCCCGTGGAGGCCGTCACCGACCCACATTTCGTTGGGGTAATCCGCCTCGAACCGGCCAAACACCTCGCGGACGCCGGTCGGGAGTTCCAGCGTGCGGAAGTGCCGCAGCAACGTCGACTCGCTCGGCGCGTCGCCGAGGGTGTCGATCATGATGCGCCGCACCTGCGCTGAGGTGCGGGCGGGCCGCTCCCGTTTCAGGGTCGCGGCCAAGGACAGGATCTGCGCCGGCGTCACGGCGCCCTGGGCGCGGCCGCGAGGTTTCAACGCGTCGAACCCGCCGGCCCGCCAAGCCCGAATCCACCGATCAATGGTGTCTTTGGAGACCGTCACCGTGCCGCCGAACGGACCCGGATGCACCAAAGCCGCGAGGTCCCTGACCATCGGACCGCGCTGACGCGTGGTGACCGCGGCATCGGCGGCAGCGCGGATCAGCTGATACCGGAACAGGGCGATCTTCTCCGTCCGGTCGCGGCGCACTGCCGTTTCCGACGGTGACCCTGCCGGCGGCGGCACGAGCAAAGACACGGCCGGGCGCGCCGGGGAAACCCGCGGCACCGCCGGCGGAACGATCGGCAGGCGTGCCGGTGGGATTGCGGGCATGAAGAGTCCTCTCAAACAGTGAACACGCCGATCACAGGGATATGGCCGGCGCTCCTGCCACCTTTCCCGCCGACCACGCCTTTGCGTAAGGGCCGATTGGTGTTGGGACCCGCAGCCCACCAGCTCGAGCAAAACAAGCGTCCGTTCGTCGTGGCGATCCCGGCCTGGATCCACGTCACCGCGACGGTCGCGGCAAACCGGCGCCCCAGTCCCGCGGCATACGCCATCAGCGCCGACAACGCCTCACCCCGGGCCGTGCCAGCAGGCTTGGGCCAGAGCACGACAGCGTCCGGCGCATCCCGCACCAACAAACCCGTGAACCTGTCCCCGATCGAAGCGGCCGACACGGCGAACGCGCGTAGCCAGCCGCGGACCGTCGAGACCGGTCTTCCGCAGCCCGCGGCAATCTTCCGGTGGCCCCAGCCCAGCGCTGCCTTCGCCTCGATCGCTGCCGCGATCACCTCAGCCGTATCGGCCCGCCGCGCGGCCAACCGCACCTCGAGGAGCACATGCGTGCCCTGGCATGCCGTGCACCGGGAACGGCGCGGCCGGAGCCTGCGGCCCGCCCAATCCGTGCCGAGGCCGTCCCGAATGACGCGGTCCCTCGCCCACCCCCACGGGCGCAACCGGCCACCACAATCAGGGCACGCTACGCGCCCGACCCGCAGGTCCAACTCGACAACAACAGAATCATGACTTACCGTGAGCATCAGCGCGGCCTTACGCGTCAGAACGGCCCGGCGTGATCCGCAAAGATCGCACGCCGGGCCATTCGTCTATCCGGACATCGTCAGCCTGACGCCGCCGACGAGCAGATACCAAATCCCGGCGCGCTAAAACCCATCGTCACCGGGGAAGACGCCTACGTCGTCATCCCGGGAGACGTACAACAGTAGTTGGCATTTCAGCGTGATGCCAGATCGTGATGGGGCTCAGCCTTCTGAAGTTCGCAGGACCGATGAGTGCCTTTTTGCATCGAATTATTGTGGCCACTGTCCGGACTTCTATCGTTGCGAAATACCCCAGTGGGGTATATGGTTGCACCTACATGTACCCGGTAGGGGTACCTTGCCAGGGGAAGAGGATACGTAATGGCCACGAACGAGTACCAGGTGACAGGCATGACCTGCGGGCACTGCGAGATGTCGATCCGTGAAGAGGTCGGCCAGATCGCTGGAGTCGAAGGCATCGAGGTGGATGCGCAGACGGGCAAGCTCGCTGTGACGGGCTCTGATTCGGTCGACGATGCCCAGGTTCTGGCTGCCGTGGAGGAAGCAGGTTACTCGGCGGTTCGGGCGGCATGAATACCGGCGTGCGTCTTGCCATCTATGGACTCGGCCTTGTGGTGGCGTTCGGTGGCGCGTTTGAAATCGCCGGGGCCGTCGTGCCTGACCGCGTCGTTGCAGGGTGGACGAAAGGGAGCGAAATGAACGGTCATGAAACGGGCCACGATGCCAGCAGTACCGGGGTAAAGTCTGCCGCCGCGGACACGCTGAAGGGCCTTGCTCTTGGCGTTGACGGGTATGAGCTCTCGCCTGTTCAGACGCCTGCATTGGTTGGTGAGCTTGGCGAGCTGAGCTTCCAGATTCAGGATGCCTCTGGCGCCCCGGTCACGGAGTACACGAC
>JBBRZQ010000256.1:0-4268 GCA_038236535.1 Actinomycetales bacterium
CGCGCTGTACTCCGACTTCGGGGTCGGCGCCATCGCCTTCGGGATCGGCAGCTGGTCACGGAACGGCGAGATGATCAACGGGCTGGTCGGGAACGCCTCGATATAGAACAACAAGTCCCCGAGCGCCGTCGAGGTCGCCGCGAACGCACCATCAGCCGAGAGCAGACCCTTACGGGCGAGCAGCGGCCCGCCAAAACCCTGCGCAGCCACCAGGGCAGCGCCAACACCCCCGGCCGCCCCCAGCCTCAGGGCAGTACGCCGGGACAGTCCGCCCTTCTCGACAGAGACCTCGGTCGAGGATGCCTTCGGATCAGTGATCATGTCGTTCGCCTTCTCATCAGTAGGGGCTATGTGTCAGGAGGTGACTCAATGTGAGCTGGTGGCTCAGTGCCTGCGACTGCAAGAACTGGAGAACCACCGGAGCGTTCCGGCGAACATTCCCGGCAACTTGTTCGCCGCATACCTGCGACGACATCCTCAGGTTCGCCCGGCACCATGGAACACGTCTACGGGACCTTGGGCGTACGACCGGGACCCGACGCCGTGACCTGGTTCTAGTGCTTACCCCCCGCTGGTATCGTGATCGCCCGCCCCTTGACGTGACTTTTGCCCCTTTTGGGGTGGTTTGAACCGGGGCGGTGGGGTGCGGGATGGCGTTTCGTACGACCTTGGTCGTACGAAATGGGCGGTATCGATGAGACCTTGGTCGTACGGCTCACGGACTGAGCCCAGGCCCTCTGGCTCAGACGAGACCGTTTCGCTGGGCCCACAATGCGGCCGACGTGCGATCACGGACGCACAGGACAGCGAAGACCCGGGTCAGGTGTGCCTTGACAGTCTTCTCGCTGATGGTCAGCCGCCGGGCGATGCTCTTGTTCGGCAGGCCGGCCGCCACCAGCGACAGCACCTCACGCTCGCGCGCCGTCAGTGCGTCCAGAGTGGTGCCTCCAGCTGATCTGTTGCCCGGCAACAGCGCCCGGGCAGCCTTTGGCGACAGGGGGACACCGCCGTCATTGGCGTCCAGCAGGGCCCGGATGATGTCCTCCGGCTCGGCGTCCTTGAGCAGGTAGCCGACCGCGCCCACATCAAGGGCAGCCAGGATCCGGGCGTTCTCGCTGAACGAGGTCAGGATGATGACCTTGGTGGCCGGCCGGACCGCGAGCACCGCACGGGTCGCCTCGATCCCGTCAAGACCGGGCATCGAAAGGTCCATCAGGACGATGTCCGGCTCGAGCGCGGTCACCGAGTCTGCCGCGAACGAACCGTCGGAGATCGCACCGACGACCTCAATGCCGTCCGCGGTGCCGAGCAGGTCACCGAGGCCGCGCCGGACCAGCGCATGGTCGTCGGCGATCAGCACCCGGATCACCGGGGCACCCCGGCGCCGACTGGTTCCTGATTCGCCGGCGCCCGCGGTTCGACGACCGTCGGTCCGAGCGGAACGGTAAGGATGAGCTCGGTGCCACGGGTTGGCAACGGCTCGACTCTGAGCGTGCCGCCATGTGAGGAGACCAGGGCGCTGAGCAGATCGAGGCCGACGCTGCCCCGGGAACGAGCGGTGTTCCGGCCTTTCTCCAGGCCACAGCCATCATCACGCACCCGCAGCACCAGCGAGTCCTCGCGCCGGCCGGAGACGGACCGTTCGCTACGGGCGACGCTCAGGGTGACCACCGTGGCATTGGCATGCCGCACGATGTTGCGCACCGCCTCCTGGGCGGCCCGGTAGATCAGGGTCTCGGTTGTCTCGTCGAGCTTTTCGGTGCCGGTCACGTCAACGGTCACGCTCAGACCACGCACCTCCAGCGTCGCGGCGAGGTCGACCAGGGACGAGGCCAGGCCCTGGACGTGCAGCTGCGGCGGGGTGATGGTCACCACGAGGCTGCGCAGCTCACGCACCCACCGTCGCAGGTCCGAGGCGGTGCCGGCCATCACCTGGGCAGCGGCGGGATCGGTGCTCCAGGCCGGTCCGGCGGCGGCGCTGAGTGAGTACGACGCGCCGGCCAGGCCCTGGACGATCCCGTCATGCAGGTCGGCGGCGATCATCGCCCGCTCCCGGTCGGACGCAGCCAGCGCCGAGATGAGCAGCGCCTCTCGCTCGTCCTGACTGCGCTTCAGACGCCGCGCCATCTGGTACGCCAGCGGCGCCTGCACGAGATACAGCAGGACCAGCCCGCCCAGCAGGACCGGAAGGCTGGTCAGCCAGGTCCGCCTGCTGGAGTCGGTGATGACGTTGTAGGGCTGGTAGGTCTCGAAGAGGAGGCGCTTGCCGGCCGGGGTCTTCACGCCCAGGTACACCTGAAGGAGCTTGTCGTACTTCTTCTCCCCCAGGTTCTCCGAAGCGGTCAGGTCGCTGACTTCAGCTGACAAGCCGCCGCTGGCGAGTATCGCCAGGTCGCTTGCTGACAGCGGGAACCGCTTCCCGACCAGGGAGGGCTCGTCGGAGTAGACGATGTGTCCGGTCTCGTCCCAGATCTTGACGCGCACGATCCGCTTGCCGAGCACGTGCTGGCGAACCTGCCGGTCCAGGGCGACCTGGGCCGGCCCCGGCACCAGCGCATCGTCGCTCAGGAAGGGGCCCACCACGCCGGTGGCCTCAAGGCTGGTCAGCGCGCTGGCTTCGCGGATCGCCTCGTCGGTGGCGGTCTTGCGAAGCGCCAGCGCCAGCGCCACGCCAATAGCACTGAGCACGACCAGGCCGGCGACCAGGAAGGCCGCGACAGCCTTGGGCACCGAGACGGTACGCAGCCGCTCGGACTCTGCGATCGCCCCCGCTCGCTCGCTCACGGGGAACCGTCAGGGGTGCGATGGAGGACGGGCCGGTGTGCCAGAAGCGTCAGCCCGTATGCCGTGGTGCGCTGGTTGTTTCTGATGTCATTGCCCGTCTGTCGAATGTCGGCTGGTCATCCATGTCCCCCACATCGGAGAACCTGCTATCCGTGTTCTGCTGCGTCCCGGTGACCGGCCCTGGGTGCGGGCGGGCCGACAACTCAGAGAGTAGGGACCCGACCTTCGGGTTTCCTTGGGCGGGCTCCCGGGGTCACCCGGTCGTCGGAGTCAGCCGAGGGCGGTTCCGCCGAGGCCGATGGCGGTGACAGCGATGACGGCGACCAGGGCGAGCCAGCGCAGGTGGGCCGATGTCGGTGACCGTCGCAGCGACTCTCTGCCGCGCAGGAGAATGATGGCGACCAGCAGGGTTCCGGCCGCCAGCACGCACACGGCGAGGTCGGCCAGGCCGACCCGTTCGGCGATACCGGCCCGGGGCCCGAAGGGCAGGCCGATGCTGTGGGAGTAGACCCACAGCGCCAGCGAGCCGATGGACACCACTGCGGCGCTGAGCAGCACGGTGGGTCCTCGCCGGGCCACCAGAACGGCGGCGATCGCGAGCTCCACCGCGGCCAGGACGATGAAGAAGATCCCCGCGGCGGCCCATTCACCCAGGCGCTGGGGCACCACCGCGGCGTGGATCGCCGCGCTGCCGAGGAAACCGGCGGCCAGGAGCAGCCGCAGGTTCTGGACCCGGCTACGGCCTGCGGCGCCGTCAGCACCACCGGCTCTGCTGACCTCCAGGCGGCCGCCCCGGAACATGATTGCCAGGGCGACGAGCATGAGGTTGGTGACCAGCAGGATCGCGACGCCGTAGCCCACCGCGCGAAGCTGCAGCCCCAGGGTCGCCTGCTGCTGCAGCTCCAGCAGACCCTTCTGGTTGGCATGGTGGGTCAGGTGCATGAACTGCAGCTGGATCGACTCGAGGTGGTAGTCGTAGACGGCGTTGGCAGCAACCTGGCCGATACCGACCAGGGTGCCCGCCACCACGACCATCAGCCCGGTCGCGGCGAAGGTCCTGCCCTTCACCACCGGCCCGAACCAGCGCAGCGCCAGGGTCAGCGCCCCGAGCACCGCGAAGACACAGACCGGCAGGGCCAGGGTGGACTCCCGCACCCAGCCCGCAAACGGGCTCTGAGTACGCTCGATGGCCCCGACAGCACCACGCAGCACCATCATCCAGAACCCGTCGCCATAGGCCATCACCGCGGCCAGCGACACCACCGTCATCCACGGGACGGCCCTCCCGCCAGGGAGCGCGCCGGAGCGCTCCCTGGCGGAGCTCAGTGTGCTCGTCTCCCTCATCAGGGGGTGATCTCCCAGCCGAACATCATGGCGTGGTCCTCGTGGGCCAGGTTGTGGCAGTGTGCGACGTAGGGGCCGGTGAAGTCCCGGAACCCTCGGTAGACGATCACCGACTCGCTGGGGTCCAGCGCGATCAGGTC
>JBBRZQ010000257.1:0-4258 GCA_038236535.1 Actinomycetales bacterium
CCTGTACAGCGGACTGCGTCCATGGATTCGCCGGCGTCTTTTTACGGCCAAGCATCAGGTCCCCCTTCGTTGAGGCAACTTGCAGTCCACTTACTGACCGCACGCAGGTGACCGTATCACGATGTAGCAATTTCGCTTGAAACGGAAGAAATAACCGAAAAAAGTTATAGTAGCGCGTTTTACTATCTCTTTACCTTTTGAGTCGTGAAGAGTATTTTTGTGTAAGGTGCACATCACGAGGATGCTGTCCGCAACCCAAGGAGTCTGGCCGTTGACCCCCGATCCACTCCCTGAGCTGGCCGGCTACCCCCTGGTCATGACGACCGCACAGGTCGCCGAGGCCCTGAACCTGTCACATCAGCTGGTGATCAAGCACATGGGCACGGGTCGACTGCCGGGTTTCAAGGTCGGCGGGTCATGGAGAGTGCGCCGCGCAGACATCCAGACGGTCATGGAGGGCCGCTGGAAACCTCTGCACCCAGTCGAGGATGACGGGGACGACGAGTAGGTAGCGCGAGGACAAGGGGGGATCGATGAGCGCGGGGAAAGCCGCTGCTGGGGTGATCGCGGGGATGATGAGTCTGATCCTCGGTGTCGTCCTGCTTGGCGCGGGCGGGGACGAGGCTGCGGCTAGCGGCGCTGGCATCGGCACCCTTAACCCCGCTCCGGTGCCCAATGGCTGGGCTCCATGGGTCGCCCGGGCCGGGTCGATCTGTCCAGAGATCCCCGGGCCCATCATCGCGGCGCAGATCGAGGCCGAGTCCAACTGGAACCTCAACGCCGTCTCCCCTGTCGGTGCCGTGGGGCTTTCACAGTTCATGCCCGGCACGTGGACCAGCATTGGCCGCGACGACGATGGCAACGGCGCCGTGTCGCCTTACGACCCCGGCGACGCGATCATGGCCCAGGGCCGTTATGACTGCCAGATCGTCGAACAGCTGCGCGGGAAGGTCGCAGGCGACCTCACGCAGCTCGCCCTGGCCGGCTACAACGCCGGACCTGGGGCAGTCCTGCAGTACGGGGCCATCCCGCCCTACCCCGAGACTCAGGCCTACGTACCCCGCATCATGGGCCTTGCCGCCAGATACAGCCTCGACCAGGCACAGGTCGTCCCCGCCAACGGTCAGGCCGGTGACGTCATCGCCGTGGCGCGCAAGCACCTCGGCACCCCGTACGCCTACGGCGGTGGGAGCAAGTTCGGCCCCGGACCCGGCTGGTTCGCCGGCAGGCCTGGCTGGGACTGTTCCAGCTACATGCAATTCGTGCACTGGCAAGGCGCCCACGTCGATATGCCTCGAACCGCCAAGGAGCAGGCCATGGCCGGCCAAGCTGTGCGGCGCGACCAGCTACAACCTGGCGACATCGTCGTTTTCAGTGACCACGACTGGGGCCACGTCGGGCTCTATATCGGCAACGGGCAGATGATCCACGAGCCGAAGACAGGCGACGTGGCCAAGGTGACCACCATCGTCGGCGCGGCCTATTGGGAAAGCCAGACATGGAAGATCAGGAGGTATCTGTGAACCGCATCGCTTCGGCCAGCGCTGCCGTGCTCGGCGTTCTTGTCCTTACCGGCTGCGCAGGAAAGAGCGCCGGCGTGGCCGGCGCCCCTTCTTCTAGGGCGAAGACGGCCATCGCGGCAACCAGCACGCAGGCCCCGGCGAAAGGCGATCCGCTTGCGACCGCACCGGTCCCTTCCCCTGCCCCGTCAAAGGCGTTCACCTGGCCCAAACCATCGCGGCCAGCCGTCACGCCGGGGCTTGCGCCTCGAGGCCTCAAGGTCAACCTGGCAACCGTCAACCGGACTGTCGCGGGCGATGTCGCCAGGGCCTTCGCCACCATCGCCTACAGCTCAGACACTCGCACCGACACCAGCGCTGCCGACGCGAGCAAGCGGGCGGCACCCCTGGCGACGCCCGAACTGGCCAAGGCCCTAAAGGCTCCACGTCTGGACCGGGCAGGAGCCGACTGGAACGCACTCGTGGCCGCCCGGGGGTTCACCGTCGTCACGACGGTCGAGAACACCGACGACGGCGCCCCCGCAGGCAACGCCACGACCGAGTATGCGTCCTACGTTGTCACGATCACTGCCAAGCCGACAGGTCCGGCGCGGACCGTCGTCGTGTACCTCCAAATCACCAGGAGTACGCCCACGGGACCGTGGGCGGTCGCACAGCTGCGAGGCCCAACATGAGCACCCGAACCGACACCGAGTTAGACGACTTCGACTACACCGCCGTACCTATCTACCCATCCGTCGCGATCGAGCTGCACCGCGTGGCAGACGGGACCGAGCAGGCCTTCATGAACGGGCGCGAAGTTCCCATCGAGCCCGGCCAGTCGGCCAAGGACGCGGCCTTTGCGGCGGCCGCGGCAGAGGCTTCCGCCCAGCACGGCGACGCGGTGCGTGTCGTGGCCACCACCGCTGACGGCAACACTTACCGCATGGTCGTTCATGCGGATGGGCGCGCGTGGGACCTGGCCGAACCCAAGGCCAAGAAGCGGCCGGCATGGGTCATGCCCACCGCAGCCGCGGGTGCGGTAACCGTGCTTGCGCTCGTCATCGGCGGGTTCGCCCTCGCCGGCCGCAACGACACGCAGTCGCCGGCAGTGGCTACCTCAAGCGCGACGCCGTCCGGCACCCCGACCGAGTTGCCGGTCTTGGCGCCGGACGGCTGGGTCACCCACGCGCTGTGGTCCTCCCCCGCGCTAGCGCGCGACGACCTCGTCCCGCTTGTGTACCAGGGCCTGGTGATTGTGCCCACCGCAAACAACCGCCTGGTGGCAATCAACGCCGGCACCGGTGGCAACGTCTGGGAATCCACCCTGAGCTCCTCCGGGCTCACCGCCGGCCCAGTCGTCACGCGGTTGGGCAACGGCCCCAGCATTGTCGGGCAGTCCGGCACGGACCTGCTCTGGTGGCCGCTACGCGGGGCCAAGGAGCCCCGCACGATCGCGCTGCCTCCCAGCGCCACCGTCACCTTCAACGGAGCAGGCCCCTTGGTGCAGTTGGAGGGTCAGAAGTCGGCCGTGTTCGATAGCACTGGCAACGTCCAGCGGCGTGTTATCCCCGCAGGATCGGTGGCCTTGGCCGCCAACCAGGACGGGAGCGTGACCACGGCCAGCGACACCGGCCTGTGGTGGCACAGCACCAACGCCACCACGGCTGTTGACGGAGCCCCCCTGGCCCCGCCCAAAGCCGGAGCCAGGCCGCTTAAGGTGGCCGGTTACGCCGGCCACCACCTGGTCATGCTCTGGACCATGCCCGACAAGACGATTGCCGGTGCGATCTACGACGACGCTAAAGCCATGACACTGACCAAAGTCCTGCCGCTCGGCGTGCGGACCGATACCCCGAAGTGGGATGCCTCCCCCACGCTGACGTGGGGCGTTCTAGGAAACCAGCTGGTGCACCTGGATACTGGTGCCACGTATGGCCTCGGTGACTGGCGAACCGTGCGCGTGATCAACGAGATTGCCTACGGTGAAAACGGATCCGCACGCGACGGCCTGGCCGTCGACCAGGCCGGCCACACACGCATCATCGGCGCTCGGCCGACGATACCCGCCGCGATCGTGGGCGGCAGAGCACTGGTCATCGCCCGGGACGGCTCAGACCCGCGCCTTTACGCGCTACCGCCGAGGTCAACGGACCCAAGTCCCACCAGCACAACCACACAAACCCCATGAGCAAGTCTGAGCCGACCGTGGGTTTGCTTTGAAGCTGCTCTTCCCTGCCGCGCTTTCTCATCTGTCAAACCAGCCGGCGCGACACGCCAACAAATCCCACGGTTGGGACGGCCCAACTGGCAGGGTGATGCACATGGCTACCAGGCGACGCGGGGCAGGGCGCGAACACAAATTGACGTTGCGGCTCTCCCCCCATGAGGTGGAGGAACTGCGTCAAACCGCTGCTGACGAGGGGTACTCCTCTCTTCAGCAGCTCTTCGAGTCCCGCTTGTTCGGCGAAGCACGGCCGCGACGCAAGCCAGGTCCCAAACCGCAAAACGAGCAGTTGGGACTGAGCGCCTAAAGACTCACCCCGTCAGGGCAGTGCCCCTGACATGACGAAAGCCGCCGTTCGCAGCGGCGGCTCTTGTCTTAGGTATGTGACCCGGTTGGAGCCGGGCTTTATGTGAACCACTCGCCAGAGAGGTCGCTTTCCTGTGCCCAGAGTAGCAACGTCCTACCCAAAATTGGAACACCGCGAAAAAACCGGCGGGCGTGTCGCACATGTTGGCCAGCCAGAACACGCCCG
>JBBRZQ010000258.1:0-4196 GCA_038236535.1 Actinomycetales bacterium
ACAGGTCCTGGCCGTCGGAAACGACTGGGACGCAGCCACAGCCCGCACCCTGGGCCCCAACCAAACCATGCTCCACCAGCTCCTGGACACCACCTCCGGCGACACCTTCTGGAGCCAGTCCATCACGGGCACCACACCCACTACCGCGACCACGGTCACCATCAACGACACCGCACCCACCAACCACCGATGGAACCTCGCCGCCATCGAGCTCCTCGCAAGCGGCTGAGACAACGCCCCGCGCCGGCCGCCTCAGGAGCCCATGACCGCCTGGAGCCGGTTTAGGGCAAGGCCCCATCGTTCGAGGTCGAGTACGGGGCGCTCGCACACCGTCCCTACCGCCGTGCCGCAGCGGCGCCATGTGATCGATGGACCCCCCGCCGGCGGCGCGCCGAGCGGTCCACCCGTGGCGGCGCCTCCTACGTGGTCACGCTGTCCGCTCATACCCCGTTTCGGGGCGTGACCTCCCGGGACCCTACGACCACGCCGTTGCCGGGGCGGAACGTCCGAGTAGGCCACGACAAGGCCACTACAACGCTGTCAGGTCAGTTCACCTTCGAGGTAGTCCTGGACCTTGTCGAAGAAGCCATGGGGCACGTAGGTCACCAACTCCGACTTGGCCGCCCATGTGAGTTCCTCAATCTCTTCGGAGTCGAGCACCTCGGCGTCACCCGTGCCCGGGCGGCAGGCCACGTAGATCATTCGGCGTCCTGTATTCGGATGGACCCGCTCCCCCAACACGGATGCCGCAGAAACTGCCAGCCCAACCTCCTCCATGGTTTCGCGTTGAGCGGCATCCTCCGCAGACTCGCCCTCCTCGATGCCTCCTGAGGGAAGCGCCCAGAGTAGTGTTCCTTCCCTCTGCCTGCGACGGATGAGGAGCACCTTGCCGTCTCGCACTATCACTGCAGCTGCGATGGCCTGTTCACGAGTCTCAGATGTCATGGGTCGATCCTCTCAGGACGGTCAGGACGGGGGAGTAGATGGCATCAAGTGGGATGAACTTACTCAGCCGCGCGATTCGGACCCACGTGACGTCCAAGTTCTCCACCGGGTCCAGATTCTCTGGTTCACCTGTCAGGTAGTCGCACATGAGGTAGTCACAGAAGACTCTCGTGAGGGGGTGCAGTCTCGTTCCGAGATGCGCCGTGACGGAACAACGAACCCCGGTCTCTGCAAGCGTCTCGCGCTCCGCCGTTCGCTCAGCTGAGCCGCCCGGCTTCACGATCCCAGCCGGGAACTGCCACCTCAACGGGGCCGCATCCTCAACTCTCCTGCACACAAGCAACACCTCCTGGTCCTTGACCACAATTGCGATCGCTGCCCGAAGGACCTGGGCGGATTGGTCGTGCTCGCCCGAAGCAAGGTTGTCCCGGAAGCGCGACACTTCGGTAGATGATGCGCGATCGAGCAGCGTGTCAAGCGCCTGCTGCATCTCAGAGCGCGGCCGCAGTTCGGGTTTTGCATTCCACCCGGCAACCGTTCGCACGGCAACGCCAAGACGTCCGGCGAAACCCTCATTCGTTAGACGCAGGGCCGTTTGGAGGGCGGTGGCCTCTCTTCCAGTCCACTGACTCACGGGCATGGTCGCCGCTGTCCTGTTGCACTGCGGCTGCATCGTAGGCGCTGGCACCTGCGTTGGAACCTCATGGTTTGCCCCCTCGCTTCGGGCGAGCCTCGATGGCATGAACTCGCAACTCCAACTGATCCACCCGAGCCCTCAACATTTCGAGCTCGCTCCCCTCGGGCGTCTCACCGCTGGTGTCCCGCACGAAGACACCCAGCCCCTGCTTCGCGACCACTCGACGGTCCGCCTTGAGCAGAGCGATTGCCTGTTTCACCGTCATGTGCGAAATGCCGTAGCGAGCAGCGAGTTCCGCGTAGCTCGGCAGCTTGTCGCCGACCGCGAAGTCACCGCCATCCATCGCGGCCCGGAGCCCGTCGGCCACCTGCACGTACAGGGGCCGTGGGTCATCCAAGTCATCTCTCATGAAAGTCAGCCTAGAGGCTTGACACTGCCAGGACACCTAGGCTAGACAGCTATGCTATGGCTTCTTAGCAAGCGGATACTTGTTCACGGTACCTCGAACGGGTCGGGCTACCACCCCCCTCGCCCCTGCACTTCTGCTGGCAGGCCGCTGCGAGCAGTTCCCAACCCGCTCTACCACTCTCTTGGAGGCTCCTGATGCTCACCATTCCCCTGGTCGTGATCCTCGCAATCGCGGCCGTGTTCATGGTCAAGTACGCCAAGCACAAGGTCGGCGGCATCGTCGTCGGTGTCCTGCTCGGGCTGTCCCTCGCGTCTACCTCGGTTGGGCCGCCGATCCTGTCGGGTCTGACCTCGCTGTCGCGCACCGTGGTTGACGCGGTGTCTGGTGCGATGGGGCACCGCTGATGTACGTCACTCAGGAGGTCGCCCTCGCGCGTGACCAGTCGGTCGAAAGGGACTGGTCCGTCACGGCGCTGGTCGGGGTCACCCTGTCGGAGCGGCTCGACGCGGTGACGTGCTGCACGGTCTACAGCGTGAGCTTGGCGGTTCGCGAGTACAACGACATGGACCGGCCGCGTCAGGCACTCCGACTCGACGTAGACGACCTGGACGCGGTGCTCAACCTGTTGGCTGAGGCACGGTCTCGGCTGGTCCGGCTCGACCTGCTCCCCTCCGACGAGACCGGTGACCGGTCATGAGCAGGACGGTGATCCCGTTGTTCGGAGACGCCGGAGACGACGACGAGGGTCGCCGCATGGAGTCGTCGCGCTCCGCTGGGGTCGTCGGCTCGTCGGCTCTGGTTCAGTCGCCCGACGGGCTGGACCAGGAGGACGCGGTGTCGGCGCTGGTCGACGGGGTTGTCTTGTCGCACCGGGACCGACCCGGGCCGGGTGCCGGGTCGCGTGAGGTGCTGCCATCGTGGGCTCGGTCCCGGTCCGCGTTCATCGACGCCGCGGCGTGGCAGGCACGGCACTGGATGCACGTCCTGGCCTTCCACGCCGTTCGGTTGCCCCTGTACTGGCTGCGGCTGGTGTTCCGGTCCCCGGTCGGGCTGGGACGGGTCCTCGCCCGGACCTGGCGGTGGGCGATCGACGCGGACGGCGGCATGGTGCGCGCCTCGCTGTCGTCCTCGGGCGGTGACGCGGACGTCTTCGTCCGGGTGACCCAGCAGCGGCGTCAGGTTGTCCGCGGACGGGTGTCCACGACACTGTTCGCCTTGACCGGGGTCGTGGTTGGTGGCTGGGTCGCGGTCCTGTGGCTGGCCCCGAGCGGGCGGGCGGCCGCCGCGGCCGCGGTGCTCTCCCTGCTCGGGCTCGCCGGCCGGTCCGTGGACCACCCAGTGACCTCCCGCGCCGTCGACAGCGAGGCGGTCCCCAAGCTGACCGCGGACCTGATCCTGACCGCGCTCGGCTCCCTCGGCATCGGAGAGCTGAACAAGGGCATCCGCGGTGCCACTGCCGGTGCCGGCGTGAAGTTCCCGTCACCAATCGTGCGCGACGGCCCCGGCTGGCGCGCTGACGTCGACCTGCCGCCCGGGGTGACCGCGGGTGACGTGATCGAGCGCCGGGACCGGCTCGCGTCCGGGCTGCGCCGCCCCGAGGGCTGCGTCTGGCCCGAAGGAGACCAGGACGCCCACGCCGGACGGCTGGTCCTGTGGGTCGGAGACCTGCCCATGCGCAAGCAGAAGCCGGTCCCGTGGCCGCTGACGAAGACCGGTCGGGTCAACATCTTCGAGCCGTTCCCCATCGGGGTCGACCCGCGCGGCAAGACCGTGACCCTGACCCTGATGTTCGCCTCCATGGTCATCGGCGCGCTGCCCCGGATGGGGAAGTCGTTCTTCCTGCGACTGCTGCTGCTCGCGGCGCTGGACCCGACCGTTCGGCTCTACATCTTCGACCTCAAGGGCGGCGCGGACATGCTGGCGTTGGAGCCGGTCGCGTTCCGGTTCCGGCTCGGCGACGACGCAGACGACATCGCCTACCTGCTCGCCGCGGTCCGCGAGCTGCACGCCGACATGCCGCGCCGGTACCGCACCCTGCGGAGCCTGCCCAAGGACATCTGCCCCGAAGGCAAGATCACCCCCCACATCGCCGCTGACCGGCCCCTGGGCCTGTTCCCGGTCGTCCTGGCCCTGGACGAGTGCCAGCGCGCGTGGGAGAACCCCACCCACGGAGGCGAGATCGAGGCCCTGACCACCGACCTGGCC
>JBBRZQ010000259.1:0-4135 GCA_038236535.1 Actinomycetales bacterium
CAGGACGGCAAGAACGCCAAGAACCACCTGCTCGAGGCCAACCTGCGGCTCGTGGTCTCGCTGGCCAAGCGCTACACCGGTCGTGGCATGCTCTTCCTGGACCTGATCCAGGAGGGCAACCTCGGTCTGATCCGCGCGGTCGAGAAGTTCGACTACACCAAGGGTTTCAAGTTCTCGACGTACGCCACCTGGTGGATCCGTCAGGCCATCACCCGTGCCATGGCCGACCAGGCCCGCACGATCCGTATCCCGGTGCACATGGTCGAGGTCATCAACAAGCTTGCCCGTGTCCAGCGGCAGATGCTGCAGGACCTTGGTCGGGAGCCCACGCCTGAGGAGCTCGCCAAGGAGCTCGACATGACCCCTGAGAAGGTCGTCGAGGTCCAGAAGTACGGTCGCGAGCCGATCTCCTTGCATACCCCCCTGGGCGAGGACGGTGACAGCGAGTTCGGTGACCTCATCGAGGACTCCGAGGCTGTCGTGCCGGCTGACGCCGTCTCGTTCACATTGCTGCAGGAGCAGCTTCACTCCGTCCTGGATACGCTCTCCGAGCGTGAGGCCGGCGTGGTCTCGATGCGTTTCGGCCTGGCTGACGGCCAGCCCAAGACCCTCGACGAGATCGGTAAGGTCTACGGCGTGACCCGCGAGCGGATCCGTCAGATCGAGTCCAAGACCATGAGCAAGCTGCGCCACCCCTCGCGTTCACAGGTCCTGCGCGACTACCTGGACTGAGCCCGTACCTGGCTTCGCAGAGCCGACACCGAAGCCAGAAAAGAGGGATTGACATGCTCGATGGATCGTTGACCGTTGGCACTGACGGTGCGTGCCTGGGCAACCCGGGTCCGGCCGGGTGGGCCTGGGTGGATGAGCACGGCAGCTACCACTCGTCTGGCCAGGCCAAGGGAACCAACAACATTGCTGAGCTGCGGGCTGTGCTCGATGCTCTGCGCGACCACCCCGAGGTCGGTCATCTGGTCATCCAGATCGACTCGACCTACGCGCGGGACTGCTCCACCACCTGGCGGGCCGGCTGGCAGCGCAACGGGATGCGCAACTCCAAACGTCAGCCGGTGGCGAACGCTGACATCGTCACGGCGATCTGGGCGGCATTGGACAGCCGTCCCGGCACGGTGGAGTTCGTCAAGGTCCCCGGGCATGACCCGGACAACAAGTTCCCGCTGAACACGGCCGCCGACATCATCGCCAACGACGCAGCCGAGCAGGCATCAGCGGGCTCGCTGGTCGAGACCAGGTCCATCATTGACCTGGCCACTGTCAAGCCACGCCCGACATCTTTCGGTACCTGGTGACCTGAGACCCCACTGCCCGACGCGCACCCACCTGGCGACCTGGCGCGCGCCCAGGGTCACGGCTGTCCCCGGGCCGGTCCCGGTGGGTCGCGTGCCTGCCGTCGTCAGGGCATCTGGTCCGTCTGGGGGTGTCTGATCCGGCGTCTTCTCGCCGCGTCGTACCGGACCGGACGATCACTTGGCCGGGTGCTGGCCCGCTATCGAGTTCGGCGGGTAGAGGTCCATTCCGGTGGGGTTGTTCAGGAATCCGGCGCTGGCGCCCGGGACCTTGGTGTGGCCGTACTGCCAGACGACCTTGTTGGTGCGGGGGTCCACCACGATGATCCGGTTGTTGACCTTGTCGCTGATCATCACGTCGCCGTTGGGCAGGCCGATAGCCAGCGATGGCTTGTTCAGGGACTCCGCGCCGGCCGGTGCGTAGCTCCACAGCACTTTGCCGGTGTGGTCGAACGTCAGGACCTTGCCGTTCACCACGTGGTCGACGGTCAGGTACCGGTCAGGACCGATCTCATCTGTCTGGTAGATCGCAGAGACACCCGGCACCTGGACAGTCCAGATGATCCTGCCGGCCGTGGTCATCTCGCTGACATAGTGGCCTATGCCTTCGGTGACCACGAAGTTGCCGTTGGCCATCGGGAACAGGCCGCTGGGGTCGCTGAAGGAGGTGGGGGGCTTGTGGTCGCAGTTGCCGATCTGGCCGAGCTGACGACTGATCGCCTTGCCACCTGCCGGGATGGTGATGATCCGGCAGTTGCCCGCGTCGGGGACCACCAGGGCCCGTGATGGCAGCATGAGCACACCGTCGGGGATGCTCAGCTGGTCAGGGCCTGAGCCCTCGGTGCCGGCTTTGCCATAGGTGTAGACGATCTTGTGCGTGACGATGTCGATGACGTACAGGATGTGGGTGTCCTCGCTGGCAACAACTACCTGTTTGCTGTCTGGACTGAACCAGGCCACCTCGGGGGCCTTGAAGGTCTGTCCTGCCGCCAGGTCGCCGGCGCGGGGGAACTGCCACAGGGTCCGGCCGCTGGAGTCGATGATCAGCACCCGGTTGCCATTCCCGTCCGCGATCAGCAGCGGCCCTGGCAGCACGGAGGGGTCCGAGCCGGGGGCGAGCCAGCCCGGACCGGTAGCGGTGAAGACGATGGGCGCGTTGGCCGCGGCGGTGGCCGGCGGGGCCGTGGTCGGTGCTGCACCTGCTGTCGTGGTCGCCGCCGCGGTCGGCGTCGCGGGCGGCCAGTGCGACGCCATCCCCCCCGGCTTCGCCACCGGCGGGGCGGTGTCGGCGGCAGCCAGGAGGTACCAGGACCCCACGCTGACGCTGGCGATGAGCGCGACGAGCAGCCCTCGAACGACCCGCCAATGGCGCCGCAGCTCCGGCGACGGGGCTAGCCGATGTTGACCACTCATGATGTACCTCCAGGTTGGGCACGGACCTGGATAACCGTGTTGACAGGGTTGGGGCTTTCGCCGCCTACCAGGTATGCGGTGCTGCCAACCACTGCGACACCGAAGTCCGAACGAGCCGAGGGAAGGTGTCCCGCGGCTGTGAAACGAACGTGTGCGGCATCGAACCGCAGCACGGCGCCGGTCACCGCCGTGCCTGTCCGCCCGCCGGCCACAAAGACCGTGCCCCCCAGCGTGAACGCACTGGCGTGGGCAAGCGGACGGGGCAGATGGCCTGCCACGCTGCTGCGGCCGGTGGCCAGATCGACGCGTTGGACGTCGGTCGTCTGCTTTCCTGCGTGCTCGCCACCGAAGAGCCAGATGGACCCACCGCTGATGGCGACTGCCGGGTAGCGCACCGAGACCGGCAGAGTGCCGAAGGCGGTGAACGTCCGGCCGTCATGGGTTCGCAGGATGGTGTTCGAGCCCTTGCTGCCGTCGAAACCGCCCAGAACAAAGGCCGTTGTGCCGTCGCTGGCGGCCACGAGGTCGGCGCGAGGCGCAGGCAGGTGGCTGATCAGCCGGGGTGAGACGCCAGGGGTCACGTCCTGCACTGCACTGCTGACCGCGGTCGACCCGCCGCCGAACAGCAGGCTCCGTCCGCTGACCACGGCGCCTGCCGCGTCATGTACCGGGACGGGCAGCTGTCCTGCCGGGTGAACCGTCCTGCCGGCAAGATCGACGTCCAGGATTGAGCGTGTCGTGCTGTCGGCGGCGGTCAGGCCGCCGACGACGAGCAGGCCGCCGGCCGAGGCAAAAACCGTCGGGCGGGACACCGCTGCAGGTAGCGTGAACGGCGCCAGGGTCGATGTCAGCGTTACCGATGTCGCGGCGCGCCGCGAGGTCGGGGTGGATGAGCCCGGGAGCGGCGAGGCCTGAGCTGCCGAGGACGGTGACCGGCCCGGCGTCGAGGCTGTAGGCGTGGAGCAGCTGACGACCAGGAGGCCAACCGCCGTGGCGGCAACCGCTGAGCTCAGCAGACGCATCTTCTGATACCGGTGGGAGGTTTCGGGGCCGACTGGAGCTGCGCTCACATCGATCTCTCCTACGCTCTGTCGGCCGTCCCGGTGCTCGCCATGGTCATTGCCGGGTCAGCCTATGCCAAGAAAACGTCCCGGCTGACCGATCCGCAGGCCCGCAGGGTAGAGAGCCTCCACGAACAGCAGAGGTCCGGAATGGCAGCAGACTGTACACAGGAGCGCTTCCGGGTGCTCGACAAAGCCGGCGGACATCACAGGCTGAAGGCCCGCTCGGGTGGGAACGGGCCTTCAGTGGTGTGACTTTTGGGTGGCTTGCTCAGGCGTGTCTGGTTTTGCGGTAGTAGTTGCGCCAGATCAGCCGGTGGATGGGGATCCAGCGGGGGATCGAGCGTAGTCCCG
>JBBRZQ010000260.1:0-4119 GCA_038236535.1 Actinomycetales bacterium
GATCGATCAGTGCTGGATCGATCAGTGCTGGATCGATCAGTGCTGGATCGATCAGTGCTGGATCGGCTGACGCAGGATCGTGCGGAGCTTCTGCGGCGCCGAGGTGCGAAGATCCCCGAGGTAGATCTCGTGGTGCCTTCCCCGGGCCTCGCTCCCCTGCTCAGCGATCGCCTGGTGCAGGACCACGAGGCTGGCCGGCTCGTCGGCGTAGGGGCCGACGTGCATGATCTGGGCGCTGGGGCCCTCGGTCCATCGCTCGTACCGGACGGCAGAGAGCGAGGTGATCCCCTTCTTTGCCTTCGCGTCGCTGATCGCCTTCTCGATCATCTCGTCGTCGATCGGTGGGAGCTGCATGATCATGGCCTTCCAGCGCCAATGGTCGCGATCTGAGTCCTTTCCGCCTGCCTCTCCTGCTGCGAGACGCTGCATGGCGGCCTGAGCCCCGGCTCCCTCCACCCACCACAACGCCTCGAGCCCCATCACCCGGGGCGCCTCACCCGCAGCCTTCTTCAGGGCGAAGTGCGCTCCAAAGCTCACCGAGCACAACGCCTGCATGGCGTCCGCGAAGTCCTCGCCGTTCGGATCGCCGACACCCTGGACGACGGCAAATCCCAACTCGGGGATGTCGACGAACTCGACTGTGCCCTTTCGCCCGCGGTAGAAGGAGTCGATCACGGCATCACCGGTGCTCTTCACGGCGTCCCCTGTCCCAGGTCAGTCGGCCAGGCACGCGCCTGTGTCCTGCCAGCGGCTGTGTCGGCTGTGTCGGTTTTGTTGGTTTGTCGGCTTTGTTGGTTTTGTCGGCTGTATCGCGTGTATCGGCGCACGTGCCCAGGTTCGCGGCTCGGGGCGCGCACGGTGCCTAGGTGTGCGGGCTGGTGGCCTGGAGGGTGTAGCTGGCGGGAAGTCGCCAGGGACGGTCGGTGAGGCGCCATTCACCGTGGTCGTCTTTGGTCATCTGGCCGGGCAGGGCGTTCCAGGGGACGCTGTCGTGCTCGACCAGCCCGGTGATCTGCAGGCCCTGGTCGAGCAGCGCCTGGACGATCTCGCCCAGACCGTGGTTCCACTCGTGAGTCACCGTGGCAGCGAAGACGGCGTCGGTCTCGACGTAGGTGCCGCTCTCGTCCCAGACACTCGGTTCGGCCAGCTCGAAATACGGCAGGTCGACCACGAGGCGACCATCCGGCCCGGGGTCGGCCAGCGACCAGAGCATCGGGTGCCCCTCACGCAGGAACAGCCGGCCGCCGGGCTTGAGCAGAGTCGCGACGGTGTCTGCCCAGCGGGAGATCGAGGGCAGCCAGCCCAGAGCGCCTATACCCGTGAAAACGAGATCAAACCGTTCCCCGCCAAGAGCCGTCGAGGCATCGTAGACATCCGATTCGACGAAGTTCACGTCGTCTCCGGTCCTGGTCACGAGAGCGCGCGCCTGGTCGATCGAGACCGGCGAGAAGTCCAGCCCGGTCATCCGCGCGCCGAGGCGGGACAGGCTCACCGTGTCGGTCCCGATGTGGCACTGCAGGTGGATCCCGCGCAGTCCGCTGACATCTCCGAGCCGCGGGCGGTCGAATCTCACCACCTCGCTGATCATCCTGGAGTCGTCGATGAACCCCTGGACGTTGTAGTCGGGCGAGGCCGCGTGGGCGGGCGCCCGCTCATCCCAGTTGGCGCGGTTGACGTCGCGGTAGTTGTCCACGCCAGGCATCCTGTCACGGCTACGGCGCTGCGTCCGGGACCGGCACCCCCTGTCGGCAGGGGAGATACCTGACCGGAGCATGCGGCAGCCAGAGGCGACTTCACGAAGGGTCTTTGAAGCGTTCCTGCAGAGCACCGCGACGAAGGCCGGGGTCAACACAGCGCACTTCGAGGGGTGGACGTTCTTGCGACAGCCCGGCGCACCAGACCGACGGTGAAGCTCAGGTCAGCAGCAGCTCAGCTCAGAGCTTGTGCATCTTGGGGGTGGGCGTCGACACGCGTCGCGTGCCTGTCCCGAAGTCGGCATCGACGGCAACCGTGCCGCAGACAGAGACGATACGACCCAGGCCGTGGCGGTCGTGGCAGACCCGGTCGCCGACCGAAAAAACCTCATCCGGCGGGATCGCGTCACGAGCGGCATTGAAGGGACTTGCAGGCAGGCGGCGTCGTTGCACAGGAGGGGGCATGTACCCATCATCCTCCCTCAAATGCACTTCCGCTGACCCGCACGTCGTTTCTGCTCGCCCGAGAGCAGCCCGGCAGCGAACTCATATGGTGGTCAGACGCCCAGAAGTTCCCCGATTGCCGACCCAAAAACCTCATGGTGACGATCGACATCGGCAGGCGTGGTGACCGGCGACATCAGGGCCATGTTGTGGAACGGGGTCAGGCAGATCCCGCGGTTCAGCAGGTACAGATGGATCAGATCCTCGAGCTCGGGGTCGGCGCTGGCCGCAGACTCTGTGCCGTTGCGCGGGGCCGGGCTGGCGAAGCGGTATTCCGCCCGCGCCCCGAGCTGGCTCAGCGACCAGGGCAGTGAGTGCTGGTCGATCACCGACTGCACGCCCTGCGCGAAGTACGTTGCGGTGCTGATCATCTGGGCGAAGGCCTCGTCGGTCAGCACGTGCTCCAGGGTGGCCCTGGTCGCGGCGACTGACAACGGGTTGCCGGCCAGGGTGCCGCCCACCCCGCCCATGTCCACGAGGTCAAGATCAGAGCGGGCCAGGGCGCGGTCGGCGAACTCGGCACTCAGCCCGTAGGCGCCCATCGGCACTCCGCCGGCGATGGACTTGCCGATGATCAGGATGTCCGGCTCCAGCCCCCACGCCTTCGTCGCCCCGCCCGGCCCGGCCGAGAAGGTGTGGGTCTCGTCGTTGATGAGCAGCACGTCATACCGGCGGGTGAGCTCGCGGACGCCCTGGAGGTATCCGGGCTCCGGCAGGACGATGCCGATGTTGGTCAGCGCCGGTTCCATCAGCACGGCAGCAACGTCGCCCTTGGCCAGCTGGCGTTCCAGGCCGTCCAGGTCGTTGTACTCGGCCACCCGCGAGGTGAGCCTGACGTCGACCGGCTCGCCGACGTTGCCCGGCCGGCTCATCCCCTCACCGTCGGGGCCGACCACGATCAGCGACTCGTCCACGCTGCCGTGGTAGCAGTAGCTGTTGAACAGGATCTTGGGCCGGCCAGTCAGCGCCCGGGCCAGCCGGATGGCCCAGCGGTTGGCGTCGGTGGCGGTCAGCGAGAAGCTCCACCGCGGCAGCCCGAACCGGCGGGTGAGCTCGGCGTCCACCCATTCGGCATCCTCGGTGGGCAGCATCGTGGTGATGCCGCCCAGATCGGCGGTCCGGTGCTGGATCGCGGCCACGGTCGCCCCGGGCGAGTGCCCGGCCATCGCGCCGGTGTCACCCAGGGCGAAGTCGACGTACTCAAACCCGTCGATATCCCACACACGGTTGCCCATCGCCCGGTCGAGGTAGATCGGGAAGTCGCCCGCGTTCTTGTTCATCCAGGTCATCGGCACCCGGCCGAACAGATGCTCGGAGCGCGCGTACGCCGCAGCAGACCCGGGGTGCCGGGCCACGAAGTCCGTCCGCTCACGGGCATAGATCGCAGAGAGTCTGGCGCGATCGATCATGGGCGTCTGCTCCTTGAGTTCCTGAGGACTCGAACCCTAACGCCGGGCGCGGCGCGTGTCTGGTCTTCCCCGAAGATCAGGCCCGCAAGAAGGATGTGGTCAGACCCAGCCAGTGCCGATCCTGACGCCCGACCCGGTGAACCTGCCCAGGCCGTTGCCGCGATACAGGTACATGTCGCCGTTGCCCAGCACTCCCACCATGTCGGACCTGCCGTCGCCGGTGAAGTCACCCGGGGAGAAGAGCGTGCGGAACCCCGCCCAGCCCGTGCCGATCTTGACTCCCGAGCCAAGGAAGTTGCCCAGACCGTTGCCGCGGTACAGATAGAGGTCGCCGCCGATGTCGCGCTGCGGGTCAAAGCGGCGATCCCCCCGGCTAGAGCCAGCCTGATCTCATCGCCGCTGGACTTCACCGGCGATGGCAAGGCCGACATCGTGAGAGTCCTCGGCAACGTTGAAGGTGCCGAGGAGGGCGATCCCCACTGTCCCGGAGCTCCAGCCATCAGTGTGGGCGC
>JBBRZQ010000261.1:0-4090 GCA_038236535.1 Actinomycetales bacterium
AACAGGGTCCGCCACCTCCAAGATGCGGTGGCCCTCTTCGCCTGCCTGGATACTGCAGAACCAAACATCTCCAAGTCGATGAAGAAGAACATCAACGCCCTGATCTTCGCGATGGATGATGCCGAAGCGTGGAGCTTCGCCGACCCCACGAGCCGGCGCCGTGCCATTCGGGCGATCCGCGGCGTTCAACACCGATGGGAGCCCCCCGTCTTCGTCCTGCCTCGACGACTCGGCAGGGGTCCGACGACTGGAGAGCGAAAGCGCTGAGACACGCTCTCACTCATCGACATCAGGCCCACGGCTATGAGCCCGGGGCGACCGTGTGTTGGCGATGACGCGCGCTGCTCTACAACCCCGCTGATCCATCCTCGTATGTGCGCGACGACAGGGTGAGGCCCTCAGTCCTTTGGCCGCTTCTTATGGCGTTGATCGCTATTGGGTCTCTCGCTCTTGGTGATGCTGGTTGGCCGGGCTCCTTCCTTCTGGGTTCTGCAAACGGCACTAGGTGAGCTCGTTTCACGATCGCCGGCGTGCCGCTCTGGAGCGGTTCTCGAAAGCACTGTCATAGGCGCGAAGAGGGAAGGTTGGCCGACGTCGTAAGCCCTGGCATTGGGGACATAAACCAGCATCAGGAGCCGAACTCAGCCCCTTCTGGCGATGGCAGGCAGCAGTCGCGCGGTGGCCCGGTCGATCGTGTGCACCCGAAACAGCTCGGCGGCGGGCAGAAGTGGATGCTCGGTCGACCAGGTCAGGCCGATCCCGCGGACGGCCAGGGGGTCGGCTATCTTCACGTAGCGCAGCGGGCCGGTCACCGCGTCGGGCGATCCCTCACGCAGAGCCGGCACGATGGCGACGCCGAGGCCCGCCGCGACGAAACCATGCAGGGTGGGCAGGTCGTCGCCCTCGAAGCCCACGGCAGGCAGGAACCCGGCCGCCGCGCACAGGTCCTCGCACCGTTGCCGCAGCAACGAGGTCGGCCGCAGCATGATGAACGGTTCGGACGACACCTCAGTGAGATGGATCCGCGTTCGCCGGGCCAGCCGATGCCCGCTCGGCACTGCCAGCCGCAGCGGCTCGACCGTCAGCTGTCGCCATTGCACGGCCGGGTCGGTCGGCCGGACTGTCGAGATCCGGAGGTCGACCTCTGCCCGGCCCAGCAGCGAGGTCACCTGCTCGTCGCGCACCTGCCTGAGCTCGAACTGCACGTGCGGATGCCGGGCGCGGAAGCTGCTGACCAGGTCAGGCACCAGCCAGGTGCCCAGTGAGAGCTCGAAGGCCAGCGCCACCGTGCCGCTCTCCGGCTCGATCAGCTGGTTCACGGCCGCGAGCCCGTCGTCCAGCTGATGGAGCATCGCATCCGCGTGGCGCTTGAACTGCGAGCCCGCGTGGGTCATTCGCAGGGTCCGGCCGGACCGGCGCAGCAGGGGGGTGCCGACCTCGGCTTCCAGCCGGGCCAGGGCCCGGGACACCCCGGACTGGGTGACCTGTTCGAGCTCACTGACCTCCGTCACCGTCACCCCGTCGGCGACCTGCTGGAACCAGCGAACGGCATCCGTATCCATACCCATGACGTTAGGGCATGAATAGCATGCCATCCAGTCATTGGACGCATGGGTTGCTTCTGTGGAGACTGAATGGCATGAACCTCCCCACCCAGGAAGACCACAAGACGGAGCACGGGGCCTCTTTGTCCCTGCGTTGGGCCGCCACCCGTGATGACCTCCTGGCTCGGCGTGCGGCGCGCGCCTCTGACAAGACCCTGGTGCGCGAGCTGGCCAGCTACACCACCCCTGCTGAGCAGCTGGAGCTCGACGCGATCCTCGAGCGTGCCGAGCCAGAGGCGGCCGCCGAGATCCGCGCCATCGTCCAGCGAAGCCGCGTCGCCTGAGGCCGCAGCAGACCTGAGGCCGCAGCAGACTTGAGGCCGACCGGCCAGGGATCGGCTCACCCGTCGGCACCTGGTCGAGATCGGCAGCCTTGAGGATGCCCGGCAACCGTCGAGATCCCGTCGTCAACCCGAGGAGCTTCTATGGCCCGCAACCGTTCCGTCGCCGATCAGCTGGTCAGCCAGCTGGTCGCCGCAGGAGTACGCCACATCTACGGCATCGTGGGTGACAGCCTCAACCCCGTGGTCGACGCCGTGCGGCGTGCCGACGGCATCGAGTGGGTGCAGGTGCGTCACGAGGAGGCCGGCGCGTTCGCCGCGGCGGCTGAGGCGGAGCTCACCGGAACCCTGGCGGTCTGCGCGGGGTCCTGCGGGCCGGGCAACCTGCACCTGATCAACGGGCTGTATGACGCGAACCGCTCACGGGTCCCGGTGCTGGCGATCGCCTCGCACATCCCGAGCGAGCAGATCGGCACCCAGTACTTCCAGGAGACGCACCCCGATCGGCTCTTCACCGAGTGCTCGGTGTACTCCGAGATGATCTCGAGCGCAGCCCAGGCGCCGCGCGTCATCCGCAGCGCGATCCATCACGCCTACGGTGCTCCCGGCGTCGCGGTCCTCACCCTGCCCGGTGACGTCGCCGACCTCGAGGCGCGTCCGGCCGCCCCGGACATCCTCACCCGTCCCCGGACACCCCGCGTGATTCCGGACGCCCAGTCGGTGCGCGCTCTGGCAGATGCCATCAACGCGGCCGGGAAAGTGACGATCTTCGCGGGCGCCGGGACCGCTGCGGCGCACGACGACGTGATCGCCCTCGCCGACAAGGTCGCCGCCCCGATCGGCCACAGCCTGCGCGGCAAGGAGCACATCCAGTACGACAACCCGTTCGACGTCGGGATGAGCGGCCTGCTCGGCTACGGCGCCTGCCAGGCGGCGATGGAGGGCGCGGACCTGCTGCTCATGCTCGGCACCGACTTCCCGTATGACCAGTTCCTGCCCGACGGGGTCCGCACGGCCCAGGTCGACATCGAGCCGACCCGGCTGGGGCGGCGCACCCGGATGGACATTGCGGTGCTGGGCGACGTCGGGGAGACGGTCCGCGCGTTGCTCCCGCTGGTCGAGCGAGCGACGAACCGGCAGTTCCTCGCGTCCATGGTGGGCCGCCATGCCCGGGCCATGTCCGGAGTCATCGGTGCCTACACCAAGGACGTGGAGCGGCATACCCCCATCCACCCTGAGTACGCCGCGGTGACGCTGGACGAGGAGGCCGCCGAGGACGCAGTATTCACGGTGGACACCGGCATGTGCAACGTGTGGGCCGCGCGGTACATCACTCCCAACGGCCGGCGGCGGGTGATCGGATCCTTCCTGCACGGTTCGATGGCCAATGCGGTGCCGCACGCGATCGGCGCGGCGCTGGCCCACCCGGGACGCCAGGTCATCGCGATGGCCGGCGACGGCGGGCTGTCGATGCTGCTGGGTGAGCTGGTGACCCTGAAGCACTACGAGCTGCCGGTCAAGATCGTGCTGTTCGACAACGCGACCCTGGCCATGGTGCGACTGGAGATGCTCGTCGAGGGACTGCCCAGCTTCGCCACCGACTCCCCTCGGATCGACTACGCGGCGGTGGCCGGTGCGATGGGCATCCACGCCGCGCGGGTCGAGCAGCCGGCCGATGTGCGGCAGGCCCTGCGGGACGCGCTGGCACACCCGGGCCCTGCGCTGGTCGACCTGGTCACCGACCCGCGCGCGCTGGCCCTGCCCCCGAAGATCACCGGCAAGCAGATCGCCGGGTTCACCACCGCGATGAGCAAAGAGGTCCTCGGCGGCGGGATGGGCGAGGTCATGGCAATGGCGCGCTCGAACCTGCGCAACGTGCCCCGCCGGTGAGCGGGCCGGGCAGCTGGCTCCCTGCCCGCCGGGCTCGCGCTCTTCGTAATGCCCGGGGTGCGGCCTACCCCTCGCGGAACTGGACTCCGAACCCGCCCCGGGGGTAGTGCCACTTCAGCGCACCGGGCGCCGCCACGGCCAGGCAGGTGCCGCATTCGAGACACGCGGCGTACTCCACCGAGAGGGTCCCGTCCACCTCCTGGGTGTACACATGGGCCGGGCAGCAGGCAACGATGGCTCGTCCGCAACCGGTGGCCCTGACGACCGCCTGGTTGACCTCGATGTGGGACTCTTCCTCGTCGAGCTCGAAGCGGT
>JBBRZQ010000262.1:0-4082 GCA_038236535.1 Actinomycetales bacterium
ACCTCGCCGAGCCACTCGATCAGGTCGATGAGCTCCTCGGTCTTGGCGTTGACCGGGACGCTCTGGCGCAATGCCTTGTACGCATCCGAGAGGTAACGCAGCACCATCCCCTCGGAACGCGTCAGCCCATAGAAGGCGACGAGCTCTCCGAATGTCATCGCCCGCTCGAACATGTCCCGGACCACCGACTTCGGCGACAGTGCCGTCTCGACGATCCAGGGGTGACCCTGGCGATACATCTCGTAGGTGGCCTCGAGCAGCTCAAGCAGGGGTTGGGGCCAGGTGACGTCCTCCAGCAGCTCCATCCGCTCGTCGAACTCGATGCCCTCAGCCTTCATCTCGGCCACCGCCTCGCCCCGGGCCTTGAACCGCTGGGCAGACAGCACCGGCCGGGGGTCCTCAAGGGTGGCCTCGAGGATGGACACGATGTCGAGCGCGTATGTCGGCGACTCACGATCCAGGACATCGAACGTCGCGAGGGCAAATGTCGACAGCGGCTGGTTGAGGGCGAAGCCGAACTGCAGGTCCTCGGTCACCCGCATGGTGCGTCCGGCCTCGTCCGGGGGCTCGATCCGCTCGACGACGCCGGCGCTGAGCAACGACCGGTAGATCTCGATCGCCCTGCGGGACAGCCGGGCCTGGTTGCGTGGCTCCTCATGGTTGTCGCGCAGTAGATGCCGCATCGAGATGAACGGATCGCCCTCTCGCGCAATGACATTGAGCAACATCGAGTGACTGACCCGCATCTTGGAGACCAACGGCTCGGGCTCGGCGGCGACCAGTTTCTCGAAGGTGGCCTCATTCCAGCTGACGAACCCCTCAGGTGCCTTCTTGCGCTGGATCTTGCGCAGCTTCTTCGGATCGTCACCCGCCTTGGCCACGGCCTTGAAGTTCTCGACGTCGTGGTCGGGCGCCTGGACCACCACATTCCCCGATGTGTCATAACCCGCCCGTCCGGCCCGTCCGGCGATCTGGTGGAACTCCCTGGCCTTCAGCACCCGTTGACGCGACCCGTCATACTTGGACAGGCCGGTGAAGACCACCGTACGGATCGGCACGTTGATGCCGACGCCGAGAGTGTCGGTGCCGCAGATGACTTTCAGGTAGCCGGCTTGCGCTAGCTGTTCAACAAGCCGCCGGTACTTCGGCAGCATCCCGGCATGGTGGACCCCGATCCCGTGGCGTACCAACCGTGACAGTGTCCTGCCGAAGCCGGGAGAGAACCTGAAACCGCCGATCAGGGCGGCAATCGCGTCCTTCTCCTCGCGGGTGCAGACGTTGACAGACATCAGGGCCTGGGCACGTTCGAGCGCCGACGCCTGGGTGAAGTGCACGACATAGACCGGTGCCTGATGCGTCGACAGCAGCTCTTCGAGCGTCTCGTGCAGCGGCGTGATGGCGTAGGAGTAGCTCAGCGGCACCGGCCGCTCGGCGGAGGTGACGATGGCAGTGGTGCGCCCGGTGCGTCGGGTCAGGTCGGACTGGAACCGTTCGACGTCGCCCAAGGTCGCTGACATCAGGATGAACTGGGCCTGTGGCAGCTCCAGGATCGGCACCTGCCAGGCCCAGCCACGCTCGGGGTCCGCATAGAAGTGGAACTCGTCCATGACGACCTGGCCGATGTCGGCGCCGCCACCCTCGCGCAACGCGATGTTGGCAAGCACCTCAGCGGTGCAACAGATCAGTGGCGCCTTGGCGTTCACGGCGGCGTCACCGGTCATCATGCCGACGTTGGCCGCGCGAAAGATGTCGCAGAGCGCAAAGAACTTCTCCGACACCAGCGCCTTGATCGGTGCCGTGTAGAAGGTCCGTCTCCCCTGGGCCAGCGCCGCGAACTGCGCACCGGTCGCCACCAGGGTCTTGCCCGAACCGGTCGGCGTCGACAAGATCACGTTCGACCCCGTCATGATCTCGATGACGGCCTCTTCCTGCGCCGGGTACAGCGTGATCCCCTGCTCGCCCACCCAGGTGACGAACGCGTCATACAGGGCGTCCGGGTCCGGCGGTGAGGGAATCAGGTCGGTGAGCGGCATAAGGCCCCTATCGTGCCTTACCGGGCAGCAGCGTCTTCTTCGCGTAGCCGGGGCTCGGTTCGCTGCTCTGGGTGGACGCCGTACTTGTCCGCGTAAAAGGCCCGGACCAGGCTCATGTCGGCCACCACGTCGTCGGTCGGCGTGAAGGTGGGGCCGAACCCGATGGTGCGGGTCGGCCCGTCGATGAAGCCCATGCTGATCGGCAGACCCGCCTTCTTGGCGATCCGATAGAAGCCGGACTTCCAGTAGTCGGTCTTCTTGCGGGTGCCCTCGGCGGCGATGATCAACAAGAACGGCTCTCCGCTCTTGGCTTCGGCGATGAGGTCCGGGACGACGTGACCGGGATTCTGGCGATCCAAGGCGATGCCTCCGTTGACGCGCAGCAGGGGGCCGAGCGGCGTACGCATGATCTCCTGCTTGATCAGCACCCGAGGGGGGACGCCACCGCTCCACATCAGCAGCAGCATGGCAACCCAGTCCCAGTTGGACGTGTGCGGTGCGCCGACCAGGATGCCCGAACGGGGGACCTGCCCCACCGTGTGCCAGCCGGCAAGCCGAATCACCGATCGGGCGATTACCCTGCGCACGCGCATGCGACTCCCTGAACGGCTGGATGGAAGACCTGATCGTAGCCGCGCCTGCGCTGACTGTCGGCGTCCTCATGGTCAAAGCCGGTTATGGCGTTCCGCCGCTGTTTGCGCGGACCGCAATGACCGTGTCCACCGGTTTGGGACTCTCCCCGCCCACCAGATAGGCGACGTCGGCCACCACCGCGACACCGAAGTCGGACCTGGCCGCGGGCAGGCGACCAGCAGGCGTGAACCTCACACCTGCCGGGTCGAAGCGCAGGACCGTGTCCGTCTCCGCATTCCCGCTACGACCGCCGGCGAGGAAGATCGCACCCCCGAGGGTGAATGCGCCCGCGTGTGCCAGAGGACGCGTCAGCTGCCCGGCGATGGTTCCGTGACCGGTTGCCACGTCGATCCGCTGGATGTCCTTGACCTGGCTGCCTGCGTGTTCGCCGCCGAAGATCCAGATCGACCCCCCGCTCAACGCTACCGCGGGGTAGCGCACCGAGAGCGGAATACTGCCCATGACGGTGAAGGTCTTCCCGTCGCTGGTCCGAAGAATCGTGTTCAACCCTGTGGCGCCGTCAAAACCACCCAGGATGTATGCCGCGTTGCCGTCGCTGACCGCGACCAGGTCAGCGCGTGGCTGCGGTAGCTGCCCGACCACCCGCGGGGCGGTCCCCGGCGTGACGTCCTGGACCACACTTGTCACCGCGCTGGACCCACCACCGAACACCAGGTCGCGGCCGCCGACCACCGCCCCGCCAGCGTCGTGTACGGGAACCGCAAGGCTGCCGGCTTTGAGGACCGTCCCGCCAGTCAGGTCGACGCGCCAGATCGTCGGTGTGGTGCTGTCGGCGGCGTTCAGGCCGCCGACCACGAGCAGCCCTGCCCCAGCGGGGTAGACCATCGGGCGCGACACAGCGGAGGGCAGCTTGAAAGGCGCCATGGCTGACGTGACCGTCTGGGGAGTGCCCGCTGCTGAGACGGCCGGCGGTGTCGACCGAGCGGGCCCCGGCTGGGAAGGCTGAGCCGAGGGGGCACGCGCCGAAGGTGGGTTTGCTGTGACAGTGGATGAGGAGCAGCCGGCCACGAGAAGCCCCACGGCGGCGACAGCACACGCTGAGTTGAAGAGACGCACGCTCGCAACCTACCGGGTGACTCTTGGTGTTACCTGTGACCTGCCTACCAGCCCTCAAGGGCGGACTCCACGGCCGGCGGGGCAGCCTCGGCCCAGGCATCCACGAGCGACAAGCGGGTACGCCGCTCCAGGCGACCGGGCAGGGGACGGCTAGAGCGGGAACGTGACGCCGAACGCCCGGTCGATGGCTTCCTCTGGCTGGGGCCGGCCGAAGAGCCATCCCTGGACCGCGTCACAACCCTGCTCGCGCAGGAGCGCCGCTTGAGCCGGCCGTTCGACTCCCTCGCCGACGAGGGTCAGACCGAGGGCGTGGCCCAGCGTGATGATCGCGCTCACGAT
>JBBRZQ010000263.1:0-4070 GCA_038236535.1 Actinomycetales bacterium
GACGAGTACGCCGAGTTCGTGGCGGGTCTGGGGGAGTGGTACCCGACGATCAAGGTAAAGGGTGACCCGTCGCGGCCGCCGACCTTGACGCAGGTCGCGTCGCTGCTACGCAAGGCCCGAACGGCGCGGATCCACATCCTGATCACGATGCAGCGACCCGACGTGGCGCTGCTCGGCGGAGCCGGCGGTGAGATGCGCGACAACCTCGGGCAGCGCGTCTCGATGGGCCGGCTCTCCCCCCAGGGCGCGGTGATGATGTGGGAGAACCCGACGACGGGTGTCAGCCTGCCTCGCTTCTGCATCGGCAGGGCGACGGCAACCCACAACGACGGCCGTGCAGTTGAGATGCAGTGCTACCGCTTCCCCGAGTGGGACGCCCCCGCGGGCAGTGAGCAGGCCACCCTGATGGCGCGGCTGCGGCCCGCCGAGGTGCGTCACCCACGGCTGCTCATCGTGCCCGCCGAGGAAGACCAGAACCAGGACCTCGACAGCGGCGACTTCATCCCGCCCACCTTCCGGGACTATGCGTCCGCCAAGTGGGTTCTGGCGGACGACCGCCCGGACCTGGACCCGCTCTCGCCGCAGAACCGTCTCGACGGTCCGGACGGGCGGGCACTGTCCTCCACCCTCGCTTCGCTCGGCCTTCACGGAGAAGAGGCCCCGCCGCTGCGTCGCCTGGACGACACCTTCTACGTGCTGGCGGGTCTCGACCCGGCGCCGGAGGACTCGCCGTCGTGGATGGATGCCAGCGACGCCGACGTCGACGACTACGCGGGCTACTCGCCGGAGTCGACCTCCTACCCGCGTCACCTCGCCCCTGGCGACCTGATCCGGGTCGAGGGTGCTGGGGATGACTGGGTGGTCGTCGACGAGACGCCTGACGACGACCTGGCTGAGCCAGGCCTGGTCGCAATCTCCTGGCGCGGCGACGGTGATGAGGCCGGCTCCCTGTCCCTCCCCGATGACACCGAGATCGCCGTCCGTCGACCTGAGGAGTTCGCATGAGCACCAATCCCCGCCCCCGCCCTGCCTCGAGCACCAGCCCCGATGACGAGTTCATCCTGTTCATCGTCGGCTGCGTCGTCCTGGTCATCGTCTTGGGCTCAGCCGGGGCCTTTTGGGCCGCCGGGGTCAGTTGGCTGGTCGAGCACCACGTGCTCGTCTCCGCGAGTGCGCACCCGATCGTGCGGATACCCGGCGGATCCGCCGCGGGCCTGGACGGTCCCCGGGTGGCCATCCTTGTCGGAGCCTTGGTCGCCCTCCTGGCTTGGGGTGTCAGCGAGGCTCGGCGCGTGATCGCCCGACGGTCGACGATCGAATGACGGGCATCGACCGTGAGGTCCTGGCCCGTGATGCCGCGGCCCGCCTGTATGCCGCAGCCTGCAAGGAGTCGCGGAAGGTCTGGGATGAGCAGGAGCGGATCCATGCCGAGGCTCGATCCCAGGCGATTGCCAGACACGCCGCCCGCCCGCTCCTTCGCATCTGCGCCGGCTGTCCGATCATCACTGAGTGCCGAGCGTGGGCTGAGACTGACCGGTACACCGGCATCGCCGCTGGCGCGGCCTGGGTCAACGGCGTGGAGAAGCCCACCCACTGGGTGCGTCGGCAAGCGACCCGACGATCCGCGGCCGGCTGACGGGTTTCACCGCCAGCGCGGATCCCGCGTGCCAACGGTTCCGATCAGGAACTGCTGCCCACCTCGGGTCTTGGCATGTTGGTAGTCCCGCCAGCGGGGGACCGGCCCCGACTCGGCCCACGGGCCGCCGGCGATGAGTTGCTCCTGGATCTCCAACAACCGCCTCTCGTGAGCCACCCGCGACTGCCACTCGGCCAGCTCTTCCTGCACCCCCTGAAGTCGCTCCTGGTGTTCAGCTGCGCGCCCGGGCGCCAGACGAACCCGGTGGGCGTGCAGCAGTTCCTTGTAGTCGGCTCGAGCGAGGAAGTCCCTCGCCAGCACCGCCACGATCTGCGCCAGCCGATCGCGAGTGCGTTCAGGCACGTATGGTCCGGCGGCTCGGCCGACCGTCAGCCATCCTGACCAGCGCCACTCCTCGTCCCTGGCCAAATACTCCAGGGCTTTGTCCGTGGAGAACCACGACCCGCCTACAGGGGTGATGCGGTTGATGGTGGGGGCCTGGGGGAGTGCGGTTCGGCGGTCGAGACTGTTCTCGCTGTCCCAACGTCCGTAAGCCACGTAAAGCCGCTGTTCGTCACCGCCGTGGGCGTAGTGGGAGTGGTCGAAGCCGAGCGTGAAGGTCCCGGCTTTGTGCACGTCGTATTCGACGCGTCCGCGGTCGGTGGCAGTGGCGTGGTAGGTGATTGGTTGCGCGTTTTGGCCCATGAGATCCTCCCCAAGAGTGCTTGCTGCGAACCGTAAACAAGTTGTCGGGTGGCTGCGGACCCACAACGAGTGGACGGTTCGCAGCAAGTGTCCTTAGCGTGGGTGGCACCACCCAACCTCGGGCCTGACCAGCCCGCGAACACGGGAGACTCCCGATGACGAGTACGACCCAGATTCTTGGCAGCGATCACCTCGACCTTCTTGTCACAGCAGCGTTGCGGTGGCGCATCCTGACCTCACGCACGGCCGCCGCGTTCAGCCAGGCGGAGTCCCACCTGGTCGTCGCGACCGGCACAGAGGCAGGCCGGCTGGTCCAGCAGGAGAACCTCGCGGCGTTGCGGTGGCTGGCCGATCGTGGCCGTGGCCGCCTGGCCGATCGAGGGACCCCCGAGCCGTACACCTTCACCGAGGTGGAGCACCTGGTCCCGGTGGAAGTGATCAAGGCGTGCCACGCGGCCGAGGCCATGTGCTCCACCTCCCCAGGCTGGTCTGCCAGCACCGCCCGCCGGCTCCTGGTGGCGATCTCCACAGCCGCCAGTCACCGCATCGACGGGTACTCGACCTCGCCCTGGCAGTGGACGAGACCGCACCGGCGCTCCGGTCCCGCAGTCGCCGTGGGCGCGGGTTGGCGTCCCGAGCTACCCGGCGTCGCATGGATCGAGCCCGAGGAACTGCCCGAGCGATGGGCCGACGCCAGTTTGGTTGTCATCTCCACGGAGGTCGCATCGACTCTCCCATCGGATCTCCCTCCCCGCGCCGGCGTCTTCCTCCTGGCCGATCGAGAGCCCCAGGAGGACGTGTGGTCGGCGATCGTGGCCCTGGACTCCCAGGCCCTGGTGCTCTTCTGGCCTGCGTGCCAACCCTGGCTGGCCGAGCAGGTGAGTGACCCGGCGCCCGAGTTCGTCGAGCACCGCCAGGACCCGTCATGACCCCCCGGACCTGGACCCGCAGGTGTCCTCGTCGCTGCCTACACTGGTCCGCGCCGGCTCACGCCGGAGGTCGACGAAGCGCGGTGGGTTGGTCCCCGCCGCCTCGACGGCCTGGCATCCGTCGTCCGGGTCGCCGGGGTGGTACCCGGTCCGGCGACGGATGCCCGCCTCCCTCCCCGTCTCGCGTCACAGATCTCACCTGCGGAGCACCTTCTCTGCCATGAAGGCCCGGACAACCGGGCCCGTGGAGGAGGTGACATGGACGCCCTCGAGCACGGCACGCTCAACACCTACGTCAACCGTCGCTGCCGCTGCACGGACTGCAAGGCCGCCTCCAGCGCCTACTGCCGCGCCCTGTACCGCCGCCGCGCCTACGGCCGCGTGGTCGAGCTCGTCGACGTCGACCAGGTCCAGACCCACCTAAGGTGGCTGGCCGGTCACGGCATCGGATGGGAACGGGTCCCCCAGCTGGCAGGCGTCGGCCGAAACACCGTCGACCAGATCCTCCGTCCCACTCGCCGCCGCCGCGGCGTCACCCCCCGCGTGGCCGGCGCGATCCTCGCTGTTCTTCCGACCCTGGACAACGCCGCTGCGGGCGCGCTCATCGACTCGACCGGCACCCGTCGCCGGCTGCAGGCGCTCATGCTGGCCGGGCACATGCTGACCGCCGTCCAGTCCGCCACCGGGTCCTCGGCCCTGGGTCGGGTCATGACCAGGGACACGGCAACCGCCCGCATTGCGCGCCTGGTGCGCGACTACTACGACACCCACTGGAACGTCCCGCCGGCCGCGACCACCGC
>JBBRZQ010000264.1:0-4057 GCA_038236535.1 Actinomycetales bacterium
CACGACGCCCGCACCCACACCCACGGGCACGACGCCCGCACCCACACCCACGGGCACGACGCCCGCACCCACACCCACGGGCACGACGCCCGCACCCACGCCTACGGCGACCTGCGCGCCACTCACGCCACTCACGCCACCGACAGCTGACGCGCCACACGGCACCCTGACCGACGCGCAAAAGATCACGCTCGCCGCCATCGCCGAACAGCAGCAGCTGGCACATGACCTCTATCTCGCCTTCGCCGACCGGTACGGGGCTTCGGTGTTCACCTGTATGAGCACCGACGAGACATGGCAGCTGACCGACCTGCGCGACGTCCTCAAACTCTATGCGGTCGCCGATCCGACCGCAGGACACTCGGCGGGCACCTTCGCTAGCGCGAGCACCCAGCAGCTCTACGACAAGCTGCTGGCCCAGGGCGCGACCGACGCGGAAGCCGCCCAGATGGCGGCGCGCAGAGTTGAGTCGACCGGTATCACCATCCTGACCGCCGCGACAACCGACCTGACCGCACCCGACGTCCTGCAACTATGTGCGAACCTTCTGGCAGCGTCTAGGGCCCACCTCGTGGCAGTCGGCGGCCCACCAAACCTAGTAGCCCGTCGCTTCTAAAAAGCGGGGTATAGGTGCCGGAGTTTGATGCGGGCGTCGCTGGAGGTGAACCTCCAGTCCACTTGCCGCTGGTCAGCGTTCGTGGCGTCGGCCCAAGCGGTGAGTTCCTGGTTCAGGACGGCCAGGTCGGCGATGCGTCGGCCGAGGCATTGCTTGGTCAGGGCGGACAGTTCGATCTCGGCGATGTTGAGCCAGGACCCGTGCTTGGGGGTGTGGTGGATCTCCAGCCTGCCGGCCAGGGCGTAGGCCTTCTCCGGCGGGAATGCCTGGTAGAGGGAGGCGATCGCGTGGGTGTTGAGGTTGTCCATCACCAGCACGACCTTCTCGGCGTCGGGGTAGGCGACGGTCAGCAGGTGCTCCAGGCCGTGGGCCCAGTCGATGCGGGTGCGGGTCGGGTCGGCGTAGGCGCGGCGCCACCCGCGTAGGGGTTCGGCCCACACGAAGATCGAGCAGGTGCCGCACCGGACGTACTCGCAGTCCTGCCGGGCCACCTGCCCGGGCGCGGCCGGGGTGGGCGGTCTGGCGTCGGCGAGCAGTTGCAAGGGCTTCTCGTCCATCACCACGACCGGACGGGCCGGATCGTAGGGGCGGGCATAGACGCCCAGCACGTCCTCCATCGCCGCCACGAACGCGGCGTTCTGCTGGGGCGGGATCGTCCAGCACGCCTTCAGGTGAGGCTTAAGCGCCCCCTTTTTAGGACCCGCCCGATCGTGGAGTGGTCCATCGGCGGTATCCCCTCGGTCAGGGCCACCTGTCTCTCCAGCAACCGCAGCGTCCACCGCGCACGTCCAGCCGGTGGCGCACTGCACGCCAACGCGATCACCCGGGCCTCCACGTCCCCGGTCACCTTGGGCTCCACCGGCGGCGTGGCCCGCTTCTTGCGCGCGATCACTGCCTCGACCCGGCCGGCCTGCGCCGTGAACCCCTTCGCGACCAGATACACCGTGGACTCCGATGCGGAGACCCTTTCGGCCACCACCCGACGATCCGGCGCCGGCCCGCCGGCCTCGTCCAGCGCCAACAGGATCCGGGCCCGGGTGATCATCCGGGCCCGGTGACGCCCGGAGGAGACCACCTTGGTCAGCTTCGCACGATCGCCCTCAGTCAAGGTGACCGTGAACTCCTTGGGACGAGGCATGCCGTCAACTCCTTCTGGTCGAGTATCAACCAGAACAGCCGACCACACATACCCATCAGATTAAAGGCGACACGCTACTAGGACGTTCGTCAACACGTCCAACGCACAATATGACGACGCACACCGTGCTTCGCGCGCGACCTCAAACCCATCCATTAGGGCGCCAATTCAACTTGCACCGTCAAGGCTGTGTTCACTCGAGACTGATCCTCTGGCAGCGCCTGAGAACCCGTACGATCCCTCAACATCCTCGGCATGACTGGATTCGCTGGGTTGGTGGGATTCGGTGATGTTGATGACCATCGACGCTTGGGTGTCGTCCAGCTGGGTCACCTCGAACCGTCGAGCGCCTCGCGCTGTGGTCAGCCCCGCCGACAAGGTGCCTTACCACTCGAATAAGACGTCGCCGCCGACGAATACACCAACGAATACGCCGACTTCACGAAAGAATATCGCCTCCAACACGAAAGATTGTCGCTACCAACGACTTTCAACGCGAAGTAGGCATTCCCAACTCTTTACCAAATAGCGGCACGCATGCTACCAATGTTGGTAAGTCGGGTCGCCTTTCAGGCGGCCCTAAAACGTTCTTACCGATCATTGTTGGCTGGTGTTGGAATTGCATGGTGGCTTAAAGGTCTATCGCGGTTCGGCCGCTGCTGCGCGCAGCTATGTCGAGGCCGACCGGACCCGCGTGGATGACTACTACCTGGGCGAGGGCACCGGCGTTGCGCAGCGATACCTCGCCTCACCGGAGGCGGGGGTACGCCAGGGGGGAACGTTGACCGGCGACGCCTACGAGGCGTGGGTGGCCGGCTATGACCTGGCCACGGGGGCGGCGAAAGGACGACTGCGCACCGACGGCCAGGCGGTCAGGTTCGTGGAGGTCGTGGTCAACGGACCAAAGTCTTGGTCGCTGGCCGCGGCCCTGCACCCCGAGATCGCGACCGCCCACGACGGCGCCCAAGACCAGGGCTCCGGACATAGCGCATGGGTCGTTGGCCGGTGCGGCGCGATGACCTGCATGTTTGCGGCTTGTAAGGGTTGTTTCTCATGTCCCAAGTGTGTTATAATTAGTATGGTGTTTCGGACTGTTGAGGGATGGGGAACGATGGCGATCATGACGGCCCAACACCCCCTTGTCCTGGTGCCTGCCGGCGCCCTTGAGATCAGCGAGGCAGTAGCCCTGGTCCAGGACCAGGACGGCGGCCGGGTCTTCATCCGCGGTGAACTTGTCTTCGCTTGGGACGACGGCGACGAGCTCGGCCGCCGGCTCGCGGCGGTACAGCTGGTACGGATCAAAGCCGCGCGGGCCGTGCAGGTCGCGGGTGGGTTCGGCGTCAACACCGAGACCCTGCGGCGCTGGCAGGGCGCAGTGACCGATGCCGGGGTGGCCGCCCTGGCCCCGATCAGGCGTGGCCCCAAGGGCCCCTCACGGTTGACCCAAGAGCTGGTCACCGACATCGCGGCACGCCGGCGGGCAGGGGCATCGCTTCGGACGATCGCCAAAGCGGTGGGGGTGTCAGCGGCCAGCGTCCGGCGAGTCCTGCCGAAGGCAGAACCGGCAACGGCCAAGGCCGAGCCCGCAGCCAAGGCCGAGCCCGACCAGGAGGCTGACCTGCCGGTCCTGCCGGACCCGGCCGACCGCTCCGGTGAGCGGGTAGCGGCCCGGTGGGGACAGTTGAGCGAGGCACCGCCGGTGTTCGAACCCGCCGCGCGGGTGCCGCTGGCAGGACTACTGCTGGCGATCCCCGCCCTGGAAGCCACCGGTCTGTTGTCCTGTGCTGCAACGGTTTTCGGGGGTTTATCGAACGGGTTCTACGGCCTGGACACGATGCTGATCGAAGGGGTGCTGCGCACCCTGGCCGGTGAGCCCCGCGCCGAAGGCGCCAGCAGGGTCGACCCGTTCGCGTTGGGCCGGGTCCTGGGTTTGGACCGAGCCCCGGAAGTCAAGACCATCCGCCGCAAGATCACCGCCCTTGCCGCCACCGGCAAAGCCGACCAGCTGCTGGCCGTCATCGCCGCCCGCCACGTGGCCCGGTTGGACGACGCGACCCCGGACCTTGCTGCGGTGTTCTACGTCGACGGGCACGTCCGCGCCTACCAAGGCACCCGCAAAGTCGCCAAGAACCACCTGTCACGGCTGAAGTTCCCCGCCCCCGCGACCGTGGAGACGTGGGTCTCGGACGCGGCCGGGGACCCGGTCCTGGTCGTCATGGCCCAACCCGGAGCCTCCCTGGCGATGGAGCTCCGATGGCTCCTACCCGAGCTGCGGGCGGCGGTGGGCGACCAGCGGCGGGTCC
>JBBRZQ010000265.1:0-4056 GCA_038236535.1 Actinomycetales bacterium
CGGCCCACAGCCCAGCGCTACCTCGCCACCCTGCTCCGCAAAGACCTCCTCCGACTCGACCTGACCTACGGCGCCACCGGCCGACCCGAACACCGCTACCTCGCCCGCTGATGGCGCACCACAAGGTGCACGGCCTCAACACGATCAGGCAGGCCCAGCAGCTGCTCATACGCACAGCGGCACCAGGCGCAGGCCCTGGCCTCGAGCGCGCGCACGGGCGCGGCGGCCACAAGGACAACCAGAGCAGGCAGAGCAATCATGCAGCAGCACATGCATCGCCTGGCGAACGCCCGCAACTGTAGGCCGCCACGTTGGGTGAGGACGACGGCGTCACGTGTGCTGACGATGGCTTTGTGGGTAGGGAGAGCCCCGCCGGTTGGGTGCCAGCGGGGCTGGTGGTCGTGGTGTCGTCTTGGTCGTCAGTCTGTCGTGACCTCGGTGACGGCTGAGGTTCCCCCCAAATCGTGGAGGGTTCCTTATGCCGCCTCCGACTGGAGGGCGACACCGGTCTCGAACGAGACCGGTGTCATCATCGCAGCCGAACTGTGACGACGCTGGGTGTTGTAGAACTCGAAGCACCACTCGGCCACGACCCGTTGGGCGTGGTCGGGGTCGGTGAACTCGTGCCGGGACAAGACCTCCCACTCCAAGGTGGAGAAGAACGCCTCGGCGGCGGCATTGTCAAAACATTAACCGGCTAATCGCGGCGGATTGTTCTGCGACTGAGGTCTTTCGGTGGTTTGCCTCACATGGCGTTCGGGCGTGTCGCCGCGTCGTCGATGAGGGTGTTCAGGCGAGTGATGAGGCGCAGGTGTCTTTCGGTTTCGGCGTCCCAGCCGCGGGTGGTGGCATCCTCGACGAGGGCGGCCGCGTCCTGGCGTTGTGCGGTCAGCACGGGCAGGTAGGTGGCGGTGATGTGGAAGCTGGGGCAGTGCTCGCAGATGTTCGCGTAGCTGCAGGGGCCTTGGGCCGGGGCGCGGAGGCAGTGGCCTCCGGCGAGGGCGGTCTTGACGGTCGCGGTGGTGTGCCAGTCGTCCTCGTGCCCGGGCTGCGTTTTTTCGTCATGGACGGGTAGGGCGCCGATGCGGTGTTTGGCTAGGTCGAGGGCGCGTTCGTACTCGGCGCGGATGGTGGTGTCGAAGAGGTGGCCGTAGCGCAGGCTCATCTGCGCGGATACGTGCCCGAGGATCGCCATCAGGGCTTGCAACGAGACTCCGGCGTTGACCAAGGCCGTGGCATAGGTGGGCCTCAGTTGGTGAGTGGTGACGTGTCCGATCCCGGCGGCGTCGGCGGCACGGTTGAGCTCCGTGCGTAGCCGGTTCTGTCCGAGGCGTCGCCCGTGTGCGGTGAAGAGGAAGTCGGCGGGTCGTCCGGTGCGTGGGTGCGGGATCGGCCGTCCGGGGGTGCGGGTTGCGGTGATCCGGTCGATCAGGGTCAGGATGTCGTGGTCGATGGGGACCATCCGTTCGGTCTCGAGCTTGCCGAGCGGGACCTCGAGCCAGGACCCGGAGGCGGGGACGTCGATGACGGCGTCGAGCTCGAGGTCGAGCAGCTCACCGATCCGTAGCCCGCAGCCGCGTTGCAGCAGTAGCGCGTCAGCGGCGAGCCGGTGCTCGGAGGCTTCGAGGGCTGCGGTCAGGGCGCGGTCGGCGTCCGGGGGCAGGAACCGGGGCAGCGGCTGCGGCAGGCGCGGGTTGTCCCTGGAGTAGAGCAGCTTGCGGGTGGGCGCCTGGGGCCAGTCCCAATCGGTGATGTCGCTGAGGAAGTTGGCGACGGCCAGGATCCGGCGGCCCTGCTCGGCCACGGACAGGACCCGCCCGGTCTTGCTGTTCGTGGCCGAGGTCAGCGCGATCATCCACGGTTCGATGTGGGTGCACCGGTCCAGGGTGGCCGGGGTCGCCGCGGGGTCGAGGGCGGCGACGTACCTGCCGAACGCGGCCAGCCGGGTCGCCAGCGATGAGACGGTCGCCGGTTTGCAGGTGACGGTCTTGGCCTGCAGGTAGCGGACCAGGATCGAGCCCATCGGATCGGGCACGTCGGCGACCCGACGCGCGAACGGCCACCGCACCTGCCACGGCAGCGCCAGCACCGGGAGCACGCCCACGTGGTACAGGACCGTCTTCGCGCCGCTCGCGCAGCTGCGGTAGTGCTTCCACGTCCGACCGGTCCGTGCCTGCCTGTCCGTGCCGGCTGCGGCCAGGGCGTCGAAGTCGGCGTGGGTGACCTCGCACAGCCGTTTGCCGGTGGCGAACAGGACCCTGGTGATGACCTGCGAGGCCATCGCCGAGGCGACCCGATCGGTGTAGCCGCAGGAGCGGGCTGCGGCGGTGAACGTGTCCAGGTCCTGCCCGATCACGGTGCCGGGCACGTCCCGCCAGATCGAGGAGAACTTGCGGTGGACCAGGTACTCCCAGCCTGGGTGGAGCCGGCCCGTGACGAGCAGGAACGTGATGAACGGGCGCGTGCCGCTGTTCGCTGACAGCTGCACCGTCAGCGACGCCGCCTCCCAGTCGCGCACGTGGGGCCAGCGGCGCAGGAACACCTTGGCCCAGTAAGTGAACGACGTATTGCCTCGCCCGGTCCGACCCTGGTGCCCGTGGTAGGCGGTGAGCACCTCGCCGGGCGACTCACCCTCGGGGTTATCGTGTTTGGCGTTGACGGCTGCGCGCGGCATCGTATTCGGCTTTCACGTGGGTCGGGGCCAGGTGGATGTACCGGGCCGTGGTGTCCACGTGCGCGTGCCCGAGCAGGGCCTGCATCACGGCCAGGTCCACGCCAGCCTCGGCCATCGCGGTCCCGAAGGTGTGCCGCAGCGCGTGCGGCGCCCCGGCCGGCACCGCCGACCGGGCCCGGTGGTAGCGGAAAATGGTCCGCAGCCCAGCCGGGGTCAACGGCTCTCCGCGGGTCGGGCCCTTGGCCACGACGAACAAGGTGGTCTCCTTCGTGTCCGGCCGTTCAGCCAGCAGGTACGTGTTCAGCACTGCGGCGACATCCGGATCGAGCGGAACCCGCCGGTCCTTGCCGCCCTTGCCGTGCACGCTCAACCACCGGCCGCCGATGTCGACATCGGTCACGGCCAACGCGAGGACCTCGCAGGAACGCAGCCCGCAGTAGAGCATCAGCCCGGCCATGGCCAGGTCCCGGCGGGTCCGGAGCCCGCCGAGCAGGCGGGTGACCTCGCCGGCGTCCAGTGCGCGCGGCAAACGGCGGGGGGTACGCACCCGAAGCCTCGAGCGGGCCGCGGGCCGCCGCTTGGTGTGCCCGAGCAGCCCCGCACGTTCCCCCGGCGCGAACCACGAGGATAGGCCTCCCTTGGGGATCGGGGAGCTTCGGCCCGGATCGCGCATCGACAGGTACTCATACAAGCCCGTCACGGCCGCCAAGCGCAGGTTGATCGACGCCGGCGCGAGCCGGTCCCGGCGCTGCCCGTTCAGGTCCAGCACGTTCGGCCCGGGACGATCCCGGACCGTCTCCTGCCGGCACCAGGAGAGGAACTCAAGCACGTCGCTCGTGGCCACCTCATCGATGTCCAACCCCGTTACGCTCAACCACCGCGCGAACGCGAGCAGCCCGTACCCGTACGTGCGGACCGTGCGCGGCGAGTAGTTCCGATCGGCCAGGTAACCCAGATACGAGTTCATCCCGGCCAACCCCTCGACATTCGCGCCGGTCAGTCGCCACCGCCGCGGATCAACCCGGTCCCATACCAGCGCCAGCACGTCGTCCATGCCCTCAGGCCTACCCCTGCACGACGCCGAATTCCACCACCCGCAGTGCGATTCACGCCACCGCCCCGGTCAGGCAGCCACACCCTGTAGGTCCGATTGGCCGGTTAACAGGCACGACCCGACCCGGCCCATCGACTGACGAATCCCGTTGTCACGAGACAGTTTCGTCAGCGCGTCCGCGGTATACGTCGAGCCCCGATCCGTGTGAAACACGACCCCGGCGATGGCCTGCCGGCCGCCGCGGACCGCGATCGCCATCTCGATCGCAGCACACGCCAGATCGGCGTCGGGGTGTCGGGAGGTCGCCGCCCCGAGCAGCCGGCGCGAG
>JBBRZQ010000266.1:0-4050 GCA_038236535.1 Actinomycetales bacterium
CGCACGGCCGACATCGAGCAGGAGCTGCGCGCGACCGCAGACACGCTGTCCGTGGAGTCCGTCGACGTCGCCCTGCGGGCCTTGGCCCACGAATGCGCCACCCAGGGCGCCGCGCTGCCCGTGGTCCGCGCCGGCCGGCTGACCGCTGACCAGTTCGACCTGTACCTGGCCGAGTCGGCCACCCTGCCCGCCCCCTGGGCCGGGACCGCAGATGCCACCGTATGGACCCTCGACCTCGCCGCGGCCGCCGCGCTCGAGGACCTCGACGTCAGCGAGATCCCCGCCCCGTACCCGGCCCTGGTCACCATCGGCCACGACGACGAGGACGGCCACGTCTTCCTCGACCTGGAGTACCTCGGCGCACTCGGTGTTGCCGGCGACCCGGCCCGCACCCGCGAGATCCTCGCCGCCCTGGCCATCGAGCTCGCCACGTCGACCTGGGCGGACGACCTGCAGGTCACCATCGTCGGCGCCTACCCCGAGCTCGAGGACGCCCTGCAGACCGGGCGAATCCGATACCTGCCGTCGGTGGGCAGGATCCTGGACGACCTAGCCGCCCGGGCCGACCAGGACCGTGCCGCCCTCGAGGACGCCGACACCCCGGACCTTCAGCACGCCCGGGTCTCCGGAGCCGCCCCCGACGCATGGTCCCCCGAGATCGTCCTGCTCGCCGGGACCATCACCGCCCGGCAGCGCAACCAGCTCGAGGCGCTCGTCGACGAGCTTCCCCGGGTCGCCCTCGCAGCCATCACCACCGGAGTGAGCGTGGGGGAGTGGGCGCTGGACCTGACCGCCGGCGACAGCGACGACCATGCCATCCTGTCGCCGATCGGCCTCCAGATCCGTCCCCAGCGGATCCCGGCTGAGCAGTACGGGCACATCCTCGAGCTCGCCGCCCTCACCGATGTGGACGACGACGTCGACAAGGTCGACGAGCAACCCGAGCCCACCCTGGCCCAGGTCTCCGCGATCAAGCCCATCGACGGCCTCGACCAGACGCCCGAAACAGCACCCATGACCGACGAGGCGGAGGACGAGCCCGCTCGCGCAGCGCACATCGAGCAGGCTGATCCCGTCGTCGAGGTCGAAGCCGTGGACGATCCCGCGGTCGACGACATCGCCGCTACGGTCGAGACGGCCCTCGACGACCTCACGCCTGCAAACGACGCCCCCGCGGCAACCGAGGCCGGAGACGCCGAGCCCGAGATGGCAGAGGCCACCGCGGCCGCCGTGCAGCCCATGCCGCGACCCGCCCCGATGATCCTGGTCATGGGCCCGGTCGAGATGGCCAACGCGACCGGCAAGGTCGAGTCCAGCAAGCGCGGCCGACTCCTGGAGTACGCCGCGTACCTCGCACTCAACGCCGGCGCCACCCACACCGCGATCGACGACGCGATCTGGCCGAACCGGAAGTCCGCAGACAACCTCAACACCCGCAACACCGCGACGTCCAAGCTGCGGTCCTGGCTGGGCCGAAACCCTGAAGGCGATGACTACCTACCCCGTCACCAGTCCGGCGCCGGTTACGGCTTCCTACCCTCCGTTCGCACCGACGTCGACCAGTGGAACGACCTGCTCGTCGATGGGCCACTCAACGCGCCAACCGAGAACCTGCATGCCGCACTCAAGCTGGTCCGCGGACGCCCGTTCGAGGGCCACCACCCGCGCTACTACGGGTGGAGCGAGCGCATCGCGCAGCGACTCATCTCCGAGATCGTCGACGCCTCGTACGAGCTGTCCCGGCGCCGACTCATGGAGGGCCGCTGGAGGGCCGCTGAAGAGGCAGTCGTCATCGGGCTGAGCATTGAGCCGGCCCTCGAAAGGCTCTGGCGCATGCGGATCCTCGCCGCCCACGAATCCCGCAACGCCGCAGCCGAGAAGGAAGCCATCGACCGCATGCTCACCATCACCGAAGAGCTCGAGTGCGACCTCGAGCCCGAAACTGAGACCCTGCTCGCCGCACTGCAGAACCCGCGAACCGAGTTCGACCAGCTCATGGCCAACGCGCTCTGAGAACCGAGGAGACAGACAGATGTTGATGACCCGTAGCCGAACCACTGTGATCGCCGTAGCGCTGGCCCTTGGAGCCATTGTGCTAACGACAGCGTGCACCGCGGCACCGTCGCCGTCGGGATCATCGAGCACATCAATGCCGTCGAAGACCCCGTCCAGCGCGACGACCCCGACCGGTCGGACGAGTACGTCTTCACAAGAAGAAGCGACAGTTCTCGCCGAGCAGATGGTTAGGACGTACTTTCGAACTAAGGACGAGTCTCTATTTGACCCGACGAAGTTCAGTGAGGACGACTACAAGGCGGTGGCGATCTCGTCCGAGTTGACCAACCTTAGGAACCTTCATGGTGCTGCCGTGAGTCAAAAACTGAAGCAGATTGGCTACACCAATGTAGTTGCAGCATCGAACCCCCGCGTTGACCTGGCGAACAAGCCTAAGAGCAATCCGCCGGAGATCCCGACCGTCCAGTTCGACGTGTGCTACGACGTCAGCAAGGTCAACATTGTTGACGCAAGTGGAAAATCTGTCGTGCCTGCGGGTCGCCCTGGCCGCGGGATCATGCTTGTGGGGGTGAGCAACTACTCGTATCCAGATACCGCGCAGTGGAGGGTGTCGTTCACGAAGGTCCAGGAGGGAAAGAAGTGCTGACTTTGCGCCGGCTCTTAATGGTTATGGTGGCGATCGTGGCGTTCGTTGGGTTGAGTGTTGCGCCAGCCCAAGCGGACCAAGTCTGCCAGAAGTATGACGTGAACGGCATCTGTGTCATTTGGATCGAGATCCCTGGTGGTGGTGGCGGTGGCGGCGGCGGCGGCGGCGGTGGCGGTGGCGGTGGCGGTGGCGGCGGTGGCGGTGAACCGGTCATCTTGATTACTGTGAAGGGACAGCAGTGCATTTTCACAGGAGCAGCGAACCCGCAACCGCCCAAGAGTGATCCCGTCTGGGAAGGTCATACAGATGGAACCATTTTCAACTGCACGTACACGAACGGACGGTTCGGGGCACCAGTCACCCTGCCGTTTTGGGCAGTTGCAACTCCAGCTGCGCCGCCGCCGCCAGACCCGCAGGTCCTCGCGCAGCAGGCAATGGCGGCTATGAACCTACGTGCCATCGATATCGGCATCGTCCCGGAACCGCGCCCCGGCAGTATCGGCGTGATTGGCATGCCAACATGGATGTGGGCGGCAGGGCCGACCCAAAGCACCATGGGCCCTATCACTCGTAGCGTGAGCGCGGGGGGCTTTACGGTCACTGCTACCGCCAGGGTAAACAAGGTGGTGTGGACCATGGGCGACGGTTCTCAAGTTGTGTGCGTGGGGGCGGGGACACCATATGCCGACTCGTTTGGAAAGAGATCCTCGCCTGATTGCGGCCATACTTATACCCGCACAGGCTCCTATACGGTGACCGCGCGGTCGTTCTGGACGGTGTCATGGTCGGGTATCGGTCAAACGGGGACTATTCCAATAGACTTCGCTCGCTCAGCACCTATCACCATGGGCGAGGTGCAGGTCCTCACCCAGTAGCCGCCGTCGGGTAGTGCGTCCGAAGGCCCGTCTCTCGCGCTGTGGGTAAGGGGCTTCGTGAGTTGCCTAGAAGAGCCCGAGTGTGGGTATCAAGCGGGTGGCTGCGTCGAGCAGGCCGCGGGCATCCTCGATGGCCTCGGTTGCCTCGCCCGCGGTGGTGGTTTCCCCTGGCCCGGTGGGGTACTCGAGTTCGTGTCGTCGTCGTCTCATAGCGCCGAAGGTGCGGAACCCGGCGCCGAACTGGGCGCGTAGTGCGAGTTCGACGGCGTAGTGCCCTCCGCTGGTGGTCGGGCGAAGGCCTTGCTGGGCCAGCAGCGCGGTGCCAACATACCGGGCGGCGTCGTATGTCAGGACGTAGGCGCTGTCGGGGTCGTCGTTGGCGATCTCGGTCGCCGTGGCGAGCGTGCGGGTGGCCTTCTCGATGAGGTGCTCGCCGTTGGCCTGCCCGCCTTGTACCTGCTGCAGCTGCCTTTCGGTGAGGAGCTTCTCGATCTCAGCCTCGCCCATGGTCCA
>JBBRZQ010000267.1:0-4049 GCA_038236535.1 Actinomycetales bacterium
CAGGACGGTGCCGTCGGGTCAGCTCGGGGAGCGGCCGCCGATGGTCCGCGGAAGCAACTGCACGAGAGGCCGCCCGTGGTTCATCCCTTGCCCGATCCGGTTGGGCAAGAGGACGAGCGAACGTCCCCACATGCCGATGAGAGCGCGTCCTTCCGGCTCCAGTAAGACGCGTCGGCCCGGCCCGTTTGCCCGGCCGGGCATAGATAGGGTGTCGCTATGTCGTTGGCCCAGACGGCTGCGCACCACCCTGAGGTGTCATGGTCGCAAGCCCCACGTGAGTTGCTCGGCCACACAAGGCCGGGCCGCCGCTTCGAGCCCATGGAAGAGCGGCTCCTGGACGACCACCTGGTGACACTCGCGACAAGGCTGCCCCGTGCTGCGGAGGGGCTGGCTCTCGTCCGCGAGTTCCCGGGCGGGCGGGGCGTGGCCGACGCCGTCGCGGTAACCGGGTGGCAAGAACAGGTGCGTCAGCGGATCGCGCTGCAGTTGCCCCTCCTCGACAACGAGACGGACTGCTCCGTGGTCGCAGCGCTCTCTCCCTACCAGACCCGGACGGTCACGGGCATTGGCAAGCGGCTCGGGATGAGCGACGAGCAAGTCGTGCGGAGGCTCCGGCCTCTAGCGGCCGCCGGGTACGTCGAGTCGAGCGGCTCGGGATTCCGGCGCGTGCGGGGCCTTGAGCCAATCGGCCGCGCATACGCGCTCGAGGCGAAGGTCAGCGACTGGCAGCAGGGCGTCGGCCAGGCGCTGCGGTACTCGACCTGGTGCGACGCCGCAGCGGTCGTGCTCCTGAGGCCTCCGCGGGACCTCTCGGACGCCAAGGAGCGGTCCTCCAAGCTGGGCCTGGGCCTCGCGACCAGCGGCCGTTGGGTCGTTAGGCCACGCATCGGCCGGCCGCATGCGGGCCTCCGTCTCTCAATGTCTGAGCAGTTCGCGCGGCTGATCGTCGAGTCAGAACCCTTCTGAACCTGCGTACGCCTCCAGTGCACTGGCTGGGTTCGACACCCAGGCGGTCTTGTCGGCTTCACGGACGACTGGCCGCAGGTCGGTGATCAGGCTGTCGTAGTCCGAGGTCGCGGTGTGGTAGAGGTTCCTGAGCTCACCTACCCGGGCCTGCCGTGAGCCGGCGGCGTTGATCTGCTGGACCGCGGACCGGAGCTGGAGGAGATGGTGCATCCGCTGCGCCTGGTCGCTCGGGGGCATCGGACCGCCGCGGATCGCGCGGGCAAGCGCCGCGTCCCACCGCGCGATGGCTTCAGCAGCGTCCCGGCGCAGGACCGAGATTAGCCCGCCCTGGGTCACGTACGACGCGGGGATCCTGATGCCTGGGTCCGAGTCGACGCGGAAGGCGAGCGGGTCAAACGTCCGCTGGGCGCGGTCCCAGCCGCTGCCGACGGTGTCGGCCCCTGCAGCGACCGCTGGGAGGCCGGCGAAGTCCCCATAGGCGAGGATCACGCGGGACCGCAGCGAGAGCGAGTGGACGGTCCGGCACAGGCCGACGAAAGCGGCCGTGTCCGTGAGGTCGGGGACGTGGTCGACCACCAGTTCGTTCGCAACCGTGATCATCCAGACCGGCGCGCGGAGTGCCGCGAGGCTCCCGACGTATGCGTCGAGATGCGGGCCTGACGACCAGAAGGACCGGGTGCCAACGAGAGACTGCCAGGAGCCCTTGTCGAGCCCGCGGGCGACGCGTGCTAGGTCACGGGCCACGTAGGCGTTGGGCGACTGCGGCGATTGGAGCTGCAGCGTCGGGGCGAGGTGGGGTGCGCCGACCTGGCTCTGGCGGTCGAAGACGCGCTCGACGTGCGCCAGCTGGTGCGCCGCGCCCTCGAGGTTCGCACCGGCCGGACCCCAGAGCTCCCATGCGTCGTAGAAGTCTTGCTTGTTGGTGCTAGGCAGGAACAGGGCGTGGGTCATGGCGTCGAAGACCACCTCGCCCATCGCGCCGCCAACGGCCTGGGCGACGTCCGACGCGCTGGGGTGCCGCGGCTCGGCGACACGCGGGGTCGCGAACGGGTTGAGCACCACGCCGTCCGCGGAACCGCCGGAGACCGCGTCGACGCACCACTTGCGGTGGCCGATCCGTCGGCCGTCGTGGATCAGGACGCCGCTCATCGCCCGGCTCCTACGCTGTCGAGCGCCGACTTCAGTTCAGCCCCGTCGAGGTAGCGTCTGGCGGGCTGGCGGCTCAGGCAGGTGTCGATGACCTCGCAGAGTTCCGGCGAAATCCCCGGTGTCAGGGTGGCGATGCTGGGTACCTGCTGCTCGACGAGTCTGCGGTCGTACTCCGCCTGGTCGCCGTTCGGGTCGACCGCGAAGGTCCCCGTGAGGGCGAAGAACGCCAAAATGCCGAGCGCGAAGATGTCGCTGGCCGGGGTCGGGTCCCCACCCGGCACATGCTCCGGAGAGCGCCAGCCGGGGGTGCCGGGCTGGAACGCACCCGTCAAAGCCGTCTTCGCCAGGTGCCGCGCGAGTCCGGGGTCCATGAGCACGAAGTGCCCGTCCGACGTCCGCCGCACGTTCCCCGGGGAAAGGTCGCGGTGGACGACGTCCAGGTCGTGGCAGGCGGCGAGCGCCTCGGCCATGTCGTGCAGCAGCGGCCACACCTCTGACTCTTCCCATGTGCGGTTCAGGGACACGCCAAGGTCATCGCCGTCGAGGTACTCCTCGGCCCAGCAGACAGCGGCGGGCGGCTCACGGATCTCGACGGCGTCGGTGAGGACCTTCACCACACGCTCCGAGTCGACAGCAGAGAGCAGCTCGACCTCGCGGTGCGCCCGCTGCAGCGTGATGTCGCCGTTCGGGTCCTGTGACAGGAGCACGATCTTGGCGACGGCCGGCGCACCGCTCAACGTGCCCTTAAGGACGAGCTTTTGCCCCCCCTGCGCGAGCGGCTGGGCGTCCTCGAAGCCCAAGGCCGCACTGACCTCGGCGATGAGTTCGGTAGGGGTCACGGTCGGATCCGGGCGAAGTGGCACACGCCCTAGATGATGCCGAACCTGCCGATGGATTTTGCTCTTTTCAGAAAAATGCCGCAGATCGTACGGTCGGAGCTCTTGAGGCGGGGCGCTCGCTCATGCCGCGGGTGGCTCAGTTAGTCCTGGGGTGAGTGTTGATGGGCGTCGGCGGAGGTGATGGCGTCGCGCATCTGCGCGAGCACGCCCGGCGTGGGCGCCCCGGAACTGCGTAGCGGTAGGTCAAACATGTGGCGCCGTCGGTTCTCAGGAATGGTGGCCGCCACCCGCGCTGGGTCGGTCAGGATGGTGCCGTACAGGTTCGGTCCGTCCGCGTAGAAGGGGTCGATGAGCACGAGACGCCCACCCTGCGCCTGCATGACGTTGGTGGGGTTGATGTCGACCGGGCCGCACCAACGCAACTCGCGGCGGGCCTCCAGATGGACGGCGGCAACCAGTTCGGACAACTCGGCCACCTCTGGCGCGCCTACAGCGATGGCTTGGTGGAAGGCGGCCGCCCGGTCTAGATCCACGGGGTGCAGGAACTCGAGGACCAGCAAGCTGGCTCCGCCGTCGAGCTCGACCTCGGCCTCGAGGCGTGGAACCTGCCCGGTGTGCAAGGCGCGCCGGTACAGCTCAGCGTTGTAGGGCGCGGCGGGGTCGAACGGGCTGATCCGTGCGGCATGGACACCTGAGGGTGACCGCAGGGCAATGGCCCAGTCACCTGCGCCGCACGAAGTCCACCCGCCATCGCGCAGGATGCTCTCCGCATCGCGATAATCCATCCCCTGGCCAAGCGCGCGCAGCAGCGCCAGCTCGTCGCCTACCAGGACGTCACCCATAACTGCCAGGCTAGACGCCGCCGCACAACCAACGGTCCCATCGTGAGCGCGCCCTTGGCCGGTCGGCGGCGCAAAGCGCCAAGGGCCCGCGGCCGCCGCCAACGTCCGCATTTGCCGCGTTGGGTGCGGGCTTGGCCCCTCGGGCTGACGTGGTCAGCAAATGCCCGGGGCACCCGCGCGAGACCCCGCCTGTCTTGACGGCCGCGAAACAATCTCGACATGAACGTGCTCGAGGAGCAGGCACTCATTGATG
>JBBRZQ010000268.1:0-4040 GCA_038236535.1 Actinomycetales bacterium
CATAACTCGCAATCGACATCAGCTCGATGCCGAGAAAGACGACGATGAGATCGCGCGACGCGGCAAGCAGCAGCATGCCTCCGGCCGCCAGGAGCAGCAGCACGTACGATTCCGCGGACACCAGTTGCTCACGATCGCTGAGGAGTTGCACCAGCTCACGATCAAGACTGTCGATGTTCGCGCGGATCTCTGCCAGCGCATGCTGCCTGAGTGGATGGATGATCGGCTCCTTGGATGGGCGTTGGTCCCTATGGTCACACTCTTCCGGTTCTCACAGCTTGAGCGACATCGGGCCGTCCATTGGTCTGTGCAGTGTGAGCGGTAGTGTTCCAGTCGTAGTTGACGGCATGGAATTCGACCGTCCATTGACCGCCGGTGCCATCAACGATGGCATATCGCGCGTGAGGTGTCCCCGCTTGCATCACGTGTGGGTACGGGTGGTCGTCGTTGTAGGCCGGCATTCCGACGCTTCCGGGATTGACGATCAGCGGGCCGGATGAGAGTTGCATCGAGCGCTGCAGATGGGTGCACCCACACAGCATCAGCGACCAACCGGTCTCGCTGCCCAAGCGCTCCAGCACCTCAACTTCGGTGGCGGCTCGAGCACAGGAAGGGGGCTCGTCGAGCGGCCCATTTGGCAGTTGCGCCATCGTCTCGGCGCGGATGGCCGCTACGTCGGCCAGATCCGGCACCGAGTCGATCAGGGCGTGCCGGTGTCGGTGGCCGGTGGCAGGGTGAACGGCATGGCAGAGGACAAGATCCCAGGCCGCCGGGGCGGGACTCCCGAGCCGCCGGCGCGCTTCTTCGCCGGCCCCGAGGAGTTCGCGGCCTGGCTGGAGCTCCACCACCACACCGAGACCGAGCTGTGGATGGGCCTCAACCGGAAGCACGTGCCCGACCGCGGCCTGACCTCAGGGCTCCTGACATGGAGCCAGAATTCCTGTGTGGTCAGGGGCGGGTTTTGACCTCGTAGCGCAGGATGAGTTCGGTGCCGGGGTAGCGGGTTTGTGTGGCGGTGAGGTGCTCGCACAGTTGTGTGATGGCGGTCGTGGCTCGCTGTGTTGGGAGGGCGTCGAGCCGGATGGTCAGCGTGCCGTCGCCGGGCTCGATGTCGCCGCTGCCGGTCAACGCCTGGCGCACCAGGTTGTGTGCTTCGTGGTTGGCGCGGGCGTACCCGGTGTGGACGCGAACTGCCCGAGCGAGGGCGGTGGCGGTGTTGAACGCGGCGATGCGGATCGCGTGGCTGATCAGCTTTGTCTGGATGTCCAGGATCTGCTGGCCGGGGTTGACCTGGGCCAGGGGAAGCCGGGCCGGCATGGCTCGGTGGGTGGCTTGGGCGGTGTCCAGGGCGGTTTCAGCGTCGCGGAGGTCTGCGGTCAGTTTGTCGTGGTCGGCGTTAGTGATGAGCACCGTCTGACCTGTCGGTGGGGACACCGCGGCCAGCATGGCGGCGTCGGTGGCGGCCAGGGCCCGGTCATAGCGGGCCCGTGCGGCCAGGACCTGGTGGTGGGCTTTCTTCTTGGCCGGGTTGGGGACCAGCCGGGTGGGGTCGTCCTGCGTGGTGGCGTAGGCGTCGTGGCTGTCGAGGTCGAAGTGCATCCGTGCGTAGCGGAAGTAGTTCTCCTGGCGCCACCTCGAGCCCATCCGGTAGATGACCTGCTCGACGGGAAGGTCACCTCTGGTGGTCAGGATGTGGATCTGCCGCGTCGCAGCCGCAGGGTCTTCGCCCCTGCCGGTCTTGTTGTTGGCCACGGTCAGGCTCACCTGCCGCATCGTGAACACGTCGTCGTGCTCGCCTACGGGTAGGTCCACGGCGGTGTCCGCGACCCGCCACTGGTGGGTGCGACCGGTTTCGTCGGTGTAGGCGGCATCGGTGAACAGGGTGGGGTCGATGTCCTGGGCCAGGCCTTTGCGCCAGGTCAGCACGTCAAAACCCTGGGCGTCCATGTGGGCGAACAGGGCTGGTGACCAGCCGCCGCGGTCGAACCCGACCAGGACCCGCCGGTCGTCGCCGACGGCCACCCGCAGGTCGGGAAGTAGCCGGCGGAGCTCCATGGCCAGGGACGCGCCGGGGTCGGCCATGACGACCAGGACCGGGTCCCCGGACGCATCCGAGACCCAGGTTTCTACTGTTGCGGGGGCGGGGAACTTCAGCCGGGATAGGTGGGTCTTGGCGACCTTGCGCCGGCCTTGGTAGGCGCGGACGTGCCCGTCGACGTAGAACACCGCCAACAGGTCCGGGTTGCTCGCATCCAGGCGGGCCACGTGGGCGGCGGCCATCGCGGCGAGCAACTCCTCGGCGCGCCCGGTATCGGCCAGTGTGGTGATCTTGCGGCGGATCGTCTTGACCTCGGGGCCCCGGTCCAAACCGAGCACTCTACCGAAGGCGGCCGGGTCGATCCTGGTGGCGCCTTCCGCGCGGGACTCGCCGGCCAACGCCCGCAACACCCCTTCGACGAGCATCGTGTTCAGGCCGTAGAACCCGTTGGGCAGACACCCGAAAACCGTTGCGGCACATGACAACAGCCCGGTGGCGTGCAGGGCGGGAATCGCCAGCAGGAGCCCGGCCAGGGGAACCCGTGCGGCAGGGGCGAACACGGGCTTGGCGTGGGGCAGTTTTCCCCACCGGGCCGCGGCCCGCTCACCGTCGCGGTCGGCGGGGGTCGGAAGCACCGGCAGGCCGGCGACTGCGGCGGACGACTGGTCTTGTTCCTGCCGGGCGGGCCCAGCTGTGGCGGGTGCGGCCAGTGCCCGCCGGACCGTGGTGACCGACACCCCGACCGCGTCGGCGACCGCCTGCAACGTCGCGCCGCCGCTACGGCGGGCGCGAATATCGGCGGCCATGTCATCGCTGAGCAGTGAAGGGCCCTTGGGGCCGCGTTTGTGCCAGCCAAGTCCAGCCGCGCCCGAGGCGTTCAGCTCCTTGCGCCAACGCCATAGCGTGACTACGGAGACCCCGAACGCGGTAGCCACATCTACCCCCGATGCGGCTTTGATCCGCACGAGCTGGACCGCGGTGAGCCGGCGTCCGGCTTCGTCCCCGTCGTCCCACACGAAGCACAGCTCGCCCCGGATGAACACCCGTCCACCGTGCTCGTCCTGGACCAACGCCGCCACGGCCCCGAACGGGACCCCGCCGCTGGGAGTAAGAGGAAGGGGCGGTTGGGCAGTCATAACGCCCATCATCTCCACCCCATATCCAGTTGGCCTCCTTACACGAATTATAGCAGCCTGAGGGCAGAAAACCTAACCGCAGCAACGGTATTCATGCAGGTCAGCCCCCTGCCGGTCACTGCGCAGCTATCGCTATGTCAGGAGCCCTGGGGATTGATGCAGCGCTGGTGAAGCGACTGGTCGCGACCCAGTTCCCGCGATGGGGCGAGCTTCTGGTGACCGCTGTGGAGGTCGACGGGAATGACAACCGCACCTATCGCCTGGGCGAGGAGATGACGGTGCGTCTGCCTACCGGTTCGGCCTACGTCGCGGCAGTCGACAAGGAACATCGATGGCTTTCGGTTCTCGCACCGTTGTTACCGGTGGCGATTCCCATCTCCTTGGCGAAGGGGGCCCCGGGCGAGGGTTACCCGTTCAGCTGATCGATCCGCCGCTGGCTGGATGGGCGGACCGCGAGCCGCGACCGCGTGAGCGAATTGTCGGATTGGCTACCTCGGTTGCCGAGTTCATTCTTGCCCTGCAGCAGGTCGACGCCACAGGCGGACCGCAGGCAGGCGCTCACAGTTTCTACTGGGGGGCGTTGCTTGCCCACGACGATGACGAGACTCGTCGCTGCCTTGCCGTGCTGGACGGTCGAATCGACACCAGAAGCGCCACAGCCGTGTGGGAAGCCGGCCGGCGCGCCACCTGGCAGGGGCCGCGCGTGTGGTTCCACGGCGACATCGCGAGCGGGAATCTGCTGGTCAAGGACGGGCGTTTGGTTGGCGTCATCGACTTCGGGACCTCAGGGGTCGGTGATCGCGCATGTGACCTGGTCATCGCCTGGACGCTGTTCTCAGGCGAGAGCCGGGAAACCTTCCGTAATG
>JBBRZQ010000269.1:0-4034 GCA_038236535.1 Actinomycetales bacterium
GGTGCTGCACGAACCCGAGCTGCTTTTCCTCGATGAGCCCACTGCCGGCCTGGACCCGGAGGCATCCGCCGATCTGATCGACTACCTCAAGGAGATGATCCGAACGCTGCACACCACCGTGATCATCTGCACCCACCAGCTGCACGGACTCGAATCGCTCTGCGACGACGTCGGCATTCTCAAAGACGGTCGCCTCATCGCCACCGGCGAGGTCCAGCAGCTACTGCATCAACGATGGTGTCGCACGAAGGCATTCGTCTCTGGATTCGGGCCGGACAGGGCGGTGGAAGAGGCGATCGGCCGAGAGATTGCGGGACGGAGCCGGTCGGCTCGCTCTGCAGGCGTGGGGTGAGGCTCAGCGTGACCCAGAGGTCGCGCGGCTGGCGGCGGTCGAGGCGACCACCCTGCGCTCGGCAGTGCTCGACCTCGTCCGTCGTGCCCACGCTGCCGGGCAGCTTCCGGAGGACACCGACGTCGAGGCGCTCGGTCAGGTGCTGTTCTCGCTCATTCCCGGTTACCTTCTGCAGAAGCGCATCATCGGCGACGTCGATCCCGTACGGTACGCCGACGCGATGGATGCCCTGCTGCGGATCAGCTAGTACCTGTTGATAGGCCCGTTCGCGACTTCGACCAGGGATCACTCAACGCGACGACCGGAGGCGACGGCGCGCAGTTTCTACGCGCCGCAGACTGTTCGACAGTCGGGCAGGGCCAAGCCGGTGCCCGGGCGCTGCCGGTAGCAGCGTGCGTCTGCCGCATTTGGTGGGCACAGGTCCGGGGGCCCGAAAAGCTTTAGGCTTGAAGGAGCCGCAACGACAGCTTCAGGGAGTGTCGATGTCCAAAGACCAGCAGGGCCCGCGTCCGGCCGACGCCTTCGTCTCATTCGGCATCAGCGGGGACCTCGCGCGCAAGATGACTTTCGTCTCGCTCTACCAGCTTGAGCGCCGCGGGATGCTCAACTGCCCCATCCTTGGGGTCGCCGCAGAGGGGTGGGCCGATGAGGACCTCCGGCAGCGTGCTGCCGAGTCGGTGACCGCGGCCCTGGGCGGGGAGAAGGTCGACGAGGCTGTGCTCAAACGTCTGCAGCAACGCATGACCTACGTCGGTGGCGACTTCACCGAACCGGCCACATACGACGCAGTGAAGAAGGCTCTGGGCGGCGCTTCCGTGCCGGTGTTCTACCTTGAGATCCCGCCCTCCCTGTTCGGCACCGTTGTTCAAGGACTGGCCACCGCCGGTCTGACCGAGGGGGCCCGGGTGGTGGTCGAGAAGCCGTTCGGCCACGACCTCGAGTCTGCGCAGGAGCTCAACGCCAGGTTGCGGGCCCTGCTGGGGGAGTCGCAGCTCTACCGGATCGACCACTTTCTGGGGAAGCTCTCGGTGCAGGACATCCTTCATCTGCGGTTCGCGAACACGGTGCTGGAGCCGCTGTGGAACCGCAACTACGTCAGCAGCGTGCAGATCACCATGGCCGAGAACTTCGGCGTCCAGGACCGGGGCAAGTTCTATGACCCGGTCGGCGCTCTGCGCGACGTCGTGCAAAACCATCTGATGCAAGTCCTGGCCATGGTCGCCATGGAGCCCCCAGCGCGCAGCGACCTGGACTCCCTGTCCAACCGCAAGCGCGACGTGTTCGCCGCGATGCCAGCAGCCAACCCCGACCACTACGTACGCGGGCAGTATGACGGCTACCGGCGCGTCGCCGGGGTGGCCGATGGCTCCACGACGGAGACCTATTCGGCGATGCGCCTGGAGGTCGACAACTGGCGCTGGTCCGGCGTGCCGTTCTTCATCCGCGCAGGTAAGTCGCTGCCGCTGACCCAGACCGAGGTGCGACTGATCTTCCGGGCAGCGCCTCCTCTCGGCTTCTCCAAGTCCGACGAGGCTGTCGATCCCAACCAGATCGTGCTGCTCATCGACCCCCGGGCCGGCGCACGCTGGGTGCTGCATGCCAAGCGAACCGACGGGCCCGGACTGCGCCCGATCGATCTGGACGTGGATTTCGCCGCGGATGGCGAGCGCGTCCCGGCGCCCTACGAGGAGCTGCTGTACGCGGCCATGCAGGGAGACCAGGGCCACTTCAGTCGTGAGGACTCGGTCGAGGAGACCTGGCGGATCCTGGACCCGCTGCTCGACCTGCCCACCGAGCCCAGCCCCTACGCCTCAGGGTCCTGGGGGCCCGCGGCTGCCGAACACCTCACTGCAGAGTTCGGCGGCTGGCATCAACCCTGGCTACTGCCCGGATTCTGAGGGCCCTCCTCGCGGTCTCCGGTGCGATGTGTGTCGGGGGTGCAAGCCAGAGCGCGGATCAAGTCGTCGCGGACAACAACCTCGTTGGTCATCGAGTCCACCAGCGCGCGCGCCGTCTGAGTGTCGACGTCTGTGACCAGTGCAAGCCAAAGCGAGGACAGTTGCAGGGTCAGCAGTCTGGTGCCGTTCGATCCGATGGGGTATGACGATGTGGTCCGCCTAGCCCTGGCCGAGCGGGCGCGGCAGGTGCGTCAGAAGTGACGGATCAGCCCAAAACGCGCCGGATTCAGGGGAAGATCAACGGAGTTGTGGGAGGATTTCTCGGGTGACGATCCTGCTGACGGGCGCGACGGGGTTTATCGGCAGCGAGGTGGTGCGACAGCTTGCGGCAGCGGGCCAGCAGACCCGGGTGATGGTGCGCCGGCCTTCTCGTGCGCCGCTGCTGGCCGGTCTGGATGTTGAGCCGTTGTACGGCGACCTCACGTCGGTCCCGTCGCTTGCCCGCGCGGTCAGGGGGGTTGACGTCGTGATCCATCTGGGTGGTCGCGCGACCTTCGAGCCGTACTCGCGGCTGTTCCCCACGATGGTGGAGGGCACCGCCCATCTCGCCCGGGCCGCAGCCGAAGCCGGCGTCGGGCACATCGTCTATGGGTCCAGCATGTTCGTCTACGACGGGTCGAGCGCGATCGGCGACGACACCGCAGCAAGCCCGGCACTGGCCTACGGCAGGGCCAAGCTCCACGCCGAGGCGGCCCTCTCGCGTATCACCGAGGCAGGCGGGCCGACAGTCGCCAGTGTTCGGCTCCCGCACGTCTACGGCCCCCAGAGCCTCCTGTTCGGTCTGGTGCGCCACCGAAGGGTGGTGTTCCCTGGCCCCGGCGACAACCCCTTCGCCCAGCTGCACGTCGAGGATGCCGCGAGGGTGCTGATCGCCGCCGCGCTCCAGCGGTGGTCGGGCACCGCGCCGGTCGCCGACGATGAGAGCGTCACCTGGAACGACTTCTTCGAGATCCTGACGACTTTCGCGCCCGAGACCCGGGTAGTGCGGGTTCCCCGGCGCCTCGCCACCGGCGGGGCGGCTGTGGCTGGGGCTGTGCTGGGCCGGCGGGGACCGACCATGGTCTCCGCTGACACGATCCGGGGTTGGAACCTCTCGTTGCGGCTCACCTCGCGCAGGCTGTGGTCCGAGCTGGATCTGACTCCTCGCTACCGCGGCGTGCTCGAAGGTATTCCGGCCTGTCTGGATGGGTCCGTCGCCTTCCGTTGGCGCCACCCAGTGTTCGATCGTTCGTGACTGCTGCTGGCCCGTCACGGGTTGTCGTGATCGGAGCGGGTATGGCGGGGCTCACCGCCGCCCGGCTGCTCGCCGACGCCGGACAGGTGGTGACCGTGCTGGACAAGGGCCGTCGCCCGGGCGGCCGGATGGCGACCAGACAGCTGGCCGGTGGCGCGCTCGCCGACCACGGCGCCCAGTTCTTCACCGTCCGCAGCGAGGCCTTCTCAGCAGCGGTGGCGCGATGGCTCGATGAGGGCACGGTGCGGGAGTGGTGTCGCGGATTCCCCTCCGACGACGGGCATTCCCCGTCCTCCGACGACGGGCATCCCCGGTATGTCGCCGCGGACGGAATGGGGCAGCTGGCCGCGCGGATGGTCCGAGGTCTGGACGTCCGCCCGTCGGTTCACGTCGACGCGGTCCGAAAGATCAGAGGTCGTTGGGCGGTGAGCTGGCCGGCGACCCGGTGGGTATCAGCTGGGTTGCTCGAGGCCGATGTCGTGGTGCTGAC
>JBBRZQ010000270.1:0-4012 GCA_038236535.1 Actinomycetales bacterium
AAGTAGTCGAGCAGGCAGTTGGGCGCGGACCCGCGCTCGCGGCCGTCGATGTGCAGCGAGTAGTTCTCGATGCCGGAGCAGGACCCGACCTGACGCATCATCTCCAGGTCGTAGGTGGTGCGCATCCGCAACCGCTGGGCCTCGAGCAGCTTGCCCTGCTTCTCGAAGGTGGCCAGCTGCTCCTCCAGCTCGGCCTCGATGCCGCGGACCGCTCGTTCCATCCGCTCCGGGCCGGCCACGTAGTGGGTGGCCGGGAAGACGTACATCTCCTCCTCTTCGCGGACGATCTCACCGGTGAGCGGGTGCAGCGTGTAGATCCGCTCGATCTCGTCGCCGAAGAACTCGATCCGGATCGCCAGCTGCTCGTAGACCGGGATGATCTCCACCGTGTCGCCGCGCACCCGGAAGGTGCCACGGGTGAAGGCGATGTCGTTGCGGGTGTACTGCATCTGGACGAACTGGCGCAGCAGGTCGTCCCGGACGATCTGCGAGCCGACCTTGAGCCGGACCATCCGGTCGACATACTCCTGCGGGGTGCCCAGGCCATAGATGCAGGACACGGAGGCCACCACGATGACGTCACGCCTGGTGAGCAGCGAGTTGGTCGCACTGTGTCGCAGCCGCTCCACCTCGTCGTTGATCGAGGAGTCCTTCTCGATGTAGGTGTCGGTCTGGGCGATGTACGCCTCTGGCTGGTAGTAGTCGTAGTAGCTGACGAAGTACTCCACCGCGTTGTCGGGCAGCAGCTCGCGGAACTCGTTGGCCAGCTGGGCGGCGAGAGTCTTGTTCGGCGCCATCACCAGGGTGGGTCGCTGGACCTGCTCGATCAGCCAGGCCGCAGTGGCCGACTTGCCCGTGCCGGTCGCGCCGAGGAGCACGATGTCCTGCTCGCCGGCCTGAATCCGCTTGGTCAGGTCGGCGATAGCAGTCGGCTGGTCGCCGCTCGGCTCAAAATCGGCAACCACATGAAAAGGGGCAACCGTCCGCTGAAGATCCGTCGTGGGCCGCATGAGTCAACCGTAGACGCCGCCACTGACAGCAGCCACCGACAGCAGCCACCTGCTCAGCCCGGCCAGCTCAGCCCTGAAAGACGAGAAGGGCAGTTGCCAGGCCGAACGCCGCCGCCAGCACTGTCACCGCGACCACTGCGACCATCGGGGCGTACGGCGAGAACCGCCCCGGATCGTCCCTCAGCTGCGCGAACCTGCGCCTCACCTGCACCGCCAGCAGCACCGCCCCCGCGGTGGCCACCGACCCCAGCACCGTCATCAACCACGACCCCAGCCGTACGTTGACCACCACGAGCGGCACCATGATCACCGTTGCCGTGATGGCAGTCCGCTGCCAGGCCAGCGCCGTGCGCTCAGGCTGCAGTCCGGAGCGCTCCGGGAAGGCGGTCATCAGCGCAACAGCTCGACAACGCCCAGGACGATCATCAGGGCGGCGAGCGCGATGACCCCGCCCGCGAGCGTCACCAGAGCACGCGGGGCCGGAAGTGCCAACCTCATCCGCAGGGCACGCTCGACCCGGGCCCAGCCGGAGACCGCCCGCCAGGCCAGCAACGCTCCGCTCAGGCACGATACCCCGCCGATCAGGGCCGCCCACCTGGGCACGGTGTCAAGGCTCGAGATCGAGATCACCGCAACGCCAGCAGCGACCAGGGCCAGCGCGGTGCGCATCCAGGCCAGGGCCGTGCGCTCGTTGGCCAGCGAGAACCGCGGGTCCGGCTCGTCACCCTGGCCGTAGACGCTGGCCGGCTTGCGCTGATCACTCATGCACCCCTCCATCCCGGTGGTGCGTTGCGCTTGCGCAGGAGCTGCCCCGCCCAGGCATCCGCTCGTCCGAACGCCTCCTCCAGCCAGAGCCCCCTGGCCGCCACGTATTCGGTCCTGGTCACCGCAGACTGCGTCCACCGGCGTTTGAGAGCGCCGTAGGCATCGCGCTCATCGGCCTCCGCCCGAAGCCAGTCCCGGAGCAGGATCGCCGTGTACCAGGCCGGCCCGTCCATCTCGCGGACATACAGGCGCACGATCCGTCCTGGGTCCGCGCTGCCGTGCAGGTACTCCTGCGGATCCGAGTCCCCGGAGCGCGGGAAGCCCTTGTCGGCCAGAGCTCGGACAAAGACCGGGCCGTCGGCCTCCGCGAGTGCCCGCACACCGACCTGGAGGTCAATCACGTCCTCGGCGACCAGACCGGGAACGCTGGTCGACCCGATGTGCTCGATGGCCACCATCTGCTCCCCGAGCGCCAGTCTCACCCTGCCGATGAGCCGGGCCGCCGTCGACGGCCACGAGTCCTGGTACCCGACGAGTGCCGGAGCCTCAGGTCCCCAGCTGAGCGAGCCGCTCAGCAGGTTGTCGTTGAAGCCCAGCACCCGCGTCTGCCAGAGAGCGTCGACCTGGCCCAGCAGGCCTGCAACGGTGCCGTTGTTGTCCAGCCAGACGTCCGCAGCGGCCCGGCGCCCCTGGTCACCGGCCTGGGCGGCGATCCGGGCCCGTGCGTCAGCTTCGGTGAAGCCCCGGCCACCGGTGAGCCGCTCCACCCGGAGGCCGGCGTCAGCATCGACGACCACGGTCAGATGATAGGCCGCGGCCAGGTCCAGCTCAGCCAGCAGCGGCACATCGTGAACCACGATCTCGTGCGGCTCCGCCGACTCCATCAGCGCGCTTGTCCGGGCGCTGATCAGGGGATGGGTGATGGCTTCCAGATCCCGGCGTGCCCGGGCGTCGTTAAAGACGATCTCGCCGAGCGCAGCCCGGTCCAGTGAACCCAGCGGCGTGATCACCGCGTCGCCGAAACGCCGGCGCACCTCGGCAAGGCCGGGCGAGCCTGCCGCGAGCACCTCACGGGCCAGCTGGTCTGCGTCGACCACCACGGCGCCGAGCTCGGAGAACCGCCGTGCCACTGTTGACTTGCCCGAGCCGATCCCGCCGGTGAGTCCTACCCTGAGCATTCGCCGACTCTAGCGCGACGACGGCCTGAATCCGTGCCCAAACCGCAGGCTCAGCAACGACCGAAGGCCCGGACCATCTGGTCCGGGCCTTTGGTCACCGCCCGTCAGGTGACGTCAGCGGCATACCTCTTGATGATCAGTTGCCGGTGAGCTTCTCACGAAGGGCAGCCAGCGCCTCGTCCGAGGCCAGCGTGCCCTCGGCCGGAGCGGAGTCAGAGGACGAGGAGGAAGACGACGAGCCGTTGGAGTCAGAGGACGAGCCGTTCGAGGAGTAGCTGGTCGGCTTCTCCGGGTTGGCGGCGGCCTCGGCGTCGGCCTTGATGGCCTCCTCGACCTGGACCTTGTGGGATTCCCAGCGGGCGTGCGCCTGGGCGTACTGCTTCTCCCACTTCTCGCGCTGCTCCTCGTGACCGACACCCCATTCGTTGGTCTCGGGGTCGAAGCCCTCGGGGTACTTGTAGTTGCCGGCCTCGTCGTACTCGGCAGCCATGCCGTACATCGTCGGGTCGAACTCGGCGACGGCGGCCTGCGGGTCGTTGGCCTGCTTGAGCGAGAGCGAGATGCGGCGACGCTCGAGGTCGATGTCGATGACCTTGACGAAGATGTCGTCACCGACGTTGACAACCTGCTCCGGCAGCTCCACGTGGCGCTCGGCCAGCTCGGAGATGTGGACCAGGCCCTCGATGCCGTCGTCCACCCGGACGAACGCACCGAACGGAACCAGCTTGGTGACCTTGCCGGGGACGACCTGGCCGATCGCGTGGGTCCGTGCGAAGTGCTGCCACGGGTCTTCCTGGGTGGCCTTCAGAGACAGCGAGACGCGCTCGCGGTCCATGTCGACGTCGAGCACCTCGACGGTGACCTCCTGGCCGACCTCGACGACCTCGGACGGGTGGTCGATGTGCTTCCAGGACAGCTCGGAGACGTGCACCAGACCGTCGACGCCGCCAAGGTCGACGAACGCGCCGAAGTTGACGATGCTGCTGACGACACCGGAGCGGACCTGGCCCTTCTGGAGCTCCTTGAGGAACGTGGTGCGCACCTCGGACTGGGTCTGCT
>JBBRZQ010000271.1:0-4010 GCA_038236535.1 Actinomycetales bacterium
AGCGCGAGCGCGACCGCCCTCGTGGCCCGGGTGCGGGCGCGACGTTGCGGCGTGCGGGTTCCGCGCAGCGGCGGCAACGACGAGGGCGACATGACGGGGGAAGCGTACGTGACCCGCCCCGCCCCGACCCTGGGAACGGGCCGGCCCGTGCGGGGGAGGCGGGCCGGCTGGAACGGGACAGGCCAGGTATGCCGTTGGCACGGCATACCGCCTGGACGGACGGATCTTGCCTCGAAGGGGATGGCGAGCTCAGCCTCGCGGGACGACGTCGACGGCCCGGCGTCGCCGGGCCTGTGTTGAGTCAGCCGGCGTGACGGGCCACGTACTCGTCGAGGGCATCGCGACTCACGTCGGCGAGCCGTCGCCCCTGGTTGGCCGCGATGACCTCCAGCGCGGTACGGGTACGGGTCGTGACTCTCACCCTGACCTGCATCGAGGCACCTTCGCCGCCAGCGCCGTCGATGCGGGGCCGACCGCCGAGACGTCGCCGAATCTCCACCGGGTCGGCGATGACCTTCGACCGGCCAGCTTCCACGTCGGCAACCAACGTGTCGGCGGCCTCGTCAGTCGCGGCCTTGGCCGCCTCTCGCCACGTCCAGGCAGGCTCAGCGGCGATCTCTTGTACCGTCGCACCCATCTGCTCGGCGACCTCCTGGTCGCTCATGGCATCGATTTCGGCGAGGGGGATCGCGGCCAAGAAAGCCTGAGCAGGTGCCTCGAGACTTCCCGCAACCCTTGGACGATCGAGCACCCCGGGCCGCGGGCGCCCCCGATGCGTGTTCCCGGAGCACCTTCGGCCCCATTCGTCACTTTGGCACCAGGGCTCCACGAAATGCGCACGGAGTCCATGGGATCCCATGGACTGCGTGCTCAACGATGGCTGTGCAGCGGGGCCTCGCGCCGGTGCGCCACTCCGGCCCACCAGGCGTGCGCGTCGGCGACCTCGGGGACGCCGCGCACCCCGGACCCCGGGCGCCCCCGGTGCGAGTTCCCGGGTTACCTTCGGCCCCATTCGTCACTTTGGTACCGGCGCTCCATGAGATGCGCACGCAGTCCATGGGATCCCATGGACTGCCTGCTCAACGATGGCGTGCCCCGCCCTGTTAGGCCAGGTCGAGCACGCGCGGGTGGTCCTGCCAGATCTGGCGGGACACCTGCTCGGGGTATGCCGTGACCACCGGCTCGATGTCGAACAGCCGCGTCGAGCCGGTGTCGTAGGCGGGCCAGCCGGGATTACCGTTCGTCGCGAACGCCGTCCACGAGTGGCGCATCTGTTGTGACAGTCCCATTGCTTCCGGGGTGGGGTCGCCGATCAACATCGCCGGCTGACCAGCGGTGAGGTTGCCGAACACCAGCGGCACGTCGAGGCCGTGGCACGCGCCGAGCACACCGCCCATGCCTGGAGCGGGCCAGGTCAGCTCGTAGAGGTACGCCAGGCCACCCGCCTTGAGCTGCGCCTCGGCAAGGTGCAGTGACGGCATACGGAACAGCCAGTCCGAGCGCACCACCTCGTATCGTTCCTCGGGGTCGGGAAAGCTCTCCCGGTACCGCCGCGGATCCGGCGCGAAGATCCGCGCGGCCTCGGTGGCCTGCTCCTCGGTGATCTCACCGAGCATTCCGCTCAGGGCGGTGAGCAACCGCTGTTCGTGACGCGTGTGCCCGACCATCAGCTCGACCTGGCCGGTCAGTCCCCGCCACGGCGTCGTGGGCAGCACGTCACCGTCGACCACCGGCGCGAACGGGATCAGCGCGTGTGCCGCCCGGCCCCAGCGACCTGCGAACTGCCCCATCTTCGCCGCGACGGCATCACCAGCGGCAGGCAGCATCCGGGGGTCCACCGTTGACAGCTCGGCGGGTTCGAGGCCCAGTTCCGCGGCGCACGCTCGTGTGATGTCAGCGGCCAGCTCGGGCGTGAAGTAGGTGCCCGGCACGCTTTGCGCGATCGCCCGGTGGAACAACCCGGCCGTCCGCGGCATCGCCAGGAGCGCCGCCACCGATCCACCACCCGCGGACTGGCCGAAGACGGTGACCCGGCACGGGTCACCGCCGAAGGCGCCGATGTTGTCCTGCACCCACTCCAGTGCCGCGACCTGGTCCAGCAGGCCGCGGTTGGCAGGCGTTCCTTCGACGTACCCGAAGCCCTCCAGCCCGACCCGGTAGTTGAAGGTCACCACCACGACGCCGCCGAGTGCGAGGGTGCTGCCGTCGTACTCGGGCAGGCCGGACATGCCGAACGTGTAGGCACCGCCCTGGATCCACACCATCACCGGCAACCCGCCGCCGAGGTCGGGCGACCACAAGTTGACCGTCAGCCAGTCGTCGCCTTCGTCGGCGAGCGCGTCCATGCCGAACGCCCCGGACTGCGGAGGTGGCGGCCCGAACCTCGTTGCCTCCCGCACGCCGTCCCAGGCCTGAACCGGTTGCGGCGCACCGAACCGCGCGGGTGGCGCCGCGTAAGGGATGCCGCGAAAGACCGCGAGACCCGCCTCCGTCCCGCCGCGGACGACGCCACCGGTGACCTTGATGTCGATGTGCACAAGGAATTTTCGCCGCCACGGCGACCGGCGCGCCAGCCATTTGGCGCGGACCGGAGGCTGGCGGGTCCGGTCAGGGTGACACCGTGCGCTCTGGCGCATTCGCGGATGCCCTGTATGCCGTGCGAGACGATCCCTGGCACAGGCCGGTCTGGGAGGAGATCCCGTGGGGGTGAGGGTGCTGGCGGTGCTGCGTGTACCGGGCGCGACGGTCGTGCTGCGCGAGGCCGTCGCGGCGGATGTCCCCGCCCTGGTGCACCTGCTGGCCGCCGATCAGCTGGGCAGCACCCGCGACGGCATCAGCACCGCCGCGGACCTGGAGCCCTACCTGCGCGCCTTCGTTGCCATCGACGCCGACCCGGCGCACATCCTGCTGGTGGCCGCCGACCGCACTCAGATCTTGGCCACGATGCAGCTGAGCTTTCTTCCCGGGCTGGCCCGGCGCGGGGCTCTGCGCGCCCAGATTGAGGCAGTCCGGGTCAGGCAGGACCACCGCAGCTGCGGGCTGGGGACTGCGCTGTTCGAGTGGGCGATCGAGGAGGCGCGCCGGCGCGACTGCGCCCTGGTGCAACTGACGACCGACAAGTCACGAGCCGACGCCCACCGGTTCTATGAGTCCCTCGGGTTCGTGGCCTCGCACGAGGGACTGAAGCTGACCTTGCACGCCAGCGCGCTCCCGAAGTCAGCGAGGACCCCAGGGGACTAGCCTCCGAGGGTGTTCGTGGCAGGTGCGACGTTGGACGAGGAAGAGCTGGCTGCGGTCTGCGCCCGCTACGGCGTCGCTGCACGAGCTTCTCCGCGCGGCGGTCCTGGCGGAGGCTCAGCCCCTGTATGCGGCGTGACGTCCTGCTCTTGCAGGAGATGATCGAAGCGTGTGTCCGAGCCGTTGCGTTGGTCGAGGGTCAAGCGGTCGAGGATCTGGCCGCAGATCGGATCCGGCGCGATGCGCTGATGCACCAGCAGACCCGTGTGCGCAACCGGATCGTCCACGGGTACTGGTCCATCGACCTGGACGTCGTGCGTACGACCGCTCAGATCAGCTGCCTGGGTTCTGCGCTGATCTGAGGCATGTCCTCGCCGCGGTAATCGCATGAGACGACGACACCCCCAGCTGACGCCGTTGGTGCGCGGTGTCGCAGGAGGCTCCGATTTCCTCCCGACCTGCTCGCCGAGGTAAGGCGCCGCGTCGACTGCCTCGTGGCGAGCTGAGCGAGCTGGAACGGGAGAGGCCCGGTATGCCGTTCGCACGGCATACCGGGCCTTGTCGCCTGAGCGGGGGAGCAGGCCGGTCAGCGGCCGTGCCTCATCGCGGTCCGCAGGTCCTTGTTGAGCGCGGAGATGACGTCCATGGGGATCTCCTTGGGGCACGCGGCCGCGCACTCGCCGATGTTGGTGCAGCCCCCGAAGCCTTCCGCGTCGTGCTGGTTGACCATCGCGACGACCCGGGCGTCGCGCTCGGGCTGGCCCTGGGGGAGG
>JBBRZQ010000272.1:0-3967 GCA_038236535.1 Actinomycetales bacterium
ACGCACCGCGACGACGATGGAGCTCAGCTGCGCGAACGGGCCAGTGGGGGCCGGGTTCAGCGCGGCCAGCACCGGACCGACAGCGGTCGCCGCAACGACCAGCGCGCCGAGGCCTCGGGCCTCCTGGATCGAGCCGATCGGGTTCGCCGTGACCGAACGCGGTCGCCACCGTCGACCGAACACCAGCCCCGTGACCGCCGACACCAGCAGCAGCACCGCGCCGGTGCCGCCGTCGAAGAGCACGACCGCGGACACCACGGCCAGCACCGCCACCCGGCTCCGCCGGCGCCACAGGCTCGCCATCACGGCGGTGGCGCCCATGAACGAGCCCACCACCCACAGCAGGGGGCCACCGTCGGCGACAACGCTGGACGCCGCCTCCGCCAACAACGGCCCGGTGCGCCCCGCCGCAGCGGCGAGCACCAGCGCGACGACTCCGGCGCCCAGCAGGGACACCCCAGCCGCGGCGGCGAAACGACGCGAGCCCAGGCTACGCTCGGCCACCACCCCCAACGTCAGCAACGCCAGGGTCGCGGCCCACAGCCCCGCCAGCCCCGGTGTCCAGAACGGCGAGACAGCCAACGCGACACCGTCGCCGAGCGAACCGCCAGCATCCGCAGCCGTCGACGCCACGGGGGCATCCAGGTCGATCGACACCGCCCCGGACACCGCGCGCAGCAGCCACACCACCGCCACCGCACCAAAAGCCAACGGCGCCCGCCCGAACCCTCGCCCCACAGCGGCACCGGCCCGAACCACAGCTGCGGCGACAGTCCGCCCGGACGAGGCCAGCGCCAAGGTCCCCTCGGTCCTCAGGATCCGCAGTCGAGACATCCAGTTCCTGGCCGCGACGGTGGCGCGCCGGGACGAGTCCACGTCTGAGCGTGTCACGGTCACTGGATCCTGTCTGATCGGTGGCTGAGCAGGCGACGCGCGGGCGCGCCGTCCAGATCTGGTGATGCACCCCGGCACCGTCTCCACGGTAGGCGGCAGGCGGCAAGACGACACCGTGCCGTGGGTTAGAGGACGGCAAAACCTGGCCCCCCCCGGTGGAGGGATGCAGCCAAGGCCCGTGGTGGTGTCGGGTGGAACATGATGGGGCGTATGCGCGCAGGAGTGACCCGGGTAGCCGTCGTCGCGGTCAGCGTCGCGCTGGTGCTGTTCGCGGTGCCGTTGGCGGTCCTGACCCGTTCGTTACTCATCGAGCGGGAACGCGCCGAGCTCGAGGTCACCGCGCGCACCGCGATCCTCGCGGTCGGGCCCGGTTTCGCCGCGGGTGACCCGCTCGAGCTGCCGGCGGCGGACCCGGCGCACACCGTCGGCGTCTACGACACGGGCGGTGCCCTACGGGCCGGAGGCGGCCCACACCAGGCGGACCCGCTCGTCACCCAGGCTTTGACCGGAGTCACCGCCAGCGGCGAGGGGGCAGCAGACCTGGTCGTCGCGGTGCCCGTGGTCACCGGCGAGCAGGTCACCGCCGTCGTGCGAGCGGCGGAACCGGCCGCCGAGGTTTGGCGCCAAGTGGCACTCGGCTGGACTCTGCTGGCGACCGCTGCCGGGTTCGCGCTGGCGGTGGCAGTGGTGGTAGCTCGGCGGGCGGCCCGCCGACTGACCCGACCCCTGGAGCTGCTGTCGGCGGTCTCGCAGCAGATCGCCGAGGGAGACCTCAGCGCCCGCGCCCCCGCCAGCCGAATCCGCGAGATCGACCAGGTCGGTACCACCCACAACGCCATGGTCGAGCGGCTCGCCGCCGCCATCGAGCGTGAACGCCACTTCAACGCCGACGCCTCCCATCAGCTGCGGACCCCGCTCGCCGGGCTGCAGCTCGAGCTGGAAGCCGCCCTGGCGAACGAGGGAACCGCTACCGCGCCGGTCCTGGCCGCCACCCTCGGGGAGGTCCGACGGTTGCAGGCCGTCGTCGACGACGTCCTGACGATGGCCAGGAACGACCCGCACGAACGCTCCAGGCGCGTCGACCGCCCACCGATCAGCACAGTCCTGGCGCAGGTGGAACACCGCTGGCACGGTCCGCTGGCCCGCGACGGGCGTCGGCTGGAATCGGTCCTCGAGCAGGCGCACGAGTCGACGCCCGTGCCCGGCCGGGTCGTCGAGCACATCCTGGACGTCCTGCTCGACAACGCCCACGTCCACGGTCGGGGTGCCGTCACGGTCACCGTTCGGGATGCGGCCGGCGCTCTCGCGGTCGCTGTCACCGACGAAGGCCACATGCCCGAGCAGCTGCTCGACCCGTTCGAACGGGGCGCCAGCGCAGCCGGCGGCCCTGGCATCGGGCTCGCCCTGGCCCGGACCATGGCCACAACCGTGCACGGACGTCTGCTGCTGACCGCCGCGGATCCGAGCACCTTCACCCTGTTCCTGCCAGCCGACCCATAACTTGGCCCCACAGGTGGCGGCCCCGGCGCCGCCCACACGTTCGCGGGCGGGGCCGGGTGCACGTCGGGGGCCCGAGGGGCTTACTCCTCGTTCGCGCCGCCCTCATGCTGGACGTCACCGGGCGGGTCCTCATGCCCGCCTGGGCCGTCGTTGGCTGCCGCGGACTCGCCGGCCGTCTCGGTGGTGGAGTCGATCGCCGTCTCGGTCGTGGAGTCGGTCGCCGATCCGGTGGTCGTCTGCGTGGTGCTGCCTGCGCCTGCGGGGGCGGCCGGTGTCGAAGCCGCCGCCGGCGCCGACGCTGGGGTGGCTGCAGCCACGTTGAGGATGCTTCGGTGGGCGGCGGCCTCCGAGACCTCGGCCACGGCGGCGGGCGCTGCCGCCGGGGCCGAAGCGGGGGTGGATGCCTGGCTGCTGGTGGCCTGGGCAACGGCGAACGCGGTCACCGCCAGCGCGGCTGCTGCGGCGCCGACAAGGGTGGTCTGGGTTTTGATGCTCAAGGTGGGCCTCCTGGCGGTCGATGATGGGACGCCTTCAAGGCTGCGGCACCGTCGATGAGAGGAGCGTGTACCGCTGATGTGCCGGCTCACATGTTTCAAGAAACGTCGGGCCCGGCTCGCTACGGGAATCGCCCTACGTGAGTCCCGCCGCCGGGACCGCTGACGACGGCCGCCGGCCGGGGCGTGCCGGCGGCCGGGAGGTGGACCCGCACGCTGGCGCCGCCGGCGGCCCGGTTGCGGGCCGTGACGGTTCCGCCGTACGCGCTGACCAGGGCGGCGACGATCGCCAACCCCAGGCCGGTCCCGTCGCCGGCGCCTCGGGCTAGGTCGGCCCGGGTGAACCGGTCGAACGCGTGCGGGAGGAACTGGGGTGGGAACCCTGGCCCGCGGTCGGCCACGGTGACGTGGACCCGATCGGTGTCGGCGCAGGCGTGCACGGTGAGCGTGATGCTGGTGCCCGTCGGGGCGGCTCGCATCGCGTTGGACAGCAGGTTGTCCAAGACCTGCCGGATCCTGACCGGGTCCGCGGTGACGAGCGCGGCCTCGTCGGTGCGGACCTCGACGGTGACCGTGGCCGGGGCGGCCAGGGCCGCCGCCGCCCGGGCCGCCTCCCCGGTCAAGGCGGTCAGGTCCAGCAGGCGGGGGTGCAGCGGCAGCGTCGCCGTATCGGAGCGGGCCAACACCAGCAGGTCCTCGGCAAGCCGGATCAGCCGGTCGGTGTCCTGTAGCGCCGCGTGCACGGCCGTCTGCAGTTCGTCCTGGCTGCGACCGGGGCGGGTCGCCAGCTCCAGCTCCGCCCGTAGCGTCGCCAGCGGCGTCCGCAGCTCATGACCGGCGTCCGCGACGAACCCCCGCTGTCGGGTCACCGTCTCGTCCAGCCGTTCCAGCAGGGCATTGAGGGTGCGGCCCAACCGGGCGATCTCGTCGTCCCGGTCGGGTACCGGTAGCCGTGCGGTGATGTCTTGCGCGGAGATCTCGGCCGCCCTGGCCCGCATCCGTTCCACCGGCCGCAACACGGCCCCGGCGAGTAGCCACGCACCGAGACCGGCCGCGAGCACCACGACCGGACCACCGAC
>JBBRZQ010000273.1:0-3960 GCA_038236535.1 Actinomycetales bacterium
CAACCGTACGGTCCACAACATCTTCGGGTCGCTGCTGGGGGTTCCGACCACCACGATCGGCAGAACGGCTGTCGCTGACTATGCCGGTCCCGTCCCGATGGGTAGCCCGTGCAACGAGTTCGGAGACGATCCGTACCCGGCGGCGAATAGAAGCACGAACTGCGCCTACTCCGGCCAGTTCTGGGCGAACGTCGGCAGCCCCCTGGCCCCCAAGGCCTCTGGTGACGCCTACCAGAACGAAGTGGCCACCAACACCGACTACGACCCCAACGGATACTTCTACGCCATCACCGTGCGACACACTGTCGATCTGAAGATCGAGGCCTTCGACCCCGCATTCATCGACGTGGGCGACTACTGCGGCGCTGTGAAATCGGTCGGCCCGCCGGTCACGTATCAGCCCGACCCTGGCAACCTGCGCGTAGCCATGACCCTCCCCTACCCGCTCAAGTCCGTGGTCAGCGATCCAGCGACACGGTATGCCAATGGGGCGACCCCATACTGCACCGGTGATGTCCGGTTTGGCGGCACAGGCCAGGTATCCACCCAGTTCACTGTGCGAAGCCCCGGACTCAAGCCCTGGGACCCGCTGTCGTTCCCGGTGATCGGCGGTACCTGCACGCAGACCTTCGCCGGGTACAGCGGCGACCTGAGCAAGGCCCTTGACAAGACCAACGCGGCCTACCGGCCAGATGTCGCAGCCAACTTCCGGCAGTGGAGGCCACTGTGCACCATCACCAACGCACAACCCGGCACCTATCTGGTCCAGGTGAAGACCAACGGGGTTGGCAACGATCTTGCCGACGGTCACAACCGGTTCAGCCTCCGCGCCTACGGCCTGTCGTCTGTGGACAACGACTCAATCTCCGTCGCAGGTTTCTTCAAGATGGCGATGTACGGTAACACCCCCAACGGGACCTCGAAGTTCTACCTGGCCAAGGTGCCGAGCAGCGCCAAGGGGCAGATGTTCAACGTGCGGCTCTGGGACATCGGTGACGGAGCGGTCAGCGGAAGCACGGTGACAGTGCTCCCGCCCGATGAGACAGGTGGCACGTTCTCGGGCTGTACCGGAGCAGGCGTGGTAGTCGGTGCGCTCAGCAACTGCCGGATAAGCGTCAACAGCGGCTACAACGGAAAGTGGCAGACGATCTCTGTGCCCATCCCAGCGACGTATACATGCACCGATGCGGCGGTGACCGGGTGCTGGGTCCGTCTGGAGTTCTTCTACGGCGCAGGTTCCACCCCGGCCGACACGACGTCCTGGACGGCCAGCATCCAGGGCGACCCGGTCCGGCTCGTCGAGTGACACAGGCGGGGCGGTATCGGCGCGCTCCGTATGCCCTGCATGAGACGATGCTCTTAGGCCCGCATGCGCGCGGACCGAGGCAAACCTGAGAGGACCTGGGTGTGAAGGGTCGCGTACTCGTCGTTGATGACGACCTCGCGCTGTCGGAGATGCTGGGAATCGTCCTGCGCAACGAGGGCCTGGACGTCGTGCACTGCCCCAACGGGTCCTCGGCGCTGTCAGTTTTTCGCGAGACCCGCCCGGACATCGTGCTGCTGGACGTGATGCTTCCCGGGATCGACGGTATCGAGGTGTGCCGCCGGATCCGTGCCGAGTCGGGCATCCCGATCGTTATGCTGACAGCCCGCACCGACACCGTCGATGTCGTGGTCGGGCTCGAGTCCGGCGCCGACGACTACGTCCTGAAGCCCTTCAAGGCTCAGGAGCTGATCGCCCGGGTGCGCGCCCGGCTGCGCCGCGGTGACGAACCCGAGCCCGAGCAGCTGCAGATCGGCGACCTGTTCATCGACGTGGCCGGGCATACGGTCAAGCGCGACGGCAAACCGCTGTCGCTGACCCCGCTGGAGTTCGACCTCCTGGTGGCCCTGGCCCGCAAGCCGCGCCAGGTGTTCACCCGCGAGGTGCTGCTCGAGCAGGTGTGGGGTTACCGGCACGCCGGGGACACCCGTCTGGTGAATGTCCATGTGCAGCGACTGCGCTCGAAGATCGAGCACGACCCAGAGCACCCCGAGATCGTCGTCACGGTGCGTGGCGTCGGTTACCGGGCCGGTCCCCCCTAGGCCATGTTCAGCCGGAGTCGCCCGGCCCCGCCGGTCACTGTGACCGCTTCTCCGCCACCTCCCGACGGGCCGCGGCTGGGGCCACCACTGGAGCGGCAGTCGCGAGCTGTCCGTTCTGCCCTGCAGAGGGCGGGTCGCGGGCTGGTGCACGTCTGGCGGTCATCCCTGCAGCTGCGGGTCATCGTCTCGACGATGCTGCTCGGGCTCATCGTCGTGCTGATGCTGGGCTCCTACCTGTACCAGCGCATTGCCGATGGCCTGGTCAATGACCGCATCCTCACGGCTCGTGCCGAGGCGACGTCCCAGACCCGTGCCGCACAGGCGCGGTTCGACTCTGCCGGACGGATGGATGCGGTCAGCCTGACCCAGCTCGCCTTTGACGTGGTGGGCCAGCTGTCCTCCCCGGGGGCGGACCAGTCCCGTGAGGTGATCCTGACCCGGGCCAGGAACAACACCGGGCCGGCCAGTGTGCCGACCGTGCTGTCCGGTGAGGTGGGGCTGTCCAGCGTGCCGGCCAGGCTGCGCTCGGCGATCGCGGCAGACCCGACTCATCAGCAGGTGCAGATCATCTCGATCAGCCGGACCGACGGCACGACGGTGCCCGCGGCGATCGTCGGCTCACGGGTGACCCTGCCGGCCGCCGGGCAGTACGAGCTGTACTTCGTCTTCCCCCTCGAGCGCGAGCAGCAGACGCTGCGGGTCGTCGCCCGGACCTTCAGCCTGGGCGGGGTTGTCCTGGTGCTCCTGCTGGGCGGGGTCGCCTACGTGGTCACCCGGATCGTGGTCGACCCGGTACGGCGGGCGGCGATCGTCGCCGAGCGGCTGTCCTCGGGGCGGCTGCACGAGCGGATGCGGGCCCACGGTGAGGACGACATCGCCCGGCTGGGCAAGTCTTTCAACGCGATGGCGGACAGTCTGCAGAAACAGATCCGCCAGCTCGAGGACCTCTCCCGGGTGCAGCAGCGGTTCGTCTCCGATGTGTCGCACGAGCTGCGCACCCCGCTGACCACGATACGGATGGCGGGCGACCTCATCCACGACTCGCGGCGCGACTTCGATCCCTCGGTGGCCCGCTCGGCCGAGCTGCTGTACAACGAGATCGACCGTTTCGAGTCGCTGTTGTCCGACCTCCTGGAGATCAGCCGCTTCGACGCCGGGGCGGCTGATCTGGACGTCGAGGCCACGGATCTGCGGCAGACGATCGGGCGCACCGTCGAGTCGACCTCGGCGCTGGCCCTGCGCCGCGGCAGCCACCTGCTGGTCATCCCGACGCAGGGCCCCTGCGTCGCCGACATCGACCCTCGCCGGGTGGAGCGGATCCTGCGGAACCTGGTCGCCAACGCCATCGAGTACGGCGAGGGGCGTCCGGTCACCGTCCAGCTGGGAGGCAATGCCAAGGCCGTGGCGGTGTCCGTCCGTGACTCCGGGGTGGGCCTGCGCCCGGGCGAGGCGGCTATGGTCTTCAACCGCTTCTGGCGGGCCGACCCGGCCCGGGCACGGACCACCGGCGGCACCGGGCTGGGGCTGGCGATCTCCCGGGAGGACGCACGGCTGCACGGTGGCTGGCTGCATGCGTGGGGTGAGCCCGGCGTCGGGTCATGTTTCCGGCTGACCCTTCCCCGGCATCGGGGGTGGGCGATCGAGAGCTCCCCGCTGTCGCTGCGGCCTTCGGAGGAGCGCGGTACCCCCGGGGTCGGCCATCCGCCGTCCGGCGCGGTCGTCGCCACCGGGGGAGCCGAGTCATGAGGCAGCCCCGTCGGCTCCGGTCGGGTGTGGCCGTCCTGGCGATGGTGGTGATGGCCGCTCTGAGTGCGTGTGTCGGGCTGCCGGCGACCAGCTCCGTGCAACAGGGCTCGCTGGTGGGCGAGCCTGCGC
>JBBRZQ010000274.1:0-3901 GCA_038236535.1 Actinomycetales bacterium
ACAACCGGTACGGCTGCCGCGAGAGCCTGGTCGACGCGATCAAGCGCGCGACCGACGTGATGATCGCCGGCAAGGTGGCCGTCGTGGCCGGCTACGGCGACGTGGGCAAGGGCTGCGCCGAGTCGCTGCGTGGCCAGGGCGCTCGCGTGATCGTCACCGAGATCGACCCGATCTGCGCGTTGCAGGCCGCCATGGACGGCTACCAGGTCGCCACGATGGAGGACGTCGTCAGCACGGCGGACATCTTCATCACCGGCACCGGGTGCTTCAACGTGCTGACCGCCGACCAGATCCGCCGGATGAAGGACAAGGCGATCGTCGGCAACATCGGTCACTTCGACAACGAGATCGACATCGCGGGCCTGGCTAAGATCCCGGGGATCACCAAGACCGAGATCAAGCCGCAGGTGCATGAGTGGACCTTCGCCTCCGATGACGCGGGAGAGGGCCGTTCGGTCATCGTGCTGTCCGAGGGGCGCCTGCTGAACCTCGGCAACGCGACCGGGCACCCGAGCTTCGTCATGTCGAACTCGTTCACCAACCAGACGATGGCCCAGATCGAGCTGTGGACCAAGCCGGGTGACTACAAGAACGAGGTCTATGTGCTGCCCAAGCACCTGGACGAGAAGGTCGCCCGCCTGCACCTGGACGCGCTGGGCGTGCGGCTCACCGAGCTGACCAAGACCCAGGCCGAGTACCTGGGTGTCGACGTCGCCGGCCCGTACAAGGCGGACGCTTACCGCTACTGACCGGCCCGCCCGCTGCAGCAGCAGCTGACACACGAAACGGTATGCCGTCCGCTCACCCGAGCGGGCGGCATACCGCACTGAGCCCTGGACAGCAGGATGCTGACCCGGTGCGGGCCAGGTGAACGCGGGCCCGGGCATCGGGCCTTCGGTCAGATCTGGATCAAACAGGCACCCGGGGGGGATTGTCGTGCTGCACTTTTAGTATGCGAGCGGATCGCCTGACAACGCTGCATGCCGTTCTGGAGGAGACGAACGGCCGGCTGGACGTGGGCGGAGACGCCGGCGCCCAGGTCTGGCCATCGGGCTTCGGCGCGCTGGACTCGGCGCTGGCCGGCGGGTTCCGTTCGGGGGAGCTGGCCCTGCTGGGTGCGAGCCCGGGCCTGGGCAAGACCACGTTCGCCCTGCAGGTGGCGCGCAACCTCGTCTCGGCCAAGGACAGCGTCGTCTACTTCTCCTTCGAGCATGACAACCACTCCCTGCTGGAGAAGCTGATCGTGATGGAGGCGGCCGAGATCGCCGGTCTGGGCGGGCTGCGCCTTCCAGAGGTACGCCAGGCATTCAAGACCCCGCTGAGCTCGAACCGGATGATGGCTGGACGGCTGGAGGGCACCGAGGGCGGGGTCGAGGCGGTCGACGCGCTGGAGGGCTACTCCGAGCGGCTTCACCTGCACACCTCCAGCGGAGCCGACACCACCGTCGAGTCCATCAGGGCTGTCGTGGAGTCCATCGTGGCGCGCACCGAGCAGAAGCCGTTCGTGATCGTCGACTACCTGCAGAAGGTCCCGGCCGCCGCGCCCTCGGCGGATCGCAGACAGCTGGTCCATCTCTCGGACGAGGACCGGATCACCGAGGTCGTCGAGGGGCTCAAGGATGCGGCCCTGGATCTCGGCGTCCCCGTCCTGGCGCTCGTCGCGGTCGAGAAGAGCGGGCTGGCCTCCGCCTCGAGGACCAGGCTCCAGGACCTGCGTGGATCCTCGGCCCTGGCCCACGAGGCAGATGTCGTCCTCATCCTCAACAACAAGTTCGACGTGGTGGCCCGGCACCACCTGATGTACAACACGGGCCACGCCGAGCAGTTCCACCACTGGGTGGTGATGAGCATCGAGAAGAACCGCAGCGGTGCCAACAACGTCGACCTCGAGTTCCGGAAGCGCTTTGAGCAGAGCAGGTTCGACACCGACGGGGGCCGGGTCGAGGAGGAGCTGGTCGACGACCGGATCTTCGTCGAGTAGGCCTGCGGCCGGGATCACCCCCCGCTCCTGACCGCCATCGGCTGAACGGGCGACGGGGATGTCACACGTAGGGGCTGATGTTGGCTGAGCGCTCTTCCGGCGTGCTCTCGCGGACTTAGATTGGTGAGAAGAGAGAGGACATCGGTCGATGCCATCCGAGCGGCGGAAGTCCACGGGTCATCGCGACAGCGGCGCTGTCGCGATCGAGACTGCGGCCGTCTCGATGCTCCTGATCACCATCTTGTTCGGCATCGTCGAGTCGTCGTTCCTATTCAAGGACTGGATCACTGTCTCCGCGGCAGCACGTGCAGGCGCCCGGATGGGGGTCTCGCAACCGCGGAGCCCTAGCTTCGCCCAGGACACGGCGAACCAGGTGGCCAATGCCGTCGCTGACCTGGACCCGGCCAACATCCAGGAAGTGTGGGTCTACAAGGCGGCGGTCACCGCCAACGCCGCCACCTCGACCAACAAGCCCTTCGGATTCACCGACTTCAGCAACTGCACGGTCTGCGTGAAGTACGTCTGGAACGCCGGCACCCATTCGCTGACACAGTCCTCCGGCACCTGGGCCTACACGTCCCAGAATGCCTGCGCCGGTGACTCCGCCCGCGACTCCCTGGGGGTCTACGTGAAGTACCGGCACACCTCCCCCCTGAAGTTCTTCTTCAACAACCTGACCGTGAGCGAGTCAGCAGTCATGTGGATCGAGCCGACCTCTGCAGCAATCTGCAAGCCATGAGCTGTCACGCGATGTACCGGCATCGGGCCAGAGGCAGGGGACGCGAATGGATGTCCCGCGAGCGGGGGAGCTCGGCCGTGGAGGCAGTGATCGTGACTCCGCTGGTGATGCTGCTGATCTTCGGCATCGTCGAGCTGGGATTCGTCTTCAAGGACTACCTCGCGGCCGCCGGTGCCGTACGCGGAGGTGTCCGGATCGCGGCGGCAAGTCCGCGTCTGTCCACCTTCGCCCAGCTCGCGGCCAACAATGTGGCGAAGACCGGAGGGGCCATCAACTTCAGCGACACGCAGGAAATGTGGGTATACAAGGTGGACACGACCACGAACAAACCGATCGGGTTCAGTGACTTCAGCAACTGCACCACCTGCGTGAAGTTCCGCTGGGACACCGGGACGAAGGCCTTCGTCCCCACGTTCAGCAACTGGTTGTCCAGCAATCAGAATGCGTGCAGCTCGAGCAGCCTCGGCGGACCGCCAGACCGGATCGGTGTCTATCTCAAGCTCAGGCACGCAGCTTTCACCGGGTTCATCTTCAGCACGCTGTACATCTCGCAGAGCAGTGTCCTGAGCCTTGAGCCGATGCCAGTCGAGGGGGGGTGCAAACCAGCATGATCATTGCGGAGATACGAGCTCGCCTTCGGGACAGCCGATCCGAGGAGGGGGGCTACGTGGCGGTGATGACCGCGGTGCTGCTTGTCGTCCTCATCGGTTTGTCGGCCTTCTCCGTCGATGTGGGACGTTGGTACCTCGTCGGCCAGCAGGAGCAGCGTGCCGTCGATGCGGCGGCTCTGGCTGGTGTGACGGGCCTGCCCGCCGACCTGGCCGGGGCGATCGCGACCTCGGGCAAGTATGCCAAGGTGAACGGGTTTGCCAACGATCCGGGCGGGTCTCTGACGCCCGACCCGACGACGGTCTTCTCCCGGCTGGACAGCTCACCCACCAGACTGCGGGTGACGATCAACCGTACGGTCCACAACATCTTCGGGTCGCTGCTGGGGGTTCCGACCACCACGATCGGCAGAACGGCTGTCGCTGATTACGCCGGTCCCGTTCCGATGGGCAGCCCCTGCAACGAGTTCGGAGACGATCCGTACCCAGCTGGGAACAAGAGTACGAACTGCAGCTACGCCGGACAGTTCTGGGCAAATGTCGGCAGCCCCAAAGCCCCCAAAGGCTCTGGTG
>JBBRZQ010000275.1:0-3877 GCA_038236535.1 Actinomycetales bacterium
CCGCGCTCGAGGATCTCGACGTCAGCGAGATCCCCGCCCCCTACCCGGCCCTGGTCACCATCGGCCACGACGACGAGGACGGCCACGTCTTCCTCGACCTGGAGTACCTCGGCGCGCTCGGTGTGGCCGGCGACCCGACCCGCACTCGTGAGATCCTCGCCGCCTTGGCCATCGAGCTCGCCACGTCGACCTGGGCGGACAACCTGCAAGTCACCATCGTCGGCGCCTACCCCGAACTCGAGGACGCTCTGCAGACCGGCCGGATCCGATACCTGCCGTCGGTGGGCAGAATCCTCGACGACCTAGCCGCCCGGGCCGACCAGGACCGTGCCGCCCTCGAGGACGCCGACACCCCGGACCTTCAGCACGCCCGGGTCTCCGGAGCCGCCCCCGACGCCTGGTCCCCAGAGATCGTTCTCCTCGCCGGCACCATCACCACCCGGCAGCGCAACCAGCTCGAGGCCCTGGTCGACGAGCTTCCCCGGGTCGCCCTCGCAGCCATCACCACCGGAGTGAGCGTGGGGGAGTGGGCGCTGGACCTGACCGCCGGCGACAGCGACGACCAGGCCATCCTGTCGCCGATCGGCCTCCAGATCCGTCCCCAGCGGATCCCGGCCGAGCAGTACGGGCACATCCTCGAGCTCGCCGCCCTCACCGACGTGGACGACGACGACAAGGTCGACGAGCAGCCCGAGCCCACCCTGGCCCAAGTCTCCGCGATCAAGCCCCTCGACGACATCGACCAGACGCCCGAAACGGCACCTGTGGTCGACGAGGCGGAAAACCAGCCCGCTCCCGCAGCGCACATCGAGGAGGCTGAACCCGCAGTCGAAGTCGAGGACGATCCCGCAGTCGACGACGTCGCCACTACGGTCGAGGCGGACCTCGACGACCCCACGCCTGCATACGACGCACCTGCAGCAGCCGAGCCTGCAGCCGCCGATCCCGAGATGGCAGAGCCCACCGCGGCCGCCGTGCAGCCCATGCCGCTACCCGCCCCGACGATCCTGGTCATGGGCCCGGTCGAGATGTCCAACGCGACCGGCAAGGTCGAGTCCAGCAAGCGCGGCCGTCTCCTGGAATATGCCGCGTACCTCGCGCTCAACGCCGGTGCCACCCACACAGCGATCGACGACGCGATCTGGCCGAACCGGAAGTCCGCAGACAACCTCAACACCCGCAACACAGCGACGTCGAAGCTGCGGTCCTGGCTGGGCCGGAACCCCGAGGGTGAGGACTACCTACCCCGTCACCAGTCCGGCAACGGCTACGGCTTCCTGCCCTCTGTCCGCACCGACGTCGACCAGTGGAACGACCTGCTCGTCGACGGGCCGCTCAACGCGCCAACCGAGAACCTGCACGCCGCACTGAGGCTGGTCCGCGGCCGCCCGTTCGAGGGCCACCACCCGCGCTATTACGGGTGGAGCGAGCGCATCGCGCAGCGCCTCATCTCCGAGATCGTCGACGCCTCGTATGAGCTGTCCCGCCGCCGGCTCATGGAGGGCCGCTGGAGGGCCGCTGAAGAGGCCGTCGTCATCGGGCTGAGCATCGAGCCGGCCCTCGAACGGCTCTGGCGCATGCGGATCCTCGCCGCCCACGAGTCCCGCAACGCCGCGGCCGAGAAGGAAGCCATCGAGCGCATGCTCACCATCACCGAAGAGCTCGAGTGCGACCTCGAGCCCGAAACCGAGACCCTGCTCACTGCTCTGCAGAACCCGCGAACCGAGTTCGACCAGCTCATGGCCAATGCGCTCTGAGGATCTAGGAGACAAGACGATGATGACGACCCGAAGCCGACCTCCAGCGATCGCCGGTGCCGCGGCCCTGGCCGCGGTGGCCGTGGCGCTCACCTTGACTGCATGCTCATCCTCGAACGGCACCCCGCCCTCGTCTTCGAGCGTGACGACCTCCTCAGGGACGAGTACGACCCCCAGCCCGACCCCCAGCCCGACCCCCACCACAACCAGCCCTGAAGACCTCGCGGCCCAGCACGCCGAGTCGGCCTATCGGGACTATCTCCGGGCACAGACCACGTGCCTCAGCGACCCACGGAAGACCCCACCGACGTGCTTTGACGCGGTGGCAATCGGTACCGAGCTCAACACCATGCGGCAGGCATTCTCGGGTGCGCAGCAGATGGACACGAAGACCTCGGGCGACATCACGGTCATCTCGATCAAGACGAAGAGTGTCGATCTGACAAATAAGGTCAACGAGTCTCCGCCGACCGTCCCGAAGGTCGTCTTTGCGGTCTGCATGGACGTGAGCAAGTACAACATCGTTGACAAGGATGGGAAGTCCATCGTGCCGCCAAACCGGAGACCTCACGTTCCGGTGATCGTGTCGGTTCTCAACTACAAGCTCCCCGATCCAGCGCAGTGGCGCGTAGGCCTGGTGACGGAAGTGAAGGGGGAATCATGTTGAGCCGCTCCCGCGTCGGCCTGGTGGCTCTGGTCGTAGCGCTGGTCATGGTCGGACTAGCACCTACCGCGCAAGCCGACCCACCGGTGTGCACCTCGTGGACAGCGACCGGAACCTGCCTGTTCTGTACTGGTGGCGGTGGGGGTGGCGGTGGCGGTGGCGGTGGCGGTGGCGGTGGCGGTGGCGGTGGCGGTGGCGGGGAGCCCGTCGTTTGGATCACCATGAACGGCGTTCAGTGCCACCCTGGCGGGATGTCCGTGCCGCAGCCGGATAAGTCGGAGACGGTCTGGGCTGGGCATGCGGACGGCGCGATCTACGACTGTGTGGTGCCTGACCAGATCGGCCGCGGCTTCATCGTCTCCGGATACACCATCGGCTATTGGGCGTTGGCGGCCCCTCCCGTCCCGCCGAACCCGGCCGTGCTCGCACAACAGGCCGTGGCCGCTATGCAGCTGCGCGCAATCATCGTCGGGATCGTGCCGGAGTCCCGGCCCGGCTCAGTCGGGATCGTCGGTATGCCGAACTGGATGTGGGTAGCACAGCCCACCGACAACACCTGGGGACCCATCACCCGCAGCGCCTCAGCGTCCGGCTGGACGGTCACAGCGACCGCGAAGGTGTCCAAGGTGACCTGGGACATGGGAGACGCCGCCCCGGTCGTCTGCAACGGCCCTGGCACCCCCTATGAGGATCGCTACGGCAAGACCAACTCCCCGACGTGCGGTCACACCTACACGCGCTCCGGCAAGTACACGGTTCAGGCAACCTCGCACTGGGTCATCACCTGGTCCGGAATCGGGCAGGCAGGCACCATCACCATGGACCTGTCCCAGACCGCCCCGCTCACCATCGGAGAAGTGCAGGTGCTGACCCAGTAGGTCGTCACTGGCCCCCGGTGTTGATGGCTCTCTCCCTGCCAGGGAGACGTGAGTTGGAAGCCCGCGATCGTCAGCGCGACGAGGAGGGGCGCCGCCCGGGGTCGGTGTCCTTCCGTTGCCGTCGTGCTTGGCTAGAAGAGCCCGAGTGTGGGTATCAAGCGGGTGGCTGTGTCGAGCAGGCTGTGGGCATCCTCGATCGCCTCGGTCGCCTCGCCCACGGTGGTGGTTTCCCCTGGCCCTGTGGGGTACTCGAGTTCGTGTCGTCGTCGTCGCATGGCGCCGAAGGCGCGGAACCCGGCGCCGAACTGGGCGCGTAGTGCGAGTTCGACGGCGTAGTGCCCTCCGCTGGTGGTCGGACGAAGGCCTTGCTGGGCCAGCAGCGCGGTGCCGGCATACCGGGCGGCGTCGTAGGCCAGGACGTAGGCGCTGTCGGGGTCGTCGTTGGCGATCTCGGTCGCAGTGGCGAGCGTGCGGGTGGCCTTCTCGATGAGGTGCTCGCCGTTGGCCTGCCCGCCTTGTACCTGCTGCAGCTGCCTTTCGGTGAGGAGCTTCTCGATCTCAGCCTCGCCCATGGTCCA
>JBBRZQ010000276.1:0-3873 GCA_038236535.1 Actinomycetales bacterium
AGTTCGGCCAGTTCGGCCAGTTCGGCCAGTTCGGCCAGTTCGGCCAGTTCGGCCAGTTCGGCCAGTTCGGCCAGTTCGGCCAGTTCGGCCAGTTCGGCCAGTTCGGCCAGTTCGGCCAGTTCGGCCAGTTCGGCCATTGCCGGGAGCACCTGGACCTGCGCTTCGTGGCAGTCGCCGAGGACGACGCACGGCACGTGGTCAGCGAGGAGTCCCTCGACCTCCGGTGGTGGCCGGTCGAGACGCTGCCTCAGCAGACTCGGCACGCGCTGGATCCACTGGTCAGGGCAGCCCGGTCCGTGCTCGGGCTCGGCTGACCGACCAGGTCGGCAACTGCGGGGGTGCTCAGCTCGCTGTCGGGCCGTCGATGACGTCGTCAGCCAGGTCGCCGATCGCATCCTCGGGCGGCCGGAGTCCGGCTGTCGCCGCCACGCCCTCGAGATAGCCTCGCGCGCGCTCAGTGCGCGGGAAGGACTCCAGCAGCGACCAGAACTCCGCGCCATGACCGGGCTGGAGCAGATGGGTCAGCTCGTGCAGGATCACGTAGTCGAGCACCCACGAGGGCATGCCCTTGACCCGCGCCGAGATGCGGATGGTCCCGTCAGCGGGCGTGCACGACCCCCAGCGAGAGCTCTGGTTGGTGACCCAGGCGATACTGACCGGCTTGGCCAGACCGCCCAGGAAGCGCCGGGACAGGTCGGCTGAACGCGCCACCAGCTGCTCATCGCTGGGCCTTCGACGCTTCTCCCCGGCAGCCAGCCGTCGGATCATGGCGTCGACCCACACATCTTCCTCGTGGGCGGAGAACCTGGCCGGGATCAGCACGATCGTCCGGCCACCCTCACGGTAGGCGCTGACCGTACGGCGTCTCTGCCGGCTGCGCCTGACCTCGATCTCTTGCGTGTCCACCCTTCGAATCTAGGCCAAGAATCCGGCAAAACACATCATTTCAATCGCCCGGGGTGGTTTCCGGGGGGTCGGATCACCCCTCGCGCGATCATGGGCGATCTGAATCTGAGCACGAGAAATACCCTCCAATGCAGCGAGTTGTGCTCAGGCTGGTCTAGGGTGACACGAGTCCGGTGCCGCACACAGCGGTTGGAACGAACAGGAGACATAGACAAATGGCAGAGTCTGTAGAGACCGGCGAGACATACACGGGCGACTTCTACTGCGTGAAGTGCAAGGAGAAGCGAGACGCCACGGGCAAGGTCGTCGAGACGAACGGCCGCCGCATGGCCAAAGGCAAGTGCCCCGTATGTGGCACGAACCTCAACCGAATCCTCGGCAAGGCCTGAGCGCCACCGAACCACGCAAGAAACCCACCACAAGACGCTGAACTGCGTGAGGGCGGTATCCGGGCAGCAAGCCCGGGTGCCGCCCTCACGCACGTCACGACTGGGTACTGCTACTCAGCTGCTGTGGACGAAGGCCGGGCCGGGCCGAAGGACCGTGACAGATTCCTCACAACGCCCACCGCCGGAGGAGTTCCATGCAGCACAGACCTCGACTCAAGAGCCACGCGCGGCCACTGCGGCGCGGGCCCGGATCACTGCAGCTAGGCCTGTCTCCCGACGCCGGAATCGTCCTGGACGGGCTCAGCGAGGCTGAGATCGCCATCACGGAGGGTCTGGACGGGAGCCGTGACCTGCGGGCCCTGCATGCCCGGGCCGCAGAGGCCGGTGTTTCCGCCGACCGGGTCTCGGCGCTGATCGCCGCTCTGGTCGACCATCGCCTGCTGATCGACACGGCCACCGACCGGGCCTGGCTGTCCCCGCACGACGGGACACGGTGCCGGCCCGACGACACGCTCCGTCAGCCGGCCCGACCAGACTTGACGGCGATGGCCATCTCGGCGGCCTACCACCTGGCCAGCGACGGCCTGGACTACCTGTCAGCCAGATCCACCCAGCACGTCCTGATCAGCGGCGACGGCGACCTGCCGTGCGCGCTGGCGGAGCTGCTGCGTGCGGGCGGTATCGGGCGGGTCAGCGTGGGGATCAGCGCCGCGAACTCGCTGGACCTGGAGCTGCGCAGCCACCGGGCCGACCGGCTGGCGCCTGCCGGCCCGGCGCAGCAGCCGGGGTCCGGCCCCGACCTGGTCGTGCTGGCCGCGCTGGGCGCGATCCACGCCGAGGCGGGCGAGCCGTGGCTGCGCCGCGGCATACCGCATCTTCCGGTGGTGGTCCAGGCTCACCACGTGCAGGTCGGGCCGCTGATCACGAGGATCGGGGGACCGTGCCTGTCGTGCATGGATCTGCACCGCCGGGACCGGGACCCTGCCTGGCCCGCGTTGCTGTCCCAGCTGTCCCCGACCTGGCCGCTGCGCCCCGGGCCGCCCATCACGCTCGAGAGCACGCTGGCCGCGACCACCGTCGGCCTCGCCGCGATGATCGTGCACACCTGTCTGGATGGCCAGCCGGTGCCCCGAGATCTCTCGCTGGAGGTCTCGCTGCCATGGCCGGCGATTCTGAGCCGTCGGTGGATTCGCCATCCACTTTGCGGGTGCATGGCGAACCAAGGGACAATGGCCGGGTGAGCGAAATCCCCCGCAGGGCAGCGATGCGAACGGTCAGGCTTGCCGGGCTGCCCCTGGGGTTCGCCGGCCGCACGGCGTTGGGCCTGGGCAAGCGGGTTGGCGGCAAGCCGGCCGAGCTCGTGGCCGCGGAGGTGCAGGCCCGCACGGCCGACCAGCTTTTCAAGGTCCTCGGCGAGCTCAAGGGCGGCGCGATGAAGTTCGGGCAGGCGATGTCGATCTTCGAGGCGGCCATGCCCGAGGAATTCGCCGGGCCCTACCGCGCCACGCTGACCAAGCTGCAGGACGCCGCGCCGCCGATGCCGGCCTCGATCGTCCACGCCGTGCTGGTGGCCGAGCTCGGGCCGCGCTGGCGACAGAAGTTCACCTCGTTCAACGACACCCCTGCCGCCGCCGCGTCCATCGGCCAGGTGCACCGTGCGGTCTGGCGGGACGGTCGCGACGTCGCCGTCAAGCTGCAGTACCCAGGTGCCGGGCAGGCCCTGATCAGCGACCTCAACCAGGTGTCACGGGTGGCCCGCCTGGGCGCCAGCTGGATCCCGGGACTCGACCTCAAACCGATCCTCGACGAGCTGAAGGGCCGGGCCGCCGAGGAGCTGGACTACGCCCTCGAGGCCAGGCACCAGAAGGCTTTTGCCGCAGCGTTCGCCGGAGACACCGAGTTCGCCATCCCCGATGTCATCCATCACAAGGGCAACGTCATCGTCAGCGAGTGGCTCGACGGAACCCCCCTGTCGACCATCATCACCTCCGGTTCCCAGGAGGCCCGTGACGCGGCAGCCGGCCTCTACCTGGAGTTCTTGATGGCGGGGCCGCAGCGGGCAGGCATGCTGCATGCCGACCCGCATCCCGGCAACTTCCGGATGCTGCCGGACGGCCGGCTCGGCGTCCTGGACTTCGGGGCGGTCAACCGGTTGCCAGATGGCCTGCCGGTCGAGATGGGCGAGCTGCTCACCCTGGCGTTGATCGGCGACGCCGAGGCCTCGCTGGCCGGACTGCGCCGCCAGGGCTTCGTCAAGGACTCGATCAAGATCAACGCAGACGATCTGCTGGCCTACCTGGCGCCCTTCATGGAGCCGCTGCGCACCGACACGTTCACCTTCTCTCGCGCCTGGCTGCGCTCGATGACGATGCACCTCAACGATCCTCGGCGCCCCAACTTCGGGCTGGGTCTCAAGTTGAACCTGCCCCCGGAGTACCTGCTGATCCACCGGGTCTGGCTGGGCGGCATCGGCGTCCTCTGCCAGATCCAGGGCGAGGTCCAGGGCCGAGCGATCCTGGACCGCTGGCTCCCTGGCGCCGACCTCCCCCCCTTCGACCTCCTCCTCTCCCAAGACTAG
>JBBRZQ010000277.1:0-3865 GCA_038236535.1 Actinomycetales bacterium
AGCTGACGTTCCGCACTTCTCGCGGTCGATATAGCCCCCCACCTCCGGGGGCGTTCGGTCAGGTGTAAACACTTGCTGGGATGTGTAGGAGGTCCAGGACCTGCTGTTGTAGCGAAGTGAGCTCGGGCTGGAAGGTCTGCACTATCTGGTCCTGGCTGATGAGTTGGTGGCGCTGGATGTCGTCGAAGATCTCCAGGATGCGGGGTGCGCTTGGGGCGGGGCAGTTTCGTAGTTCGGGGTAGAGCGGGATGCCGGTGAGGCCTTCGGTTTTCATCGAGGTCCGGATCTCGCGTTCGATGAGGGCCTCGGTGAGCATGGCCAGGAAGTGGCAGAGCAGCAGTGCTTCGATGCGGTGCGGGGTTTCGAGGTAGACGGGTGCGACTTCCTGGGGTCCTTTGAGCATGTGGTTGCGACGCTCGAGGTTCGGCTGGTAACGGTAGGCGGCGAGCACTTCGGCGGGGGTCATCACGATGTCGTTGGTGATCGTCGGGAAGCAGCCATCGGTGGCGGCGTCGTAGGCGACCTTGTCGGCGCGGATCGCGGCGGTGATGGTGAAGATCGGTTTCTCGCTGCGCCGGTAGCGGGTCGCGCTGCCGGGGCGGCCGCGGAGTTCCTGGCGGAAACTCACGTCGCTGGTCTGGTTGATGGTGAAGGAGACCCAGCGCGCTGCCCCGGCGCCGGCCAGGGCGGTGGTGGCGGCCGTTTCGGCGGCGACCTTGGTCTTGATGCGCGTTTTCGGGGTGGCCAGGCGGGCGGCGACTGCGTCGATCGCGGCGAGTCCGGCCTCGATGCGAGCTGCTCGGGTCGCGGCGTCGCGGGCCGCCTTGGTGCTGGAGTGCACCCAGATCACCCGGTAGCCATCGACCGAGGGCGCCGGGGCCTGGAAGGTGCGCCAGATGCGGTCGGGGTCACCGAGCCGCGCGCCGGGCACGCGGCGGGCTTCCACCCAGGTAGGGGCGTGGGTCTGTGCCCAGTTGCGGAACCAGGTGTCCTCGCGCCGGCCGTGCGGCACGACGGTGACGAAACGCCCACCGTGGCTGGCGATGTGAGACATGGCCTGTTTCGAGCAGAGCTTGCTGTCCGCTACATACAGGAAGCCCGGCTGGCCCACCAGGGCGTGTAGCTCGTCCCAGGTCGGAATGTGGGTGACGTCATCGGGGGTGTTGCCGTCGGCGACCCGGTAGGCGATCGGCACCGCACCATCGGCGGAGATGGTGAGGATGAATAGCAGCTGCTTGAGGTCGGGGCGGAAGTCCTTGTTGTGACCACGGCGGATCGCCGGGGTCGCCTTGCCGCCCCGGTCCCGGCCGTCGGCGTCGGGGTAGGCCCCGGTCACGGTGACGGTAGTCGAGTCGTTGTGCAGCTGGGTGGTCTCGACTTCGAAGGCCCGGATGACGCCCAGGACCGTCTTGGTGATCAGGCTCGCCCGGTCAGCGTCGAAGAGCCGGTCGAGGGTGCGTCCGACTCGGTCGTCGTTGAGCACCTCGGCGTCGCAGCCCTGGAGCCCGAGCACCGCTGGGTCGTAGGGCGCCGCCCACTCACCGAGCGCATAGACCGGGCGGTGTCCGGCCACGAGATTGCGCACCACCACCTCGATCACCGCCGCCGGGGTCAGCCGCAACCGGGCGTCGTCGTGGGGCAGGTAGGTGCCCAGGTAGTCGGCCACGCCCATCCGGGCCAAGAAGAAGTTGACGATCGGCAAAGACCCCAGCCTCTGGCTACGCAACGTGAACTGCTCCGGTGTGGTCATGGTGGTCCTCCTTGACGCCGATCCCGATATCGGTCAGCATAGGTGCTGACCGATATCGAATTCGGGACCTGACGACCACGAAATCGAGGTGTCGTGACCAGCCGACTCCAGCGCTATGAGCGCACCTACCGCACCCTGGCTGCTGAACTCGCCACCGTCGGGTTCATCAGCCCAGGCAGTGTCGTGCTCCGCTACACCTCCTGCGGCAAGCCCGGTTGCCGCTGCCAGGGCGACCCGCCACGACGTCACGGCCCCTACTACCAGTGGAGCCGAGCCGTCGCCGGCAAGACCGTGAGCCGCCGGCTGGGCGAAAGCGAGGCCGAGCTCTACCGGAGTTGGATCACCAACCGGCGACGCCTCCAACAGATCGTCGCCCAGATGGAGCAGATCTCAGCCGATGCAGGCGAACTCCTCCTGCGTCAAAGCACCCCGCCGGAACCACCCCGGTCAGTCAAGCGCTGACCCAGACAAGTGGGGGGCCAAACGGTCCTCGAGAAGTGCGGAACGTCAGTTGAAGCGCGTGTTTGCGATAGCGTTAGAACTCACGTCTGGGTTCATGCAGGTTTTAACAGGGGGAGGCATATGGCTATGGCAGCCCGACGAGCTCTTCGACGAATCGTTGGCGTCGTCACCTCCAGCCTGGTGGGCGCGGTTGGTATCTTGGCGATCTCAGCGAGCAGCCCGGCTCTGGCCGAGATCATGCCACCACCGGTCAACGGGTCTTGGTCGGTCGTTGGAAACGGGTACGGCCATGGCCACGGCTTGAGCCAGTACGGGGCCCGCGGTGCAGCCGTGCGCGGGCTCTCCGCCGACCAGATCATCCAGTTCTACTACCCGAACACGACATTGACACCCTTGCACTCGGTGGCAGGAACCGTGCGCGTCAAGCTGACTGATGACGGAATCGACACGGTGGTGGCCGCCTCTCAGGGCCTGACTCTGAATTGGCCGGGTGGGTCGCAGGCGCTGAACACATCCGGCATCTCCCGGTGGCGATTGAAGCCGAATCTCACTGGTTTCACCGTGGATTACCTGGTGTCGGGCGAAACGGTCTGGAAATCGTTCACCAGCACCCTGGCCACTGCTGCCGATTTTAGTCGTAGCACGAACAACATCCAGCTCGTCCAGAACGATGGGAGCTCGACGATCTATCGGGGCACGGTGGGCGCGGTCCGCACGGGTGCCAGCCAGATCACCGTCAATCGAGTCCTGCTGGATGAATACCTGCTGGGATTGGTCCCCCGCGAGATGCCCTCGTCGTGGGAGCCGGCCGCCGTGCAGGCCCAGGCCATCGCGGCCAGGTCGTACGCGCGATACGCCGTTGAGCACAACGCGTCGGGTCTGTACGACATCTGCGACACCACCTACTGTCAGGTTTATGGCGGGATGACGCGCTACAACAGCGTCGGCAATGTGGTGACGAGCGAGGAGTCAGGCTCGAACGACGCGGTCACCAAGACGGCCGGGCGGGTCGCCTTGTATCAGTCGGCAACTATCTTCGCCGAGTACTCCGCCTCCAATGGCGGCTGGCTCGCCGACGGTGGCAAACCATATCTCGTGGCCAAGCCTGACCCCTACGCGGCCTACTCGGGTGATCCGTACCTTGGCTGGAAACGACAGGTGCCAGTATCCAATGTGGCGTCCTACTACGGTTTAACCTCGGTGCAGAGCATCCAGATCGACCAGCGGGACGGGCACGGCGAGTGGGGTGGGCGCATACTGCGGGCGACGGTCATCGGTAAGTCAGGGTCCACGACGCGGTCCGTGACCACGAGTGGCTCGACGCTGGCTGTCGCCATGGGCTTGCCTCACCCCTGGTTCGTCGGACCCGGCAACCCCTTCGGCCAGCTCGACTCCACCAGTGGCCGGCCAGGCAGTGTGACCGCAGCTGGATGGGCCATCGACCCCGACACCAGTTCGCCGATCTTGGTCCAGATGTACATCGACGGCCGCGCCAACACGCTGGGCTGGGCCAACCAACCCAGAACCGACGTCGCCGCGGTCTACCCCACAGCCGGACCCAACCACGGCTTCACCCTGACCATGCCCACCACACCCGGCGGACACACGGTCTGCCTCTACGCCATCAACACCGGCCCCGGCACCAGCAGCCCA
>JBBRZQ010000278.1:0-3813 GCA_038236535.1 Actinomycetales bacterium
ACATGTCGTCGCGGATGCCGATGACATCGGCCATGAAGGAGATCATGTTGGCGGTCTCCTTGACGGTCTCGCCGTGGGCCTGCTGGGACTTGCCCTCGTCGAAGTCCTGCACCTGCAGGCCCAGCAGGTTGCAGGCCGAGGCGTAGGAGAAGCGGGTGCGGGTCGAGTTGTCCCGGAAGATCGAGATCCCGAGCCCGGAGTCGAAGATCCGGGCGCTCTTGTTGTTCTCGCGAAGCGCGCGCAGGGCGTCGGCAACGGCCAGGACTGCCCGCATCTCGTCCTGCGTCTTGTCCCACGTCAGGAAGAAGTCGTCCTGATACAGGCCGGCATGGTCGAGCCCGTCCACCGTGTGCACTTGCTCCTGGAAGTCCATGCGCCCTTGCAGCTCCTCGTGTGGCAGGTGTGCCCTGGCGAGTATGTATGTCTTCGCCATATCTGGGGTTGACACATGCGAGTGTAACAGCATCTCTGCCAGATGTTGCATGACTTAAGCCAAAGTCACATGTAGATGTATGATTGTCTTATGAGCACATCACAATCCACGAGCAGCCCGGGATCGCAGGTGCAGAGCAGCCCCGGATCGCAGGCGAACGAGGACGCGGTTGCCATCCTGGCAAGCTCCCCTTCCATGCTCGCCAAGATCGCCGGCTTCGTCCACGACGGACAGGACGGGCAGGACGGGCAGGACGGGCAGGAAGGGCGGGACGGTCCCTGGGTCGAGTGGGACAAGGTGGCTGACCTTGCTCATCAGAAGGTGCTTCCCCGTGGCGACCGTGCCTTCTTCGGGATCTGCGCGGAGATCGCCGGGTTTGTCACCAGCGGCGGCGATCGCGAGGAGACGTTCGGCGGGAGATGGGAGGCGCTCCACGGGGCGCACCAGGCCGTGATCGCCAGCGTGCTCACTGCGTCTGCGCAGACGAAGAAGGCCGACGAGCTCGCGGTCTACCAGCGACTGGGCGTTGCCCCGATTGACCCGCTGGCCACCGGGACGCGGGCCGTTCGAGTGCGGCTGGGCCAGGACATCCCGGCCGTCGCCAACGACGCACTCGGCCGCGAACGGGTCGGCTTCCGCGAGGGGGCCTCCACCCACGAGGTCTGGCTGAGGGGCCGCGGCGTGTGGCGGATGCAGCCCGATCGCGTCCTCACCTCACAGCTGCTCATCATCGCCAGCGGCGGCCTCGTACGCATGGTGGGCACGATCGACGGGGTGACCATCCATGGCGACCGGGTGGCGATCATCGGTCGTCCCCTTCCTCATCACCCGCTGGTCGGTCAGCCCGACCCGCTGGACAACACCAGCCAGAACCCGGTGGCCTATGGAGACCTCGACGAGCTGGCCTGGCCGGTCACCCAATCCTGAACGCGTCCGGCAGTATCCCGGTCGGCCAGGGTGGTCTTGCGCCGGCGCGGGGAGGAACGCCCGTGTGGCGAACGTCTGTCACCGACGAACCCCGGTCAACAGCACGCCGACCCGTTCGTGATTGCCGATCGCTCCCCGGTCGCGGAGGGCGAGCAGCCCGGCGAGCCCGGACGACCCGGTCGGATCGACGTCGATCTGGGTGGCATCGACGGCAAGCGCGTTCGCCCGCGCCAGCAGGTCCTCGCTCACCACCACCGGGCCTCCACCCGAGATCAGCATCCCCTCGACGACCGCCAGCCAGTCGTACGTCTCGTCGTCGAGGATCCCGTGCGCGATGCTTGCCGGCTCCTCCTCCCACGGCCACATGAACTCTGAGCGATGGGTGGCAGCGTAGGACAGCGCAGCCCGCACCTGCGGCAGCCCGGCGCCGGCCGGCAGGCGCGCGGCAACGCGCTCGAACGCGCGCGGCAACGGCCAGGCCCCCATGGTCTGGACCGCGTGAAAGCGCGGAACCCGGGCGAGCGACCCCAGCTGCACGGCCTCGGTCAGTGCCTCGATGCAGGCGCTCGCCAGCGCGCCGCCACCCACCTGGATCACCAGATGGTCAAGGGGTGGCCCGTTCGTCAGGGCCTGCGCCATCTCGTAGCCCAGCGTGAACCCGCTCTCGATCGCGAGTCCGTTCTCGTTGCCCTGGCAGGTGAACGGAAGGGCGCCTTCGGCGATCGCTCGCTGCAGACGGTGGTACGTCGGGTCGCCCGGGAGCCCCGGCTCGCGGGGGCACACGGTGACTCGCGCGTCGAGCTCCTTCAGCCGGTCGACGACGACGGGGTCGGCGTCGACCGGGACGAATACCTCCAGCACGCGGCGGCCGGCCGCCGCGATGACGGCCGCGGCGAGGGCAGCGTTCCCGCAGCTCGCAATCGCCAGGTGCGGCCGGTGCTCCGAGTCGGTGCGACCCAGCCTCTCGACCACCTCGAGGTGGACCAGCAGCCCGAACAGATGGCGGGCCTTGTGCGAACCCGACACGTTGCCGGTCTCATCCTTGACCCAGACCCCGCCGTTCCCGGCGAAACCCAGTCGCTCGCTGAGGGCGGCCGAGCGGCCGAACGGGGTGATCCGAAAGCCGTGCCCGTCGACCTCCGCGACCGCTCTGTCAAGGCGGGTGACGAGGTCGCAGTACTGCGCGTCCTGCATGCCGGCGGCGACAGCCACCTGGTAGGAATGGAACAGGGAACGGTAGCGGAGATAGGGATTGGGGTCGCCCTGCTCCTGCCCGGTCGTCGGGAACCGGACCGCCGACAGGTCCAGGATCCGGCGTAGGACGTGATCGGCGTCGTCGCCGGCCGCGGCTCCCGGACACCGGAAGGGATAGGGATCGTCCGGCTCGGGCGAGGCGCCGCATCCCGCGCACACCAGTGCGCTGAGCACGGGACGAGGCGAGGTCATACCGACTCCAGCGCTCCCGTCCGCTCATTGAACTCGTCGATCATCCGGTCCCAGTCGGTCACGATCGTGGGCAGCTTCGCCCAGAACCTGGGGTCCTTGCGGATCCGGAACTCCTCGATCGACATCCCTTGCTGCTCGACCCAGGTGAAGTAGCCGAGGTTGAAGATCCGCTCCCGGTCCTGGCGGGAGAGCTCGAGCAGGTGGTCGGTCGTCGCGCCGAGCAGGTGCTCGCCGAAGACCTCGCCGGCGGCCACCTCGTCGAACCCGTCGGCGAAGTACCTGGCCTGCGCCAGGTCGCGTTCGCTGCCGTACATCGCCGCACCGTCGGTCGCCACGGTGACGATCACGTCGTCGGTGCCCATGTCGTAGTACTTGGCGGTCTTGATGGCCGCCAGCACGTTGGCGATGGTGGACAGGCCCATCGACGGCAGTGCGTCCATCGCCTCGCGCGGCACGTCCTGGCGCCCCCCGAGATATCTGCGGCCGACGTCGCTGTTGAACAGCAGGCCCAGGCGGTCGGTGGCGCGGTCGGAGATCGCCACCACCATGTCGGTGGCCATCACGTTGTGGATGAACGGGATGTGCTTGTCGCCGATCCCCTGGATGTTGTGCTCGCCAAACCCGTTGCGGAGCATCGTGGCGCACTCCAGTGCCTCGACCGCCACGGTGAGCGAACCGGCATGCTCCTTCAGGTAGTCGCCGGCGGCGATGGTCCCGGCCGAACCGGTCGCCGAGACGAAGGCCCGGAGCCGAAGACCTGGCTCCTGCTCGAGCATGGTGTCGTATACGTTCAACAGCGCCGACCCGGTTGCCAGGTAGTGGGAGATGTAGTTCCCGAACTCCGAGAACTGGTTGAAGATCACGTTCTCCGGGTCCTTGGCGAGCTTGTTGCACTTGTCGTAGATCTCTTTGACGTTGCTCTCGGTGCCTGGCGTCCGGATGATGTCGGACGGATCGGCGACCCAGTCCTCCAGCCAGGCGAAGCGCTCGCGGCTCATGCCCTCCGG
>JBBRZQ010000279.1:0-3812 GCA_038236535.1 Actinomycetales bacterium
CACCCGCACCACCGGAAGGAACAGGCATGGGCAGGGGGCTGGGGTGTTGCTGGTGGCCGACCACCGCGAACAGGTAGCCTAGCTCAACGCCTCCATCCGCCAGCGGCTCGTCGCCGACGGCCACGTGGACGACACCCACGTGGCCACGACCTGGGCCGGGGAACGGATCGGGGTCGGAGACCAGATCGCGACCCGGCGCAACGACCGCGACACTGATGTCGCCAACCGCGACACCTGGACCGTGACCGGCCTCCGCTCGCACGGTGGGCTGGTTGTTGCCGGGAGCCGCGGTCAGCGGGTCCTGCCCGCGGGGTACGTGCGCGACCACGTCGAGCTCGCTTACGCCAGCACCGTCTATGGCGCCCAGGGAGCCACCACCGTCGCCGCACACCTGGTCGTGGGGGAACACACCGGCGCAGCCGGCGCGTATGTCGCGATGACCCGGGGCCGGGACCACAACACCGCCCACCTGGTCGCCGACACACCCCAGGACGCCCGGAACCAGTGGATCGAGGTCTTCTCCCGAGACCGCGCCGACCTCGGCTCGGCCCACGCCGCCCGGCTGGCAGCCCAGGAAGCCGCCCAGTACGCCACCCACCGCCCCCTCGCCGTGGCCCTATCCGAACTTCGGGACGCCTGGACAGAAGAACACGCCCTGGCCCAGGACCTCGCGGCCGCCCGAGGCGAACGTGACCAGCTCGCCCAGGTCGTGCCCCTGCGCGCCCAACACGACGAACAGGTCGCCGCCGGGCGCGCGACCTACGAGCAGGCGCACGGCCACGCCACCCAGGCGGGCGAGCACGCCGACCAGCTGGCAGCAGTGGTCGGCAACGACACCTCCCAGCTGGCCGGCCGGCTGCGCCAGGAATGGGACACCGGCCGTCCTGCAACCAGAGCAGCCGCCCAGACCATCCGTGCAGGCACCGGCCGGCTCGGGCAACACCGCGGCGCCGTCCGACGCGCCAGCCAACACCTCCAGGCGTGGGCCCAGCAGTGGCGCCCGATCGTGGCATCCCTGCCGACCGACACCGGCGAACTCGCGGTCCTCGCCGGCGGCTACGACGACCCCAACCTGGGCAAGGCCATCACCGCCTACGCCCGGACAGTTGCCGAAGGTGCCCACCCCGACCACACACCCGCCCAAGCCGCCGCCCAGGCCGCGACCCGCACCGCAGAGCACGCCCTGGAGGCCTACGACAAGGCTCGCACGACCTGCCCCGCCGAGCTCGCCGCCTACGGCAACCTCACCTACATACCCGACCCCACCGGGCACCTGGCAGAGACCGAGCTGGACGTCGCCGAGCTCACCGACCAACTACAAGCCGCCCGGGGCCGGGTCCGCGCGGCGCTGGCCGAACCCGCCCTCCGCTGCCTGCCCCCAGAGCGCATCGAGACCGAACGCGAACGCTGGGCAGCCGACCGCTTTGAGCAGTCTCAGGAAGAGCGCACGGCCAGTGACTCCCGAGTCGTCGCACCCTGGCCGACCAGCGGGCGCCAGCACGAACGATCCGCCGCGGACTACTCACCCAACCCCAGCCGCGGGATCAGCTTCTGACCGGGTCCACAAATGGATTTGCCGGATGTCCGGGTCGGACATCTGTCGGCAGGCGCCTCGAAGCTCTCCGGTGCCGGTGCCGTCTGAAGGTTCTTGGTACCTCCCAACCTCCGCAAGTGCTCATGGGTCAGGTCGGGTCCCCCGGGTGCTCGCCGCCGCGAACGAGGGCAGCTGTTTCGCACCGCACCAGCAGGCCAGGTGTTCAACTTTGCCTCATGCGCAACGTGTATCGCGCCAACGGGAGCGCACGGCTGCTCCCAGCCACCGATCGCGACGAGGGCCCCGAGCACGACTTGCGGATTGCGAAAGCCCGTCACTGGGCCGGATTCTTCACTCGTGCGATGCGCTCAGACGTCGTGGACCTTGGGGCTGGTTGATGGTCTGGGCTGCAATCTCGGTAGGAAGGAGCCGTCGACAAGGGGGTTCCAGCAAGAAATCTTTTCACGAGTGGGGGTACGTGCGTTGACCTGCGCAAATGCGCGCGAATTCGCTACGTACCCCCCGGATTGACGCCCCAGGGGGCACGAATCAGGGTACGTCTGTTCGCGAGACTTCTGCCGTGTCCGACATGGTCCGACGAAGGAGCCCACGATGACCCAACAGAGTCACCCCAACGACCGGCCGCCCGCAGGCGACCACCTGCTGACCATCAGCGAGGTCGCCGACATCGTCCGCGTGCCCGTCGCCACCCTGCGCTACTGGCGCCACCTCGGCACCGGTCCGCACAGCTTCCGCGTCGGCCGCGGCGTGCGCTACTGGCACAACGAAGTCACCACATGGTTGCAAAGCCAAAGCGACGGCCCCACCGCCGCGTGAGTCTTGGTCAATTCAGCGGCTCGGGAGAACTCGACACGTGGCAACGTCACTACCGGGACGTAGCCTGCTATAGAAGCAGAACAGTAAGGCGCGGGACCACGTCATGAAGCTCCGGGCGATGCAGAAGACGTCGAAGGCTCTCTTGGAGACCATGGAGCAGCGCCAGACGGCTGGACGAGAGGAACAGGAGAGTCAAGGTCATGGCAAGCATTGAGCGTCGGCAGATCCGTGGCCAGGAGCGCTTCCTCGTCCGCTACAGGGACCCGAGCGGGAAGCAGAAGGCGCGGACCTTCGTCTCGGAGAAGGCGGCGGTTGACTATGAAGCTGAGGTCCGGACCGACATACGCCGGGGCGCATACCTAGATCCGGCGGCTGGCCAAATGAAGGTGGAGCCGTGGTCGGAGAAGTGGATTGCGGCCCAGGGGCACTTGAAGCCTTCGACGCGCACCCGGTACAAGGGTCTGCTCAAAGTCCAGATCCTGCCGACGTGGGGTGGCTTTAGCCTGCAGGACGTCGACTTCCTCGAAGTCCAAGGATGGGTCTCCGACCTGACCAGTTCGGGGTTGTCGGGGTCGACGGTTCGACAAGCTCACCGGGTGTTCTCGCTGCTCTTGGAGACGGCTGTCCGCAGCAAGCGGCTGTCCGCCAACCCTGCCATCGGTGTGAAGCTCCCGAGGGCTGGGAAGCCGGAGAAGACGTTCCTCACCCATGAGCAGGTCACGGCTCTGGCAGATGCCGCGGGGGAGTGGCGGACGGTGATCCTCGTCCTCGCGTTCTGTGGGCTTCGCTGGGGTGAGCTCGCAGCTCTCCGGGTCGGGCGGGTCGACACGATGCGTCGAAGGATCAGCGTCGCCGAGTCGGTGACCGAGCCTGATGGGAAGTTGGTCTGGGGGGATCCGAAGAACCACCAACGCAGGTCGGTGCCGATCCCGAGGTTCCTCGTCGACGAGTTGGACGTCCTCAAGGCAGGCAAGGGTCCGAAAGACCTCATGTTCATCGGGGCGCGTGGAGGGGTGCTGCGGAACGGGAATTTTCGCAGGGACGTATTCAACGGGGCGGCAGTCAGGGCCGGCCTCGATGGACTGACACCACACGAGCTGAGACATACGGCGGCTTCACTGGCGATCAGTTCAGGGGCCAACGTAAAGGCGGTTCAGAGGATGCTCGGGCACGCCTCGGCCGCGATGACTCTGGACGTGTACGCGGGTCTGTTCGACGACGACCTGGACGGCCTCGCGGACCGCATGGATGAGGCTCATGTGTACTCGATGTGTACTGAGGCCAAAGATGACGCAAAACCCAAGAAAGCCAGTGTGACTCAATTCCGTTCTGTAGCAACAGAATTGGGTTAGTGGGCCCCGTCGGGCTCGAACCGACGACCTACGGATTAAAAGTCCGCAGCTCTACCAACTGAGCTAGAGGCCCGGGGTATGGGAACAAC
>JBBRZQ010000280.1:0-3771 GCA_038236535.1 Actinomycetales bacterium
CGCCTCGGTCGCGCTGAGCGAGCGTGAGGTCGAGGTGCTGCGCCTCGTGGCCCGCGAGCACAGCAACCCCGCGATCGCCAGTGCGCTGAGGATCTCCGTCAAGACCGTTGAGCGGCACGTGACGCACATCTACCAAAAGATCGGCGTCACGTCGCGGGCCGGTGCGGCCATCCACGCCATGGAGAACGGGCTGATGTAGCCGCGTCCACGACGAGTTCGGCGATCGACTAGCCGACAGCAGTCCGGCTACACACGTCGAGGACCGCAAGCAAGGTCCTCAGCGATGAACTATGATTCCACATCTTCAGCGTCAGCGTCATTCCGCGAGAGACGTGGAACGCTGCCGTGGGCCACGAGAGACGTGGAACGGTGCAACGGTCCACGTGGGCCACATAAGTCCGTTCATCAGCGTCAGACGTTTACCGCTCTTGGCGCGAATAGGGAAGTCGCGGATCTGCTTCCGCGCGTTCGATGAGGGATCGCTGACCGGGCGCCCCATCAGCGATTTTCTAGCGTTGATCGTTAACGAACACACCGCCGTTAAGCCTGGGCCACAGGCACTTCGCCGTACCAGACGAGCCAAATGGCATGTGCCGCAAAGTGTGCCCTTTGCTGAGCTGACGATTGATCCGCGAAGTGTGCGTTCAGCTGCCACCGGGTTCCATCACCATCGTCGGCACGCTGGTTTCTGGGGCCACATCGATGGTGTGCGCCAGCGTCAATGCGGTCGACATGGCGCGTTGGGCGCACTGCTGATGGGCCTCCTGCTCATGGGTTCGCGGCTCCCCGCCGAGGACCGCCCGTCCGCGAACTTGCCAGCGTTCGCGGTATGCGGCAACGGTGTCGAGTGCTCGCAGCCACTCCTCACGACGGCCTGGATCTGCGGGTAGCCGGCCAACGTTCAGGGTCCACGGGTCCCCCGTTTGGAGCGCATTAAGGGTGAGTGATCGCACCCGTTCCTCGATCAGGGTTCGCCGGTCCTGCAGTGCCTGCTGGATGTCGGGGTCGGTGACGCCAACAACCGCAGGTCCGATGCCGACGATGGAATCTGGCTCGCGTCGGCTATCGGCGGCCCGGATCCACTTGGTCACCCGGCCATGCAGGAGAGCGGCAACGTCGTCGGCGCCGCTGATACTTCGGCCTTGGACCAGGGCTGGTAGGGCGCGGTCGAGATCGAGTCCAAGGGCTTCAGTGCTGCGGAAGGCTGACATCAGCGGCCCCCAAGCCGCCGATGCACGAACGGTTTCGGCGTCTGTGGCTGTCAGCCCGGAGGAGGCCACCATCGCGGCATACCGTTCCTCGTTGGCGTGGCGGGCGATGGTGTCGTACTCGGCCCAGAGTCGGGTGATGCTGGTGCTGTTGTCCCATTCGTCCGTGATGGTCACGGTGGCGGACTTGTCGGCCCCGGAGCTGGCTAGAACGTATCGCAGGACGTCGGCCGGGGTGAGTTCCTCGGGTGGCAGGTGGGAGGTCGCGACGTCGGGGTCATACATGGTGTCGACATACAAGCGGTTGCTCTCGCGGCCTCTAGTGGCCATCACGTACAAGGGCTCGCGCAGCGTGGTTGCGCAGACGAAGGCGTGTGCGGTGTCCACGGTGCGGCCCTGTGCTCGGTGGGCGGTGGTGGCGTAGCCGAGTTCCACGTGCTCGCGGACGTAGGCGGCGGGAAGGGTCGCGCGCCCGGTCCCGATAGTTCGCAGTAGATCAATCGTGCCGTCGTTTCGGACCGCAGCAACGGTCCATTGGTCGCCGTTCTTGACCCAACCACGCCCGCTGGCCAGGCCGCGCTGGTTGCGGCGGGTCACGACCGAGTCGCCCACTCCCACAACGGAACCGCTCGCAGTCTCGACCCCGCCTGGACTGACTTCGCCGGCCGTCACCCGGTCGGCCCGGGCCCGGTTGTTCAGGGCCAGCACGGTCTGGGAGTCGTTCGCGATCATCAGGGAGCGTTTCCCTTCGGCGGTGTCCGTGCGCCAGGCTTCGTAGAGCAGGTCGAGCATCGACTCGCGGTCCCCGCCCTGCACGCGGTCATGTTCGGTGTAGGTATCGGCGGCCTCGGGGCGGCCGTCGCGCAGGTCGAGGCTGGCGGCCCGTTCCCACTCGTGGCGGAACCGGCGGACGTCGTGCAGCGCCGCGGCGTCGTCTCGGTCCATCGCCAGGAGGTGGAACGCCCCACCTGCCGCGACCGGGGACAGCTGGGCCCAGTCCCCGACCAGCAGCACCTTCGCACCCACGTTCCTGGCCTGCTCGGTCAGGGCGTCGAGCTCGAGGGTCCCGGCCATGGACGCCTCGTCCACGATCACCAACTGCCCCGGCTGCAGCGACCACCGCGCCACCTCGGCGGTGAGGGTGTGTGCCCGCTGAAGCATCGCGCGGGTCCGCAATGACGGGCTGGCCCGGTTCAGCTGGGCCCGCAGCTGGTCGATTTCGGCCAAGCGCAACGAGTTTCGGCCCGCTTCGGTGAGCCACTTGGCGGTGTTCTCCGTGCCGATGCCCACGACGTCGGCGAGCACCTCCGCGGCCGCCGCCGACGGGGCCAAACCAACCACCGAACCGGGTCCGTGCTCGCCCTCCCACGCCGCCCGGACCCCGCGCATCGCGGTGCTCTTCCCGGTCCCGGCCGCCCCGACCAGAACGTCCACAACCCGCCCGGACGTGACGACCTGCGCCACCGCGGCGGACTGGTCGCCCGACAACGCGTGGCCCTGACCGGGCAGGATCCGCGCGCACACGTCGGCGGCGACGATCGGCGACACGCTCGGCCCGGCCACGGATCGACCCGCGTCAAGGAGCCGGGCTTCGGCGTCCAGCAGGTCCTGGGTGGTGTAGATCTCCGACCCGCGCGGGCGGAACCTCGACGTACCATCGGCCCGCCGGAACACGGCCGGGGTGTGCGCCAGCTCAGGCGCGCTGATCAGCAGCGCCTCGCCCACCGCAAGCTGCGTGGTCCGCTCGACCACGACCATCCGGTCGTCCGCGGTGGCGAACCGGACCCCATGAAACTGGCGCAGCACCTCAGCGAAGACGTTCGACCGGGCGAACGTCGCGCGCTTCTCCGCCACCGTGGGCACCGCCACCCGAGCGGCCTCGGCCAGCATCTCCTGCGCCAGGTCACCGGCCCTAAGCAGCGGCAGGTCGTTGCGCCCGGCCAGGGTTTCCACCCAAGCGACCGGGTCCGCCCCAAGCACGTCTTGGGCTCGCCCGCGCCAACCCTGCACCAGGTCGGCCAGCGGCCGGACCTGCTTGTCCGGCCGGGTTGCCAAGGTCGCCTGCTGGCGCAGCTTCAGCACCTCCCGCGCTGCGGGTTGCCGGCCGTGGGAGGCCACGAATGCGGCCACCAAGACGTCCTTGGCGGCCTCAATGTCGCTGGTGCGGCTCGAAAACTCCTCCCGCAACCGCTCGCTCACCCCGGCCACCTCGTACTTCGGCACGTTCGAATGCCGGCGACCGCACCCCACCCACCCCCACCCCAACGCCGCAGTGAGGTAGTCCGAAAGGACCCCGTTGTACATCTCGGACAGGCCCACGACGGAGCGGAACAGGCCCCGGGAGTCCAGCGTCCGCCATACCCCGTCGCTGGTTTGGACCCGGTTCATCACCACGACGTGGGTGTGCAGCTGCGGGTCCCCAGCCCTGGAGTCCCAGTGGTCGAACGCCGCCGCGACCACCCCGGCGATGTCCTCCTGGACTACCCCGCCCGACCCCGAACGGGAGGAGAACACATGCCCCTCCGCGTAGGAGATGACGTGCTCCAGCGCACGCTGGTGTGCC
>JBBRZQ010000281.1:0-3691 GCA_038236535.1 Actinomycetales bacterium
ATCGTCCTTGGGAGCATCCCAGGACACGGTCGCCTGGGCATTGCCGGCAGTCGCCTTCACATTGGTGGGTGACCCAGGCGTGTTGGTGGTGGTCACGGGCGGCGCGGTGGTCGTGGTGACCGGCGGCGGCGTGGTCGTGGCGCCGACAGTGATGCTGAAGGTGGTGATGCTCGATTGGCCCGGGTAGCCATGGGTTGCGTGGACCGTGTACACGTAAGTACCGGCCGCGGTCGGGGCAGTCATGGCCGCTACCGGCATAGTTGCCGCGGGCCCGCCGATGACGACCTGGGCACCTGCTGCGTCGAGGATCGCATACGCGAAGTTGCCTGTGGCGGTTGATGTGACGGCCATCGCGACCGTGTAGGCGGCGCCGGATGCCGGGGTGGCAGTACTTGGCGTGGCTATGACGGAGCCGCCGGCCGTGTGGCAGCCGATGCAGGTTGTACCACGGCTAGGAGTGGCCAGAGCGGCCTGGGGGGCCATGGTGCCCACCAGGACGGCGGCGGTGAGGCCGGTTGCGAGCACCGCGATCTTCGAGACGCTCAGTCTATTGAGATTAAGGGTTTTCAAGGGTTCTCCGTTGCGGATCCCGGCTTCGTTTTCGCGTAGCGGGAAAACCCACACGGCGCTACTCACTTTTGCCAAGTCTTACCTGGACTGTGACTTCTGACCGGCCAAGTCTTGACTAGTTATAGACGATCCGCCATCTGCCGCAGGGTACGTATGAGGTACATATACCTATCTATACCTTGCGAATTCGTGGTTGCCGGAGGCGGGGTCGCACCGCCGACCTCCCGATTTTCAGGCCTGGAGAGCCCGTCCCGGAAGGCCGTTCTGGGCCCAATTCATGCTCACGAGAGGGGAGTTTAGTCCCTCTCCGTTCAGCTATTCAGGAAGGCGTATGAGCAAGTCCTTTAGCAAACCGGGGCGATCAGGGGCGTCCATGTTTCCCGCAGGAGTCTTGACCATAGCAGCGTGAGGCTCCGTGCCGAACCACCAGCGTGGACCACGCCTCACACGCTTGAGCGCAGGAGAGTTTCGCTAGAAGCGCCCCGGAGTGCTCAAGAGCGGCTCCGCTGCTTTACTGCGCCGCTGTACTGCTGGCTCGCGGAGGACCCTCCAGGCCCGAACCGTGCCGACAACCGGCGAGCACCATGTGGTGCCTGACAACGGGTCCCGCCGTCGAGTAGGTTGGCGATCCTGACAGGCGGATCCTGGGAGCTGAGATGCGTTGATCGTTCTTCATGGCTGGTGGTCGATCCAGGGCGATCCCAGGGGTGAGCTCATCTTGTGGGCCGAGGACTCCGAGGCCCCCGCGCAGCCACCCGTGCGCCGAGGCCGCCGCCCAGCCAAGCAGACTCACCCCTTCGCCGTCTCTGCGAAGGCGTTGGCAGGTATGACGGACCGCGAAGGCACCCCGGGTACGGCTGTCCTCATGCTGCCGGACCAGGGGCGGGGCCCGTCTGCCTCAGCAGAGGTGCGCCGAACCCGCGAGGAGTCGCAGACCCTGCAGTCCCCGGCCGACGGACGGTGGGAGGTCCCCACCCTTGCTCTGGGCTCTCAGGCCGCCCTGGACTTCCTGCTGGCATCCGGCGACGCCGAGATCGACCTCGAACGACCGATCCCCGGTGGTGACCTGCGAGCGCTGCAGGCACTCGCAGGGTTTGCCGCGGATCTCGTCGGGCGCGGCCGGGTACTGCCCGGCGTGCGAGACACGGGCGACGACCGGGCGATGGCGATGTGGTCCGCGGTGGTGACCGGAGCCGACGCCGTGTGGCTTCGCGCAGCGGCCGGGGGGCTGTCCGGTTCGTTCACGGCTGCGTGCCCGGCTGAGGTTGACCGACGTGTGGTGGCGGTGGGGTCGCTGGCCGCTGCGACCGATGCCCTGGTGGACGCGGCGGTGCGCTCGCGCCTCGGCCCCGCTGCTCGCACGCGGAAGGCAGCATCGTTCCGATCGGCGCTGACCGGCTCCGACCCCTACTTCGCCACCACTCCGGTCGCCCTGGCCGCCCTGGACGAGGCACTGGCCGTCTGGCAGCGGGAGGTCACCCAGGTCGGTGCGGTGCGGGCCTGCTTCCGGCTGGTCGAACCGATCGGAGCTGAGCTGGCAACCGCCGGCGAGGCAACGGCCGGCGAGATGGCGCCTGACACCACCTGGCGAGTGGACTTCGCGTTGCAGTCGACGCAGGAGCCGAGCCTGGTCGTTGACGCCGGGCAGGTGTGGCGTGCCAGGGGTGCGTTGCGCGCTCTGGCCCGTCACGTCGCCGATCCGCAGGAGACCCTGCTCGGGGAGCTCGGCCGTGCGGTGCGCCTCTATCCGGACATCGAGGGCGCGCTGCGCACCGCGAAGCCGTCGTCGCTGACCCTGGACGTCGAGGGGGCGCACCGGTTCCTTTCGGAGGCCGCGCCGATCCTGCTGGCCGCCGGCTTCGGCGTGCTGCTGCCGGGGTGGTGGACCAACCCATCGATGCGGCTGGGGGCGAAGCTCTCGGTGTCGACCCCCGCGCAGCCGGGCTCGGCCGAGACCACAGCGGTCATCGGCCAGGAAGGCCTGGTGGACTTCAGCTGGGATCTCGCTGTGGGGGAGCACGCCCTGACCGAGCAGGAGATCGCCGACCTCGTGGAGGCCCAGCAGCCGCTGGTGCGGGTGCGCGGGCAGTGGATGTATGTCGATGCCGAACGCCTTGCCAGGGCCCGGGCGTTTCTGGCCAGGCGGTCACACGGCACGGGGCGGATGAGCGTCGGCGAGGTGCTCGCGACTCTCGGGGCGCTGGAGGACGGACCAGGTGGCCTGCCGGTGGTGGACGTCGAGGCGCAGGGCTGGCTCGCGGACCTCCTGTCCGGTCAGGTGGACCACCGGATCGCGCCGATGACCGCCCCGGAGGGTTTCAAAGGTGAGCTGCGCCCCTACCAGGAACGTGGTCTGGCCTGGCTGTCGTTCCTTGAGTCGGTCGGTCTGGGTGGTGTCCTGGCGGACGACATGGGTCTGGGCAAGACGGTGCAGCTGCTCGCCCTGATGTGCGGGGACGTTCCGCCGGGGGGCCCGACCCTGCTGGTCTGCCCGATGTCGCTGGTCGGCAACTGGCAGCGGGAGGCTGCCCGCTTCGCCCCTGGGCTGCGGGTGCATGTCCACCATGGCGCCGAGCGACCCAGGGGCAAGGCCTTCCGTGAGGTCGTGGCGTCCTGTGATCTGGTCGTGACGACATACGGGCTGGTGATCCGCGATGCCGAGGCGCTGCGCGAGATGAGCTGGCGTCGCGTCGTCCTCGACGAGGCCCAGGCTGTCAAGAACGCGGCGACCCGGGCGGCGGTTGCCGTGCGGTCGCTCCCGTCGCCGCATCGGTTCGCGGTGACCGGGACCCCGGTGGAGAACCGGTTGGGAGACCTGTGGTCGCTGATGGAGTTCGCCAACCCCGGACTGCTGGGTCAGCCGTCGGCGTTCAAGCAGCGTTTCGCGACACCGATCGAACGCCGCGGCGATGCCGAAGCCGCGACCCGGCTGAGGTCGCTGACGCAACCGTTCGTGTTGCGCCGGCTGAAGACCGACACCTCGATCATCACCGACCTGCCGGCCAAGATCGAGATGGAGGTGGTGTGCTCGCTGACCCGCGAGCAGGCCTCGCTCTACCAGGCGGTGGTAGCGGACATGATGGACCGCATCGGGAGCACAGAGGGCATCCAGCGCCGCGGA
>JBBRZQ010000282.1:0-3674 GCA_038236535.1 Actinomycetales bacterium
CAAGCGTTCCAAGCGCCAGTGGGTCCTGGACGCGGACCTGTCAGCAGCGTTCGACCGAATCAATCACGACTGTCTTCTGGCTGCGCTCGGCACGTTCCCCGCGCGGGGACTTGTCCGGCAATGGCTCAAAGCGGGCGTGGTCGAAAAGGGCCGGTATGCCCCGACCGAGGAGGGAACTCCACAAGGGTCATTATGCGCAGCTGCGCATAAGCCACCCTATGAGCAGCGCTGGGTTATGCGTAGCGCTCGGGGGCTGGCGCTGGTGGGAGTGGTGGGGGTGGTCGAGCGCTGCGCATAATCCGGGCGGATTCTGATCACACGGCTCGGCATGGTGCCGGGCCCTTCGTGATTGGAGGTCCGCTGTCATGGTGGCTGTTTCTGAACTGGTGTCCGGGTTGGATGCCGAGTTGGTGCGTCTGGGCTACAAGCCCTCGACGATGGTGTGGTATCGGGGTTGCTGGCGTCGTGTGGAGAGGTTCTTCGCGTCCCGCGGGGTGCAGGAGTTCTCACTGGATCTGGCGATGGCCTGGGTCGATCAGGCCTGCGGCGGCTTCTTCGACAAGGAGCAGGCCGGCAGGCTCAAACCGTCCGACGTGTACTTGTTCCGAGTCGCGGCCATGCTCGACGACTTCGCCAGCCACGGCGCGGTGCTACGCCGCTATTCCCGCACGGTGGACAAGCTCAACGCCGAGCAGGCCGACGTTGTGTCTCGGTTCCAGGCGTCGCTGCAGGCGGTCGCCTGCGCCGCCTCGACGGTGCGTGCCTATGCCACGGTGGCCGGGGAGTTCCTCGCGTTCACCGGCACGAGGGGCGGGCTGGCCGGCCTGGGTGTCGGGGTCATCGACGCATTCGTGGCCACCTTGGTCGGCTACCAGGCCAAGACGGTGGAGCACAAACTGTGTGCGGTGCGGTCGCTGCTGCGCTTCGCCACCGGCGAGGGGCTGGTCGACGTCGCTGTGCTGGAGGCGGTCCCGGCAGCGAAGTCGGCCAGGCAGGCGCGGATCCCGTCGGTATGGGACCCGGGCGACGTGACCAAGATCCTGGCCGCGATCGACCGGGGCAACCCGTGCGGCATACGCGACTACGCGATGATCTTGTTGATCACCCGGCTCGGGCTGCGCGGCATCGACGTCAAACGACTGGAATTCGCCGATCTGGACTGGGCGGGCAACCAGCTGTCGATAGTGCAGGCCAAGACCGGCCACCGGGTGGTGCTGCCACTGCTCAAAGACGTCGGCTGGGCGATCATCGACTACATCCGGCACGGCCGCCCGCGCAGTGAGTGCCCGCAGGTGTTCGTACGGCACACCGCCCCAATAGGACCGTTCTCCGAGCAGGATCACCTGCATCAGATCCTGGTCAAGCATGCCCGGGCCGCGCATGTCCCGCTGGGCGAGGAGCGTCGCCACGGCATGCACTCGCTGCGGCACACGCTCGCGACCCGACTGCTGGAACAGGGCACACCGATCGAGCAGATCGCCGACATCCTCGGTCACCAGCAGGTCACCTCCACGGGTGCGTACCTGAAATCCTCACTGCGGCTGTTGGCGCAGTGCGCGCTGGACCCCGACGCGCCAGCGGCGGGGGCGCGACGATGAGCGCCGCCATCACGCTTGCCGACGCGATCGCTGCGTTGGTGGGCGAGAAACGCGCCGTCGGCTACAAATACCACGCCGAGGCGCGGGTGCTGGCCCGGTTCGAGGCGTTCAACCGCCGCGATTTCCCGGGCCTGGACACGTTGACCGAGGCGTCGGTGCAGGCGTGGATCACCGCGGCCCGGGGGCGAGGGGTCAAGCCCGCGACACTGCAGGGCCTGGCCGCGCCGACCAGGGAGCTGGCCCGCTGGCTGGGCCGCCGCGGCGTGGCGGCCTACCTACTGCCCCGGGCCGCGCTACCCCGGCCCGCCCGGTACGTCCCACACATCTACACCGACGCCGAACTGGCCGCGCTGTTCGCCCAGACCGACCGCTGCCACTACTGCAGCGAGGTCCCGCTGCGCCACCTGGTCATGCCGGTGCTGTTCCGCACGATCTATGCCTGCGGCCTGCGCGCCTCCGAGGCCCGCCTGCTGCGCGCCGCCGACGTAGATATCGACACCGGGGTGCTGCAAATCCGCGACGCGAAAGGCGGCAAGGACCGGCAGGTGCCCGTCTCCGGAACTCTGCGTAACAGGCTGGCCGACTACCACACCCAGACCGTCGGACAGCCAGGCAGTCGAGAGTGGTTCTTCCCCGGCGCCAAGCCCGACCAGCCGCTCACGCTCGGCAACGTCTACCACAACTTCCGCCGGTTCCTCTGGCAGGCGGGCATCTCCCACGGCGGACCCGGACACGGCCCCAGAGTCCACGATCTACGCCATACGATGGCGGTAAATAATCTGCGGTCCTGGTTCGCCCAGGGGCGCGATGTCGGTGCGCTGCTGCCGGTGCTGCAGACCTACCTGGGGCACTCCTCCATCGCCGACACCGCCTACTACCTGCACCTGACCGCCGAGTCCTACCCAGACATCACCACCCGCGTCCAGCAGGTGATCGGCGACGTCGTCCCACCCGTGCTGGCAGGGAGCGCATGATGGCCACTGACTTCGCGGTGTCCCTGCGCCGATTCCTGACCGGCTACCTGGCTGGGCTGCGCGGCTACTCACCCAACACGATCGTCTCCTACCGTGACGCGTTCAAGCTGCTGATCTGCTACTTCCGCGACCAGCGGCATATCCCGCCCGAGAACCTCACCCTCGAACAGATCAACGCCGCCGCCATCACCGGGTTCCTCGACTGGCTGCGCACCAGCCGGGGAAACAGCGCGTCGACGTGCAACCAGCGGCTGGCCGCGATCGACTCCTTCTTCACCTGGATGCAGACCCAGGACCCGGCCCGGATGGCCTGCTGCCAGGACATCCTGGCGATCCCCGCGGCCAAGCACGCCCGGCCGGCCGTGGCCCACCTGACCGTGGAGCAGACCCGCCACCTGCTCGCCGCTCCCGACCGGTCCACCCGCGCCGGCAGGCGAGACGCGACGCTGCTGGCTACCCTGTACGACACCGCGGCCAGGGTCCAAGAACTCGCCGACCTGACCGTGCGCGACATCCGCCTGGATCACCCGCCCATGGCCGCGCTGACCGGCAAGGGCCGCAAGACCCGTCACGTCCCGATCGACGCCAACACCACCTCGTTGCTGGCCGCCTACCTGACCGAGCAGCAGCTGGACCGCCCGGGCCGTGAGGATTACCCGGTGTTCTTCAACCAGCACCGGGCCAGGCTCAGCCGCGGTGGGATCGCCTGGATCCTCCGCAAATACCAGACACGGACAGCAGATCATCCTGGGCTCGCGAACACCCACCTCAGCCCACATACCCTGCGCCACAGTCGGGCCATGCACCTCTACGACGCCGGCGTTCCACTGCCCTACATCCGTGACATCCTCGGCCACGTCGACCTATCCACCACCGAGATCTACGCACGGGCCTCCACCGAGGCCAAACGCAAAGCTCTCGAAGCCGTCTACGCCGACGTCGTCACCGCTGACCTGGCCGAATGGAACCAGAACTCCGAGCTGCTCGACTGGCTCACCAGCCTCTGACCTCGTCGGGATTATGCGCAGCGTCTGGCCGCCGACCCCCGGCTCACCAGGCCCGACAGGCCAACGCTGCACATAACCCAGCGCTGCTCATAGGG
>JBBRZQ010000283.1:0-3672 GCA_038236535.1 Actinomycetales bacterium
ATCGACGGTGTCGCCAGCATCCGTGACGACACCCAGTCCTTCCGGGCCCGTTGGACGGACGCTCAGGAACAGGTGCTGTCGAGTCGTTGGCGAGGTCATGCTGGCGCGATCACTGTTATCGACGCGGCCACCCAGGCGGCGATCACGGCCGTCAGCAGCGGTGTCCGCGTCGTGCCGAGCTCGGTGAACTTCTTCGCCGACCGGGGTGTCCTACAGGTCACGGTGGTCAACGATCTCGCGGTTCCTGTCCACGATGTGCACCTGACCCTGACCCCTGGCCAGCCGAGGCTCCGGATAGACCAACAGTCGGGGCCGCTGAAGATCGGCGCGAAGAGCCGGACCAACGTGAAGCTGGGCGTCACTGCCGTCGCCGGGGGGCTGGTCCCCGTCGAAGCCGCCCTCACCACACCCAACGGGACCCCGCTCGGACAGACGGCCAGGGTCAACGTGCGCGTCCAACCCACGGGCACCTGGCTCTACTGGGTTCTGTGGGGTCTGGCCAGCATCATCCTGCTGCTTGGCATCTATCGTTCGCTCCGCCGTGGATCCAGCCGCCCGCCGCGCCGCGCCGCACCTGAGATCCTCCCCGATGAGTGAGCCGGTCGACAAAGGCGTCCCCGTCTCAGGTGGCGTGCCCGTCTCGCCCGATGACAGCGGCAGCTCGTTGGCACGCTCCACCGCCGGCATGGCCGCAGGCACCATCGCCTCACGAGTCCTGGGCGTGGTGCGCGCCGCAATGCAGGTGGCGGTCTTGGGAGCCCTGCTGCCGGGCGACGCCTGGGATGTCGCCAACACCCTGCCCAACATCATCTATCTGCTGCTCGCCGGTGGGGTCCTGAACGCGGTCCTGGTTCCACAGATCACCAAGGCTGCCAGCCAGGCCGACGGCGGGCGCGAGTACATCGACCGGCTGCTCACCATCGCCGTCATCGGTCTTGCGGTGGTCACCGTCGTGTTCACAGTGGGGGCCGGGCTCCTGGTCAGGCTGTACAGCACCCCACAGTGGAACCCCGACGTGAGGTCGTTGAGCATCGCCTTCGCGCTGATCTGTATGCCGCAGATCTTCTTCTACGGGCTCTACACGCTCCTGGGTCAGGTTCTCAACGCCCGCAGCCACTTCGCGGCGTACATGTGGGCGCCAGCCCTGGCGAACATCGTGGCTATCAGCGGTATGGCTTTCTTCCTGGTGACCTATCCACACCCCGCCGACGTCACCGCTTGGACCTCTCCGATGGTGTGGGTGCTCGCGGGAAGCGCCACCGCTGGAGTCGCTGCCCAAGCCCTCGTACTGGTGATTCCGCTGTGGCGATCCGGGTTCCGGTTCAGGCCACAGTGGGGCTTTCGCGGAGTGGGACTTAGGACCGCATCGACGGTGGCCCTGTGGACCTTCGCCGCCACTGCGGTCGCGGCGGTTGGTTTCATCATCACCTCACGGGTCCTGACCTACGCCGGACAGGCAGGGGACTCGGCCGGTCTTCAGGTGCCCGGCAAGTTCTCGTACACCAACGCCTTCCTCATCTTCATGCTGCCGCACTCGCTGGTCACCGTCTCTCTGGTCACCGCCCTCTTCACCCGAATGTCCAAGGCCGCCCACGCCGGTGACCTCGGCGAGGTCCGCGCGGACGTAGACCGAGGGATGCGACTGACCGCTGTCGCCACGGTCCCGGCCACGGTGGGTGCCCTGGTCCTGGGCTTTGCCGCAACAGCGACGCTTTATCAGGGCAGCAGCGAGCCCAGCACCAGGGGCATCGCCACGGTGATGATGGCCATGATGCTCGGACTGGTGCCCTTCGGCATCCTGTACCTGCTGCAACGTGTCTTCTACGCATTCGAGGATGCGAGGACGCCGTTCGGGTTGCAGATCGTGGTCACCGTTGTAGCGACCATCGCGAACCTAGCCAGTCTGCTCCTGCCGCTGCGCTGGATCGCTGTGGGAGTGGGTGCTGGTCAGGCGTTGAGCAACCTCGCCGGTATGGCGGTCGGCCTGGTTCTGGCTCGGCGCCGGCTCGGAGCTTTGCCGCTGAATGAGATCGGCCGAACCTATGTCCGGCTCGGTGTCGCGTCGGTCCTTGCCGGTGCCGCGGCAGTCCTCATGCAACTGGGTCTCGGACGCGTGCTCGAGGGACAGCTGTACAGCCCCGTTGCCCTGGCGACAGGTGGTCTGGTCTTTGCCGGGATCTACGTCATGGTCGCGCGAAGGCTCCGTGTCCGCGAGATCGACGACCTGGTCGGGCCGGTTCTGGAGCGATTGCGTCGGGGCCTGCCCAAGCGCTGAACACGCCTAGGATGAGGTCTCAGATGACTCGGGTGTGGAACTGACCAAAGGAGCAGGGGTGCAAGGCGTCGGTCCAGGAACGATCCTCGGGGGTCGCTATTCCCTGCATCGGCGACTCACCCAAGGCAGCGACGTCGAGCGCTGGTCCGCCCACGACACCACTCTCGAACGTGACGTCATCCTGACCGTGGTCCACTCCGATCACCCCAACCGCGCCGGCATCCTCGATGCGGCCCGGCGAGCTGCAGGCGTGGAGGACGCCCGGCTGGTGCGCATCCTCGATGTCGGGACCCAGACCGGCAACTCCTACATCGTCCAAGAGACCCTGAGTGAAGCCGAGTCCCTCGCCACCATCCTTCTCCAGGGGGCGCTGCCGTCCGAAGAGGCCCGCCGGATTGCCGGCGAGACCGCCAGCGGCCTCGAGTCAGCCCGCCAGCGCGGCCTGCACCATCTGTGCCTGACTCCCCACTCCGTGCTGCGAGCCGCCGACGGGACGATCAAGGTCAGCGGTCTGGCCGTCGCTGCCGCGATCAAAGGGATCGAAGAGCCGGACCCGGCTGCCGCATCTCGACGAGACGCCGTTGCAGTGGTTGCTGTCGCCTATGCCGCCCTCACCAGTCGTTGGCCGCTGAACGAGCGGGTGTCCGGCATCGAGCCTGCGCCGCGGGTGGTCGGCGGGGTGGCGGCACCATCCGAGATTGCTGCCGGGGTCCCCGGTGATCTCGATGCACTGTGCCGGATGACGCTCAACGAGGACACCGGCCCGCTGACGCCGGGCGACTTCGCCAGCCAGATTGCGCCGTGGGCACGTCAGATCGTCCAACGCCCCGGGGTTGAGTCAGCCGTCGTTCACGAGCTGACCTCGCCCAGTCCTGGGTCAGCCGACACATCCATCGTCATCGTCAAGGCTGCCGCGGCCGGCGCGGCGGCCACCAAAGTCGTCGAGAGCGCCCTTGCCGGGGCTGGCGTGGCAGCCGCGGTAGTCGGGGGCAAGGTCGGCTCCTTCGCCAGGGCCGCGAGCGACAAAGCAGCAGCCCGCGCGGCCCGGGCTGACGCCGATCTCGGTGGCGAGCGGATGACGCTGCCTGAAGCGTTGTCGGCCAACTTCGGCGAGATCGAGCCACCCATACCGCTGCTGCCGGCCTCGACCGCCCAGGCTCCCTCCAGGGGTCAGTCCAAGATCGTCGTGATCATCGTGGCGTCATTCGTGACCTTCTCGCTGCTCGTCGCCTACTGCGGCACTCGCGGCATGGGCGACGGCACGCCGGGCGCCACGCCCAGGCGAACGGTGACCGTGAGCGCGCCGCCAGTCACGGTTCCCCCCTCGGCTCCCGAGACCGGTCAGGTGGGACCAGCGGCGGGTGCACCCATCGCGATCCTGTCGGCCACCGGGTTCG
>JBBRZQ010000284.1:0-3649 GCA_038236535.1 Actinomycetales bacterium
ATGAAATTCCCCAGGTTTGAGGGGTTCTCGATCACGTAATTCCCCACCCCGGCGATCACGTAATTCCTCATGGGGACGACGTGCGTGGCCTCCCTGGTGTGGTCCTCCAAACGAAGCAGGCTCGCACTCACCAACTAGGTGAGTGAGGAAGCCGATGGCGAGGAGGACGTTCGAAATGATCGATCTGATTGAGATTTACGTGCACTGGTACGCGGGTCGCTCCCAGGCCCAGATTGCTGAGAGCTTGGGTTTGGATCGCAAGACGGTCCGCAAGTATCTGGGTCCGGTTGTGGTGGCCGGGTTGGTGGCTGGTGGGCCGCCGGTGATGACCGAGGCGGACTGGCGGGACCGGGCACGGTCGTGGTTCCCGGCGCTGGTCGACAAGGGTCTGCGGCAGGTGACCTGGCCGGCGATCGACGTGCACCGGGACTACATCACCGCCCAGCTGAAGGCCCAGGTCACGGTCTCTACGATCTATCAGCGGCTGGTCGACGAGCACCAGCTGGTGGCGTCGGTGGCCTCGGTTCGGCGTTGGGTAGCGGGGAACCTGCCCGAGGAGGCTCGCCGCGCCGGGGTGCGGGTGCTGCGCCCGGGACCGGTCGAACCCGGCAGTGAGGCACAGATCGACTACGGGCGCCTGGGGGTGTGGACCGACCCGGCCAGCGGCCGCAAACACACGGCGTGGGCGTTCGTCATGGTGCTGTCCTGTTCGCGGTACATGTTTGTGCGCCCGGTGCTTCGGATGGACCAGGAGGCGTGGACCCGTTGTCACGTCGAGGCATTCGCCTTCTTCGGCGGGGTTCCTGCGCGCCTGGTCCCGGATAATCTGAAGACGGGGGTGGACAAGCCGGACCTGTACGACCCGAAGATCAACCGCTCCTACGCCGAGCTCGCCGCCCACTACGGCACCTTGGTCGACCCGGCGCGGGCGTTCAAACCCAAGGACAAACCACGGGTGGAACGACCCATGCCGTACGTGCGGGACTCCTTTTGGCGGGGGCGGACATTCACCTCCCTTGAGGCGATGCAGGCCGGCGCGGTCCGTTGGTCGAGCGACGTGGCCGGGGCCCGGTCGTGTCGGCCGCTGGACGGCGCGGCACCGGCCGCGGTGTTCGCCGCCGTGGAGGCTCCCGCGCTCATGGCGCTGCCGAGCACCCCGTTCGTGCTCGCGACGTGGTCGGCCGCCAAGGTCGGCCCCGACATCCACGTCAAGGTCGGCCCGGCGCTGTACTCGGTGCCGTGGCGGCTGATCGGTCAGCAGGTCCACGCCCGCTCGACCGCGACGATGGTTCAGGTCACCCACGAGGGCGCCGTCGTGGCCACCCATGTGCGACGCGAGCGGGGCCGGTCCACGACCGTGGAGCACTACCCGCCGGAGCGGATCGCGTTCCACATGCGCACCCCGACCTGGTGCCGACAGGTCGCCGAACAGGTCGGCCCGGCCTGCCGGGAGGTCATCGAGGCCCTGTTGGAGGTCAACGCGTTGTTCCGCCTGCGCGCAGCCCAGGGCGTCCTGGGCCTGCGGGACAAACACACCCCTACCCGCCTGGAAGCCGCGTGCGCCAAGGCAATCGCCGTCGGCGACCCGTCCTACCGCACCATCAAAGGCATCCTGATCGCGGGGACCGAAACCACCACGGCGGCCGGCGACCAAGCCCCCCAGGGCCTCGACGTGCCGGCGTTCCTGCACGGCCCGGACACCCTGTTCGCGCTGCCGGATGACGGCGACCTTGCACCCGTCCTGGAACTACCCACCGGCGCGACCAGCCGGGCGGCCCAGGCATGAGAACCCAGCCCACCGCGAACAACCGCCCCGGGCACCCCGGAGCCTGCGCCGACCTGGCCGACCTGGCAGCCGTCCTGGTCGTGCTCGAGGACTTCCTACTGCACGCCGAGGCCAACATCGCGGGCGAGCTCGCCTCCTACCTGCTGGTCCGCACCGACGACCCCCGCGCCTGGGTGTCCTGGGTCGCCGACCTGCTGGGCGAGCACGTCATCACCTTGCGCGCCCTCATCGCTACCACCGAAGCCCCGCCCGCCCACCCACCGATCGGAGAACCCCGATGACCGTCTTGAACCCCGCCCTGCACGAGACGTTGCGCACTCTGAAACTCACCGGGATGCTCGACACCCTCGACGCCCGGGTCGCCCAAGCCCGCACCGGCCAGCTCGGCCACCTCGACTTCCTGCAGGTGCTGTGCGAGGACGAGATCGCCCGCCGAGAAACCGCGGCCCTAGCCCGCCGGCTACGCCTGGCCCGGTTCGAGGAACAGGCCACCATCGAGTCCTTCGACTTCACCGCCAACCCCAAGGTCCCCGCCGCCGCCCTACGTGACCTGGCCGCCCTACGCTGGCTGGACGCGGGGCAGTCAGTAATCCTGTACGGGCCCACCGGTGTAGGCAAGACACATATCGCTCAAGCATTGGGCCACAACGTGATTCGCCGCGGCGGGCAGGTCCGGTTCGTCAAGACCAGCCGGGTCCTGGCCGACCTCGCCGGCGGCCACGCCGACCGAACCTGGGAACGACGGCTACGGGAGTACACCCGCCCCGCCGTGGTCATCTTGGACGACTTCGCGATGCGGGAGCTGACCGCGCCCCAAGCCGACGACCTGTACGAGCTGGTCTCCGAAAGAGCCATCGCATCCCGGCCACTGATCCTGACCTCGAACAGGGCACCGGCCGACTGGTACGCCCTGTTCCCCAACCCGGTAGTCGCCGAGTCGCTCTTGGACCGGCTGATCAACACCAGTCACCAGGTGCTCATGGACGGGCCCAGCTACCGACCCCGCAAACGACCCCGGCCAGCCGGCAGGCAGGCATCGTGACCAGCCAGGGCCATCAACAACCCGTTGACAACCCACCGGCCTGCTACTACGCCGACGACCCAGCCCGCCGGCCCCGGTGCACACTGACCGCGACCATCCAGCTCGGCGCCGTAGCGCTGTGCGCGTCCTGCAACGCGACCCGCTCAACCCTCGGCAAGGGCCAAACCCCCGTCCCGCTACCAGCCGGTCCGGCACTCGACGTCCTGGGATGGGTTGCCACCGCCCACCAGCAGGCCAACGCCGCCGAAGCCACCCTGGCCGCCGCCGTCACCAGAGCCCGCCAAGCCGGAGCATCCTGGTCGCTGATCGGCGCCCAACTCGGACTATCACGTCAAGGCGCACAGCAACGCTTCACGCGCGCATCCGCTCGTGAGTCAACAAAGCCGGCCAGGCGCGCATATTGACCTCAGTCACAGGTGGACTCGACAACCACCCAAACTCTGGAGTAGAAACAGAACACGGACCACACCTGGGGAATTACGTGATCGTCACCCCTGGGGAATTACGTGATCGTCCACACCGGTCCGTGATCCAGAACCCGGACCTGGACTAGGTCACCCAGCTGGGTTGCCTGGATGGTCACCGGCGGTTCTCCGTACTTGAAGGCGTTCTGGATGTAGTTGTCCAAGATCCGTGCCAGGTGGTGGGGGTCAGCCCAGACCCTCAGGACCGGTGAACACGACACACCCACGCTCCCGGTGTCCCCGCTGCCCACCTCGAGGCACCGGCTGATGGCTTCGGCCAGCACGATGACCTCCGGCAAGGTGTTCAGCGCGCCGCCCTCGATGCTCGCGAAGGTGAGCAGGTCATCGACGAGCCTG
>JBBRZQ010000285.1:0-3647 GCA_038236535.1 Actinomycetales bacterium
CGTTGCGCCAGGTGTCTCCGGGGGCGTTCTCCACGACCCGGGGCAGCAGCAGGGCGAGCCAGCACAGTTGGACGTGGGCGCGGATCCGGTCCTCGCGGTAGTGGAAGACCGGACGTATGCCCAGGGCGCCCTTCATGTCGCGCCAGCCGCGTTCGACCTGGAGCAGTTGTTTGTAGGCCGCAGCGAGGTCCTCGGGACTCAGCGTGGCATCGGAGGTGCGCAGCAGCCCCATCCGCTGTGTCGCTTGCCAGGGTGATGGGACCACCGTGTTGCCAGGAGCATGGGACCACCTGCTCGTGTGAGTGATCATCGCTGTGCCTCGTTGTTGGGGTCAACTGCGACACGCGCACGGGGGTCGCGTTGCCGGTAGGAGGGGCCCTCGATGATCAGGGTGTGCGCGCCGGAGGTGAGCCGGTCGACTGCGGATTGGGCGAGCAGGGCGTCGCTCATCATGCTCAGCCACTCGGAGGGCTCCCGGTTGGAGGTCACGATGGTGCTGGCCCGGCGGTGGCGCTCGACGATGATCTCGTAGAAGTCGTTGGTCTCGGTGGCGTCGAGAGGCCGTAGCGCGAAGTCGTCGAGGATGAGCACGTCGACGCGGGCGAGTCTGCGGACCTCGGCTTCGAGGGTGTTGTCCAGTCTCGCGGCGCGTAGGCGGGTGAACAGCTTGTCGGCGCGGGCGGCGTGCACGCTCAAGCGGCGGCGGATCGCGATGTGCCCGAGCGCGGTGGCCAGGTGGGTCTTGCCGACCCCGACCGGGCCGAGGAGCAGGACCCCGTGTCCGGCCTCGGTGAACCGCAGGCTGGTCAGGTCGTCGAGCAGCCCCCGGTCGTAGGTGAGGTCTCCGGGCTCGTCCCAGGTGTCTAGGCGCATGGTGGGGTCGAGCCCGGCGGTGCGGGCTCGCAGCATCGCCGAGCGGGACTCCCGGCGGGTGACCTCGTCGGCCAGGACGAGCTCGAGGAACGCGGCGTGGCCCATCTTGCGGGTCCGGGCCAGGGTGAGCCGCTCGGGCAGGGTGGTGCTCAACCCGCCGAGCTTGAGCGCTCGAAGGGTGCGCATCAGGTCCGTCCCGATCGGGTCGACCGGCCCGGCCGGTGTCAGCGTCGTGGTCGTGGTGGTGGTCATCGGGTGGGCTCCTTGTCTGCGGTGGCCTGCGCGGAAGCGCGGCCTTGCGCGCCGCCGGGGATGACGGTGAGCGCGACGCCGCCGCGGACGGCGGCGCGCGGTGAGTACTCGCTGGGGGCCCGGGCGAACCTTCCGCCGGACGAGCCGGCCGCGGCGGGCAGCAGCGGCTCGCGTTCGCATGCCTTCTCCAGCATGGCGGCGATCTTCGACACGCTCACCACGTCGAGGTCCAACGACCGTTCGCAGGCGGCCTCTACCGGGTCGGGGCCGTAGCGGCGGACCAGCCCGAGCAGCCGGTAGACCGAGCGCATCCTGGTCCACGGCAGCGGGTCGTCGAGCAGCCGCTCGGCGTAGATCCCGATGTTGGGTCCGTGCCCGGCGCAGACCGCGATCAGCCTGCTCAGGTCCCGCAGCGCATAGTCGGCCTTGTGCTCGGGCAGGTCCCCTCGGTCGGTCGAGCGGCCCCCGGCCGGCTGGCGGGGATGGGTCTTGACCAGCCGGCCCGCTCCCGCCCCGCCGGTGGAGTAGAGCTTGACCAGGCTCGAGTCCGCCCGAGCCTCCACGTACTGCCCGAGCAGATGCTCAGGCAGGGAATACAACGCCTTGGCGACCTCGACGTGGTAGTCGCGGTGGACCTTCACCCGGGTGAACACCGGCGCGTCGTAAGGCTCGGCGACAGCTAGCAGGTGAGCGGCTTCGAGCTCGGCGAAGGCCTCCCTCGGGCGGCGCGCGGTGCTGCCGTGGATGCGCATCCCGGCCCGCCCGGCGCACCACGCCTCGACCCGGGCCTGAGCATCGGGCAGGTCGGTGAAGGACTCCCCGGCCCAGAAGTTCCCGCGCACGAACTGCACCGCCCGCTCGACCCGAGGCTTGTCCTTCGGAGAGCGGACCCGGGCCGGGTCGGTACCGAAACCCACGTGCTGGGCGTAGTCCAACCAGCCCACCGACAGCTGAGGGTTGACCGCGTCGGCGTTGGTGACCACCGCCTTGAGGTTGTCCGGGATCAGCACCTTGAACGCCCCGCCGAAGAACGCCCACGCCGCCTCGCAGCCCGCGATCACCGCTCCCAAGGTCTGGGAGTAGGTCAACCACACGAACATGTGCCGGCTCAACACCGCGGTGAAGATCAACGCGTGGACCCTGCGTTTCCTCCCGGTCTCCGCATCGACCAGCAACCCGAGCTGGGCGAAGTCGATCTGGCACTCCACCCCCGGCTCCCCATCAGCCACCCGCACCGTGGTGCCCGCGACCCGGAACCCGCACCGCTCGACCGCGAAACGGTGCAACGTCCGGTAAGGCACCACCACCCCGGTCCGAGCGAGCAGCTCCTCGATCTTCACGATCGACAACGGCGCCACACCGCCGCCACCGGCCACCCACGCGCTGATCTGTTCCTCGCGGCCCAGCAGCAGCTCCCACGAGGCGCCGTGCCCGTTGGGCCGGGCCGGGCGAACCGCCTCGACCACCAACCCGACCAGCTCATCGCCCAGCGCCTCGACCCCGGCCTCGCGGGTCAGCCCCGCGGCCTGCGCGGCGGCGACGTACCGGCGGGCAGTCTTGCGGTCCACCCCCGCCCGCTCGGCCGCCCTGCGCAACCCGAGGCCCTCCAGCCACCCGCGCAGCACCTCACGCACCTCAACCACGCTGACCTCCCTGAACCCCACGCTCGCCGACCTCCGCGTCGTCTAACGACATGACGCGAGCAGTCAACGAGACGATCAAGGAACCATCGGCCAGACACGCCGGGTGGTCCCACGACTGGCAACCCAGGTGGTCCCATGAAACTGGCAGAAAACCGCTCAGCGGGGTCCCATGCTCATGGCAGACGACACCGCACCACGCACGACCGGCGCCACCACCCACGTCGCGCTCTCGCCTCTCAGACGGGAGGGAGGGGGTCCCGACGCGACCGGGCGGCCCGACCAGGACGGTACGAGGACCTGCGCCCACGATGCCCCGCGCGCAGTCGGCGCGACTCCGCACCATGATCGCGAGCCTTGGCCCCCGGCCGGGGGCCCGCCGCGGCCTAGCCCGCCGATAGGGCGGGCGCGCAGGTATCCCGGCGACCCGTCCGAAACGGTCCCGGGCGTGTCACACCCCGGCGCGTAAACTCTGAGCAACAGGTCACGCACACGCCGTGTCCGAGAGCCGCACTCAGAGAAGACCCACCGATGACCGCGACCCGCACTGCCGCGACTGTCCTGTTCGCTCTCGCGTTCAGCCTGGGGCTCACCGGCTGTACGGCGAACCCTGACACAGCCGCGGGTGCCGAGGTGTCCCGCGCCGCCCCGAGCGCCGCCCCGGCCGCCGCCCCGGCCGCAACGTCCCCGGTGTCCCCGGTGTCCCCGGTGTCCCCGGTGGTCTCAACCCCGACCGTCCACGTTGCCCCGGTGACCACGCCCACCACCCCCGGCAAGGCGCCCGCTGCAACCCCCGCGGCGAAGACCCCGGTAGCCCTGGCGGTCCAGGTCACCCCGGCGACCACACCCGCAGCCAGACCCACCACGACCCCCAAGGTCACC
>JBBRZQ010000286.1:0-3627 GCA_038236535.1 Actinomycetales bacterium
AAAGCGGCTGCGATGTAGTGGGTCTCGTTCTGCGGGGAGGTGAGCTTGAGGATCAGCATGTGCTCGGCCAGCCAGCCCTCGTCGCGGGCGATCACGGACGCGATGCGCAAGCTGTAGCACTTCTTGCACAGCAGGGCGTTGCCGCCATAACCCGACCCGAACGACCAGATCGCCCGCTCCTCGGGGAACTGCACGATGTACTTGGTCTCGTTGCACGGCCAGGAGACATCCTTCTCGCCGGGCTTCAGCGGCGCGCCGACCGAGTGCAGGGCCGGCACGAACTCGGAGTTGAGCTCCTCGATCCGCTTCAGCACCTCGCTGCCGCACAGGGCCATCACCCGCATGGACACCACGACGTAGGCCGAGTCGGTGATCTCCACGCCGAACTTGGGGTCCTCGCCGTTGAGGCGTCCCATCACGAAGGGGATGACATACATCGTGCGACCGGCCATCGACCCCCGGTAGAGGTGCCTCATGACCGTCTTCATCTCGTCGGGCGCCATCCAGTTGTTGGTGGGGCCAGCGTCCTTCTCGTCGACCGAGCAGATGAAGGTGCGATCCTCGACCCGCGCGACGTCTGAAGGGTCGGAGGCGGCGTGGAATGAGTTGGGCTTGATGTTCTCGTTGAGGCGGGTGAAGGTGCCGGACGCGACGAGCGCGTCGGTCAGCGTCTTCCACTCCTGGTCTGAACCGGTGACCCACGAGATGCGGTCGGGTGTTGTCAGCGCCGCGACCTCATCGACCCAGGCAGCAAGCCCGCGGTGGCTGGTGGAACCGTCGCTCTGGATCTGCAGTCTCGCTGTGGTGGTCATCGTTCTGCCATCCCCTTCGCGTGGCGCCCTGCGGGCTGCCTATTGATTGTTTCCACGCTGTCACCTTCCGGTGCACGTCCGGTGAATGCGCTTCTCTGGGTCACGTTAACCCGCGCGGTGGGTATGTGGGAATGGGCAGAATTCAGCGACGTGTGAATCACCTCACACCACGTGGCCGATTCGTCCCCGAACTCACTGCCTTGGGCCCAGATGGTGGCGCCTGGCGAGATCACGGAGCCAGGGCAGCGGGCAGGTCGCGGAATACGGACCGGCAGAGCCCTGTTGGATTGAATGTAATGCAGTAATCTGGTAACTAAGTAAGACGGTAATACTCACTATGGAGGTAGACATGGCACACCAACACGACACCCCGGCCGGTCCGCGCGGCCGACGAGGCCCCGGCGGTCCCCGGCGAGGTGGCCCCTTCGGTCGCCCCGGCGGCTGGCAGCAGGGCGACCTGCCCGACGCGACAGACGCGGCAGCCTGGTTCGTCGGGCGAATCCCCGACGACTGGTTCACCGGCGACCTGCGGGTCATCACCGACCGCGACGAGATCACCGTGGTCGGTGAGCTGACTGCCCCCGAGAACAGCGAGGCAGCGGCCGCAGAGGGCCGGATCACCCGTTGGCGAGAGGACACCCGCGCCCAGCGGATGAAGATCGCTGACGAGGCCCAGGCCAAGTACGGCCGCAGCGTTGCCTGGGGAGCGCGGATCGGCGAGACCGGCCAGCTCTTCACCCACCTGGCGGTTCCGGCGATGACCAGGTTGCGGCAGAGTGAGCGTCAAGTGCTCGACACGCTGGTGGACTCCGGCGTGGCCCGGTCCCGTTCGGAGGCGCTGGCTTGGTGCGTTCGTCTGGTCGGCCAGCACAGCGACGAATGGCTGAGCGGGCTGCGCGGCGCCCTGTCCGAGGTCGAGCGACTGCGCGCGGAGGGCCCGGACCTCTAGATCGACGGTCCGGTAGTTCGACAGTCCGGTAGATCGACGGTCTGGATCAGTGGCTCACCCTCCAGCTTCCGGTCGGCGTCCCCGTGCTCAGCCACGTCGGGAGCCGGCTGGGCGGGGGGCGGATTTCAGTCTGGGCAGGGTGTACCGGTAGTCTTTCGCGACGTTGCGCCCCGGGGATTCCCGGACGCGGCCTGCGCCCGTAGCTCAACGGATAGAGCATCTGATTACGGATCAGAAGGTTGGGGGTTCGAATCCCTCCGGGCGCGCTCTGTGTTGAGACAGACGACAGGCCCCTGAGCAGCGGAAACGCTGTGCGGGGGCCTTGCTCGTTCCTCTCCCGCTTCGGCCGCCCGGAGTCGTGTGGGCGCATTGTGGGCGCATTGGTCATTTTGAGACGGCCGAACGGTCCGGAACGAGGGCTTCGGCAGCATCCGCAGCCGCTTGGCCGGCTGATGCGAACAGGTGCCCGTACAGGTCCGAGGTGACACTGATGGTGGAGTGTCCGAGTCGCTTGCTCACCACGGCGATGTCAGCCCCAGACGAGATCATCAGCGATGCCGCGACGTGACGGAGGTCGTGCAGCCGCATGGGGCGCAGACCCGTCGACGTCGCCAGCCGACTGAACGTCTTTGTCACCGACTCTGGTGACAGGTCCGAGCCATCCTCCCGGGCGAACACCCGACCGTTGTCCTGGTATGCCGTTCCCCAGCGCTTCCGGTCCTCGTCCTGAGCGAGCTGCACCATGAGCAGCAGCCTGACCGTGCGCTCCCCGAGGTCCACCCGTCGCTCACCGCTGGCCGTCTTGGGCTTGCCCTCGATCCACCGCGGGCCGACCTGCACCAGCGACGACCGCACGTTGAGCACCCGGTCTTCGAGCACAACGTCCGACCAACGCAGAGCGCAAGCCTCACCCCGCCGGAGGCCACTGAAGGCCAGGAACTCATACAACGGACCGAACCGGTGAGAGGCCGTCGCATCAAGAAACTGGCCTAACTGCTGTGGCTCCCAGGGAGCCGGGCGCGATTTGCCCCGCTCTGGCAGACCGTTGACGTCCTGAGCGACGTTCTCAGAGACCAGCCGTGCGCGTTTCGCCTGCGACAGTGCCGACCTGAGCACTGCGTGAGTGCGCCGGATCGTCGCGTCGCCCTTGCCTCCGGCGTGCAGGTCCCGGAGCATTCGCTCGACGTGGCTGTGCCTTAACTCGCCGAGCCGCAACCGGCCAAGGTACGGGATGAGCGTTCCCTCGACGTAGGTCCGGTACATGACCGCCGTGGAGGCGCGGATGCCTCCATGTGCATCGTTCTGCCCGTCCTCGATCTTTCGGGCGAGCCACGCCGTCAGCCACTCACCAACAGTGAGCCGCTCGTCGTGCCGGTGTTCACCTGTGGACACCGCAGCCACGACCTGAGCCAGCGCCGACTGTGCTTCCTTGGCGGTACGGAAGCCGCCCTTCCGCTGTTCCCGCCGCTTCCCGGTGAGCGGGTCCGGGCCTATGTCTGCCCGGTAGAACCACGACCCATGAGAAAACTTCCCGAGCGCCGGGCACTTGTCTCCGAGCGGCTTGCCGCTGCCCGGCTTCCCGTCCGGAGGTTCCTCACGGCATCCGCACCGCTTGAACGTCGATCCCTTCATGACTGTCCCTCTCGTTGTGTTGGTAGTGCTTCATCCGTCCCACGTGCTTGCCTTGTCGAGTCCGAGCGAGACCGGATCTCGACCGGTGCGTCACTTCCTCCACATGCTTGGGCGAACTTCGACGGCGCCGCTGCCGTCGGCACTCGGGGCGTTTGCGCGCGTGCCGCAGGGCCACGTGCTGTGCTTCACCGAGAAACGCCCACGAGGTCGAGGAGGGGAGCGCTGGGTACTCGA
>JBBRZQ010000287.1:0-3610 GCA_038236535.1 Actinomycetales bacterium
AACAGGCCATGGGCTGCTACGGCACCTCCCGGATCTGGTACCTGCGGCGGTTCGACGCCTACTGCGCCCGCCACGGCCGGACTGTCTTCGACCGCGAAACGGTCGAGGGGTGGGTGCTCGAGCAACTGGACCGGTCGGGCCGGTACCGGTCCTGGATGTCCTACATCCGCGATTTCGGCCGGTGGCTGCAGGCCCACGAGAACCCGGACGTCTACGTGCTGTCCGACCGATGGAAAGCACCGTTCGTTCCCGCCCACCCCTACCTGCTCACCACCGATGAGATCGACCGGTTCTTCACCGCCGCCGCCCACCTTCACGCGCAGTCCCCGTGGCGGTGGCAAGCAACCGCGTTCTTCACGCTGATGCACTCCTGCGGGATCCGGACCGGTGAGGCCCGCGGGCTGCGCACCGAGCAGGTCGACCTGAATGCCGGGCGGATCGACATCATCTGGGCCAAGGGCAACCGCAGCCGCAGGCTGCCGGTGACCAGTCAGGTCATCGAGGCCCTGGCCGGATGCGATCAGGCATCGCGTCACCGGTTTCCGTCGCGGGGAACGTTCTTCGTCTCCACGACCGGCAACCCGGTCACCGCCTGCAGTGTCGGGGCGGTGTTCAATCACATCTGGGACCAGGCCGGACTGCCGCGACCGACAGAGGGTACCCGGCCTCGTCCGTACGACTTCCGGCACCACTTCGCCTACGCCAACATCGAGCGGTGGATGGCCCAGGGCAAGGACGTCACCGCGTTGCTGCCCTACCTGTCTCGCTACATGGGCCACGCGAGTTTCGAGTCCACCTACTACTACGTGCACACCTCTCCGGACTTCATGCACGCTTACGCCGACATCGCCGGCACGAGCCAGTCGCTGCTACCGCAGGTGGGGTTCGAATGAAACACGACCCGGACACCGACGCACCGAACTTCTTCAGTTTCGCCAGGGACTACCTGCACACCTACCTGCCCAGGGTTCGAGGGCTGTCGCCCAAGACGATCGAGGCCTACCGGATCAGCCTGGAATGCTTCCTTCGCTACCTGAGCGAGGTCGAGCACATCGACCGCGTCCAGGTCACCTTCGACCACTTCGACCGGGCCCACCTGAAGGGATGGCTAGTCTGGATGGCCGAGCAGCGCCACTACGCGCCAAAGACCATCACGCTGCGGCTGACCGCGATCAAGACCTTCCTGGACTACTCCTCCCACGAGGACATCACCCTGGTCGCACTCAGCCAGGCCACGCACGTGCTGCGAGCACCGGCCAGCCCCCGGACCCCCATCGAATACCTCACCGAATCCGAGACCCGGGCCGTGCTGGCCGCGTTCACCGGCGCCACCGCCAAAGCACGCCGGAACCGGATGCTGCTCATCCTGCTCTACGACACCGCTGCCCGAGTCAGCGAGATCACCGGCCTGACCCTGGGCGACCTGACCCTCACCCCGCCGCGACATATCACCCTCACCGGAAAACGGAACAAGACCCGCACCGTGCCGATCACCGACACGACGACCGAGCACCTGCGCGTCTACCTGAGCGAGTTCCATCCCGACCACGCCCAGCCGCCCGCGACACGACCTGTGTTCTACAGCCTGCACGACGGGCAGCCGAGCAGGCTCTCGACCGACACCGTGGCAGCAGTGCTCAAGACCGCCGCCCGAACCGCCCGCACGAACTGCCCCACCGTGCCGGAGAACATCCACTGCCACATGCTGCGCAAAACCAAGGCCATGGACCTCTACCAGCAGGGAATCCCGCTGCCGATCATCATGCGCCTGCTCGGCCACGAGAACACCTCGACCACCGCAGCGTTCTACGCCTTCGCCACCTTGGACATGATGCGACAGGCCATCAACGCCGCGACCCCCGCCATCGCCACACCGCCAGCCAAACAGCTCACCGAGGACGCCCTCCAAGCGCTCTACGACCTGCGATAGCACCAAATCGTTAAGCCGAGGAATCAGACAGGCAACCCATCACGCACAGGCCAGTTCACGAATCCTCGGCTTAACCTCAACCTCGGCATAATCGCTGTGGAAATTAGTGATCCCGGTTCGGATAGTGATTCTCTGGGACGCCATATTGAGGGCGTCGATAATCAAGGAGGTGCGTAAGTGGTCGGCCATGGCGTAGCCGACGACCTGCTTGGTGTTGCAGTCCAGGACTGTCGCCAGGTACAGCCACCCTTCCCAGGATTTGATATACGTAATGTCACCGACGAGCTTGGTGGCCGGGGTGTCGCAGGTGAAGTCACGGCACACCAGATCAGGTGTGCTCGAGGCGTCACCGGCCACCGTCGTCGTGGGACGCCAGGGCCGCGGCTGACAGGCGACCAGGCCGAGTTCGCGCATGAGCACCCGAATCGTTTCGGGGTCTGCGTATTGACCCAGCCGGGCCAGGTGGGCATGCACACGCCGGTAGCCGTAGGTGCCATCGGAATCCTGGAACGACCACTCCACCAAGGCCGACAGCCGGCGCCGGCGCAACGCGCTGGATGAGGGGCCCCGGCCGTGCCACTCGTAGTAGCCCGACCGCGATACCTTCGCCCATAAACACATCTTGTCGATCGGGTAGTTGCCTTCTTCGCCACAGATGAACGCGTACTTCACCCTCACTGAGACTTCTTTGCGAAGAAGGCCGTCGCTTTTCCCAGGAACTCGTTCTCCATCCGCAGCTCGCGAACTTCTCGTTCCAACTGCTTCAACCGAGCACGCTCCGAGAGAGTCAGCACCGGCTCGTCATCGACGTGCTTGATTCGCCACGCACTTACCCAGTTACCCAGAGTCTGAGCTACCAGACCATTCTCCCGCGCAACATCCGCGACCGGGCGAGATTTCTCAATGACTTCCCGGACCGCTGCTTCTCTGAATTCGGGAGAAAACTTCACACGCTTACTTGGCACTATTCATCCGATCTGTTCACCCCATTCTACTGGGGCCCACTGTCCGGAAGAAATAGGGCACCTCACGTGAGACCCGAAGCCCTGCTCGGGATGTTTCGAATGGCGCACACGAGGGCCGCGCCCTGAGCGGGTGCGCCACGCTACTTCCTCCGGATGGGCTGGATTGAGCGTGTAGCGGCTGGCCAGCCCCAGGAAGCGGGTGGTTTCAGCTGATCAGCCAGCGGGTGGTGGCGGTGTATTTTTGTCCGGGGCGGAGCACGCTGTTGGGGAAGTTGGGGTGGTTGGGGGCGTCTGGGTAGTTCTGGGGTTCCAGGGCTACGCCGGCGTAGGGCGGGTAGGGCTGTCCGGAGGTGCCGATCTGGGTGCCGTCGAAGTGATTGCCGCCATACAGCTGAAGCGCGGGTTGGTCGCTTTGCATGACCAGGGTGAGGCCATCTTCGCCGGTGAGCCGGCAATGCTCGCGCAGGATTTGACGCACCACTTCAAGAGCGCTCATCGGGGAACGACCGTACCTTGAGCGCCGGCCAGGGCCAAATTCTCCACCCGAATCCTTTCCCGCAGCAAAAGTCCGTTCAAGATGCTGAACGCGACTGCGGTTCTCCAAGCTCCAAACAGTACGGGGATCGAAAATAGTTCCAAGACGACTCCAACGTAATTGGGATGGGGAATCAAGGCGTAGAAGCCGCGGGACACTTTCGGCCGCCCGGGAAGGATG
>JBBRZQ010000288.1:0-3590 GCA_038236535.1 Actinomycetales bacterium
CGAACTGGCGACACAACGAGCATCAGGCCGTCAGCATGACCACCAAGGCCCCGCCCCGAAACCCGGGACGGGGCCCTCGTCACGCAGCCACATCCGCAGCCACAATGACGCGATCATCCTCACCCAGCGTGGCGGCTAACACTACCCAGACCAGCCGGGCCTCTGCGCGCACCTGTTCACCGTGCACCGCGGCCGCATCAGCACCCTCGACTGGGTGACCTATTACCCGGGTGTGCCCTGAGAGGCCCAACTGGGCCGACAGAGAGAAACGACAACCAACTCACCCTCGGTCGTCACGAGTAAGCCTGGTTGTAGCGGTCACGATCTGTGAATGGCCGCGGCCGTTCTTGTGCGGCGCCCGTGATAGTTCGTCGCGCGCGCCCGACTTTCCGCCCGCCACGTGTTCTTCCGTAACGTCAGGAGGCAGATGAGGAACCATGCGATGAACCCGATGACCGCGGCAACGGTCCCCTCAAGGAGGGTTTTCCATAGGTCTGCGGAGCTCGGGAAGTCCCGGGACGGGGTCACAGTCCACGAGCATGCCGGCAAGCGGTGAATGGGTTCGTGGCGGCTCGCGGGTGGAGAGCCGGGCGCCCTCGGTGTCCTGTGGGATGAGAAGTACCAGCGGCGCTGTTTGGTCGGGTTTACCGGGCTGATGCGCGGTTGGCACCGGTCGCAGGGGCGACGTATGCGGTTGCCGGCTCGGTGCGGCCGTCGCCATATGGGTGGGTGGCGTGGCCGAGGACTTGCCAGCCGAGTGCTTCGTATGTCCGGATGGCTGCGGTGTCCTTGTCCATGACGTCGAGGACGGCTCTTCGTCCGATTGCGTTGGCGTGATCTGAGGCGGTGCGAGTGAGTGCCGCGCCGAGTCGGAGGCCGCGGGCGTGCGGCGAGACGAACATTCGGCCGAGAACGGCCAGGGGCGTGGTGATGCCGGCCTTGCGGCCAAGGGACGGCGCGAGGTCGTCGGGGTCGGGTTCCGACAGGGCGACCTGGGCGACGACGACCTGATCGGTTGTGGCGACCCAAGAGGCGAGCAGGCCAGGCGGGTAGAGCCACTCTCTGGGATTGCCAACTCCTTCGACTGGGTAGCCGTCGAGGGCGTGTACCTCGACGAGGACCTTGGCGAGTTCAGTGATGTCGTCGTCGCGGCGTGGGCGAATCGCGATGGTGGGAGTGTTCATCAGAGGTCGACCGGCATCGTGTAGTCGAGCCCGTTGAGGTCGGCACGGAGTATGAAGTGCGTCACTTCGAAGGGGCGTCCCCCTTCGGTCAGGCCCGTGTGGATGAGGTCGATCACGGGGACGCCGTCCGGGATGGCGAGGGATTGGCTCTCTTGGGGGGTGGGCATTCGGGCCGTGATCTCCTCGCGGGTGTGGGTGATGGGGAATCCTTGGTCTTCGAACCGGGCGTAGAGACTCCCCGGTCCGAGGTCCGCGCTCTTGGCAATGGCGGTGTCCCCTGCGACTTCCCGCGGAATGTAGGTGTACCCAACTTGGACGGGCTCAGCGTCGGCTCGGTACCAGTTCTCTCGGCGCACGACGGGGGTCCCGTGGGGCAACTCAAGCCGCTCTAAGACGAACTCCGGGGCGGGAAGAACCTCGATGCTGGTGCACTGCACATTAGGGGTCCGGCCTTGGGCAATCACCTCTGCTCGAAACGGAGACAACCCGGTCCTCTCACGGACGCTGCGTGAGTAGCGACTGTGTCCGAACCTGAATAGTCGCGGCTGCTTGCGGACGAACACGCCGCGACCATGCTGCGCGTCGACGAGACCGCTATCGGCGAGGATACGCACCGCCTCGCGTGCGGTGTTCCGGGCGATGCCGTGCTCGGCTGCAAGCGCGCGCTCTGAGGGCAGCTTGTCCCCAGGCCCCAACGTGCCGTCTGCGATGTCGCGCCGGAGCTGGTTCGCCAGGGCTCTGCTCGGTGGGTCCCTGGGGATCTGGTCCTGGCTCATGGCGCGAATTCTACAAGTGGCTCGCGCCAGTGCTTGACATGACTGGCTCAAGCCACTTTGATGAGATCATACAACTGGCTCAAGCCAGTTACCCAGCGAAGGAGCCAGGGCATGACGTTCTACGCGGTTGACAGCAAGCGGCAGGCGATGCGGTCCACGGGGATCGTGAACGAGGTGTTCGAGTGGGTCGAGCGCGATGGGAAGCGCAAGCCGTCGGAGACCCAGGCCCGGGACGAGGACACGGGCATGCCGTTGTGGGCGGTGGAGGTGCTCTACCGGCAGGTGGCGTTCGGGCGGGAGTCGAACACGACGGGCACGGTCACGGTCGGGTCCCTGGTGCGGCCGGTGCTGGGCGAGTTCGCGCTGGTGGCGTTCGTCGGGCTGACGGTGGAGGTGCGGGTGATCCGGGCGTCGGGGAGTCTGTCGGAGTCGTGGCGGGCGGAGGCGCTCGCGGAGAGCGCGCCGGCAGAGAAGCCTGCGACGTCGGCGGGTCAGGGCGGGGTCTCGGGCGGTCCGGCGGGGAAGGCGGCTGCGTGATGGCGGCCCGGGTGGACCTCGACGGCTGGCCCGGCTCGTTGGGGGCCGGGATCGACGACGACGCGCCGGTCGGGGTGGTCGAGGATCTGATGGGGCTGGTCTGGGGTCACGCGGACCGGGTGGCGCGGGCGCAGGCCCGCGCCGGCTTGTGCCCGGGTGAGGTGCCGCTGCCGGCTGCGCCGGCGGGTGTGGGGGATTTCGCCGAGGTGGCGTGGATCGTGGCGCAGGCGCTCGGCAACGGCCCGGGGGTGCGCGGGTTGGACGTCCACCGGGGCGAGACCGGGACCCTGTACGCCTACGTTCGGGCGTCGAACCCCTCCTTCGTGCGGGGAGTGGCGGCGGCGTTCGGCTGGTCGCTGTACGACCCGGACGGGCACTACGTGAACGCGTCCGGGAGGCTCGGCGAGCTGCGGGTCTCGGTCTCGTTCGTCCCGACGGACGTGGCGTGATGGGCACTATGTCAACGGGGCAGGCCTCGGCGCCGGTGCGAGCGGCGGCTTCGGCTGCAGCCGGGGCGTTCGGGTTGGCGCGGTTGCTGCCCGGGGTGGCCCGGTGGGTGTGGGCGACCCGGCGGTGGGCGCTGCCCCTGCTGGCGCTGGCTGTCCTAGCGGGGCGGCTGGGGTGGCCTCGGGTGGCCTGGCCGGCTGCCGTCCTCGCGGTGGTCCCGGCGGTCGTGGCGACGGTGTGGGGCCGGCTGTCGCCGCCGACGTTCGAGCGCTGCTGCGCCGGGCCGTTGCGCCGGCTGGGGTGGCGGCGGTGGGCCCGCCGGACGTGGCCGAGCCTGGCGCGGGAGTGCGGCCTCTCGGTCCAGCGGAAGACGACCCGCCGGGCGTGGGCACTGCAACCGGCCAAGGCGTCCCGGCTGGTGCTCTCGTCGGCGTCGACCACCTCGACGTGGGTGCATCCGCAGCTGATGGACGTCCTCACCGCCGGGAACGCGCTGCGGCTGCTGGTGCGGGCGCGGGTGGGTCAGACCGTCGACGACCTCGAGGCCGCGGCTCCGGCGTTCGCGGCGGCAGCGGCCGCGGTCTCACACCGGGTCCGGGTCCTGTCCCCGTCGGTGGTCGAGGTCGTCCTGGTCATGCGGGAGACG
>JBBRZQ010000289.1:0-3590 GCA_038236535.1 Actinomycetales bacterium
CCTGCACCGGCTCGCGCTCGCGTTGGGCGCCGACACAGCCGGACCCGGTGCCGGCCAGCGCCGGTGACAGTGACGTGACGGTGACCGATGCGCTGCATGCGGCCGCCAGCCTGGCGCTGTGCCTGCTCACCGCCAGCCGGGTCCGGATGGACCGAGTCCCCTCGAGTGGTGTAGTTCGAGTTCCTGATCTTCGGGCCGGTGTGTCGGTCACGGACGTGAAGGAGCCACCGCGTGAGGCTTCGTGAGAACCCGCCAAGGAACTCGCGAAGGAGACCCACCCGATGGCCCTGGACCAGTCTGCCCTGCTCGAGCTGACCGACGCGCTGCGCAGCGCCGACAGCGGCGAGCTGATGCGCACCCTGCTCGCCACGATGCTGCAAGCTCTGGTCGAGGCCGAGGCGACCGGCCAGATCGGCGCCGGCCCGCACCAACGCGTCGACACCCGGACCGCGCAGCGCAACGGCTACCGCGACAAGACGGTCAGCACGACCGCGGGGGACTTGACGGTGAAGATCCCCAAGCTGCGGACCGGGTCGTTCTTTCCCTCGCTGCTGGCGCCGCGCCGGCGCATCGACGTGGCGTTGCACGCGGTCGTGATGCAGGCGTGGGTGGAGGGGGTGAGCACCCGTAAGGTCGATGACCTGGTCGCCGCGCTGGGGATCGAGTCCGGGATCAGCAAGAGCGAGGTGTCCCGGATCTGCGCCGGGCTCGACGCCGACGTCGCTGCCTGGCGCAGCCGCCCGCTGGGCGAGCAGCGCTTCCCCTACGTGTTCCTGGACGCCACCTACTGCCACAGCCGGGTCGGCGGTGACAGCCGCGGCAAGGGCGGCCGGGTCGTGTCCCGGGCCGTCGTCATCGCTACCGGCGTCAGCGCCGACGGCCGCCGTGAGGTCCTGGGCTCTGATGTCGGGGACAGCGAGGACGAGGTGTTCTGGACGCAGTTCCTGCGCTCGCTGCGCGATCGCGGCCTGGGCGGTGTGCAGCTGGTCATCAGCGACGCCCATGCCGGCCTGAAGAAGGCCATCGCCAAGGCGCTGTCCGGGGCGAGCTGGCAGCGCTGCCGGGTGCACTTCATGCGCAACGCCCTCGCCCGGGTCCCCAAGGGACAGTCCGAGTGGGTCGCCGCCGCGATCCGCACGATCTTCGCGCAGCCCGACGCCGCGCTGGTCCACGCGCAGGTAGAGACCGTCGCAGCCAGCCTGCAGACCCAGCTGCCCGCGGTCGCGCAGCTGCTGCGCGACGCTCGCGAGGAGCTCACCGCGTTCGCTGGCTTCCCGCCCGCGCACTGGCGCAAGATCTGGTCGACCAACCCGCTGGAGCGCCTCAACCGCGAGGTCAAGCGCCGCACCGACGTCGTCGGGATCTTCCCCAACGACACCGCGCTGCTCCGCCTGGCGTCCTGTGTCCTCATCGAGGCCCACGACGAGTGGCAGGTCTCCGACCGGCGCTACCTGTCTGAGGAATCCATGACCGACCTCTACAAGAAGCCCGACAACGCCCCAACAACAAAGGAGATCCCCGGCGCCGAAGCCATTGACATGCCGCTGCCAGCAGTCGCATAATCAGTCCCGTAGCAGAAACGCGGAGCACCACGCGAACTAACCCTGCTGTTGCAGTAGTGCTCTGATCTTGGGTGCCGACACGGGCCCGGAACGCGCGAAAGTGCCTGCTCTACCTGCGATTCTGTTCTTGCTGAAGGAACAAGATCACCGAGTGGAGAGGCACTTCGCAGGTGCAACGTACAACGAGTCGGACGCTGCCGACCATCACCTGTGACGGGACCGGGGTGGTGTCGCACGCCGGTACCGTGCTGCTCTCGGAGCTGGCTGACCGGATCGGGCTGACCGCCGTGCTGTCCGAGGCCACCCACTCCTTGCGGGAGCGCCGGGCTGGGCACGACCCGGGCCGGGTCCTGGTCGATGTGGCGGTGGCCATCGCTGACGGCGCCCGGTCGATCAGCGACGTGCAGAGCCTGGCCGACCAGGAGGGCTTGCACGGTCCGGCGGGGTCGGTGGCGTCGACCGCGACGATCTGGCGGGTCCTGGCCGGCATCGACGGCGCGATGCTCGCCGGGATCCGGCGGGCCCGGGCGGTCGCGCGGGACCGGGCCTGGCTGGCCCGCGGCGAGCTGACCGGCACCGAGCTGCCCGGCTCCCGGGCGGCCGGTCGGCTGCTCACCCAGACGGTGATCGATCTGGACGCGACGCTGGTGACGGCGCACTCGGACAAGGAAGGCGCCAAGGGCAACTTCAAGGGCGGCTTCGGCTACCACCCGCTCGGCGCCTGGTTGGACAACACCGGCGAGGCACTCGCCGCGGTCCTGCGGCCGGGCAACGCCGGCAGCAACACCGCCACCGACCACCTGCTCGTGCTCGAGCACGCACTGAGCCAGCTGCCGGACCGGTGGCGGGACAAGCCGATCCTGGTCCGCGCGGACGGCGCCGGCTACTCCCACGCGCTGATCCGGGCGCTTTCCGAGCAGCAGCTGGAGTTCTCGATCGGCTACCCGGTCACCGACAGCGTCCGCGAGGCGATCAAGCTGGTGCCGGTCTGGGCCTGGCAGGTCGCCAGCAACGCCGACGGCGACCTGCGCGAGCACGCCGACGTCGTGGAGGTCACCGGCCTGCTCGACCTGGGCCGGTGGACCGCCGGCTGCCCCGGGATGCGGGTCATCGTCCGCCGCGAGCACCCACACCCCGGCGCGACCCTGGACGCGTTCGAGATCCGCGACGGCTACCGCTACCAAGCCTTCACCACCAACACGCCCCGCGGGCAGTTGGCGTTCCTGGACGCCCGGCACCGCGCTCACGCCCGGGTCGAGGACCGGATCCGGACCGGCAAGGACACCGGCATCGGCCGGCTGCCGTCCCGGCACCAGCAGATCAACGCGGTCTGGCTCGAGCTCGCCCTGATCGCCGCCGACCTGCTCGCCCTGACCCAGACCATGCTCCTGACCGACCAGCCCGACCTGGCCAGGGCCGAGCCCAAGACGCTGCGCTACCGGCTGCTGCACACCGCCGCCCGGATCACCCGCGGCCAACGCAAGGTGTTCCTGCGCCTGGCCGAGCACTGGCCCTGGGCCCTCGCGCTCGCCCGAGCGTTCCAACGCCTGCGGCTCATCCCGCTCCCGGCCTGACGGCCAGCACCACCGCCACCCGCACCAGCACCGCGAAGACCACGGAGACACCGGACCCGGCGCCGGCACCTCACCCTGCCCACCCCCGGGCAGTACCCGGACACGCACCCGACGAGATCAACTGCACCCTCAAGAAGGGCCTACTGAAAGGCCGGGGTTAGGGTCCGGTCGATCTCGCCCAACGATTCGCCACAGGTCCAGCACGGAGTCCTCCGGCCGGCGGCGTTTTCGAGTCAGGTACCGAGCTGTGCCGGTAAGCACTTGGACGGCTCCAAGCGCCGCCATCTCACTGACCGACCAGCGCTGTCGCGAGTCGTTCTCCAGTACGGCAGGGTCACCCGCAGCCACCATCACGCGCCGGTAGGTGTCGTCATCTGTGTCAAGCATCGCCACGGCGAGGTCGTCTTCGCCGTAGCGCCACAGGTCCTCCGCGAAGCCCGCCCGACTCTGCGCC
>JBBRZQ010000290.1:0-3552 GCA_038236535.1 Actinomycetales bacterium
AAGCCGCAGGGCTTCTACCCGGTGCTGTATCGGGCGCCGCAGGTCCGTGACGCGGTCCGTGATGGGGTCACGGTGTGGGTGCTCGAGGGGGAGAAGGATGTCCACTCCGCTGAGCGCGAGGGGCTTGTCGCGACGACGAATACCCAGGGTGGCAGGAGCTTCCCTGACGAGTTGGTCGACTGCCTCGAGGGCGCCACGGTCATGGTGGTGCTGGATCGTGACGCTACGGGTTGGGCTCGCGGGGTCGACCTCTACGGCAAGCTCGCTGCGGTGCGCGCGAAGGTGCGTCTGAAGCTGCCGTCGGTCACCGACGTCAAGGCTGACTTCACCGATCACCTTGAGTCCGGGGCAGCTGTGGGCGAACTCATCGATGTCTCCGTGGACGAGGTCGCCACCTGGGACGCGCTCAAGCCGGTGCAGGACAAGCACAAACTGCTGATGCAGGCCGTAGCCGAGGCCCAGGCGCACCTCGAGCTGGCGGATGCCGGCGATGACTCAGACGCCCATCGCAGGCACGCCAAGCGGTGGGCCGCCGAGACCCAGATTCGTCAGGAGGCCCTGCGGGACCTGGTCGACCGCGTCCACGGACATGGGATGCGGGTCGGGACGGTGTGGGCGGGGGAGGCCATGCAGGCCGCGGATGCCCTCTTGGCCAGCGGCACTGCCGAGGCCCGCCGCTGCCACCATGCGGCAGGTGTCGCTGTCCCACAGTCGCTTCGCCCGGACTCGAAGCCGGCGGCGGGGGCCGACGTCGAGCCTGGTGTCGGCGGTGGGGGAGAGGCTGTGGTGTCGGCAGGACCGTCGGATCCGTCGGCACCGCAGCAAAGTTCCTCGGTCAACCGCAGCGGTGCCGGGGCCACAGCCCCGGTCTTCCGCGAGCTTGAGGGGCAGATCGTGCAGTGGGAGCCGAGCCGGCGTCGACGGTCGGAGGACTGGGATGAGGAGGACGACGGTCAGGTCAAGGTCATCCTGACCACGGTCGTGAAGGTGACCGTGCGCGAGTTCCTGGAGGTGGAGGAGGACAACGACGTCGAAAGTGTCGAGCTCCTCGGCCGGTCGTCCACGGGAAGGAAGCGGGTCAGTGCTCCACGCCAGTTGGTTGCGGTCAGGCTTGAGTACCCGGATCCGGTGACCCAGGAGCAGATGGAGATCCGCGTCATGGCGGACCAGTGGCGTGACCACTCGTGGGTGGAGTCTCTGCCGGGTCCAGTGGACTATGACCACAAGCGGGCCGGGTTGGACACGCTGCAGCGGGCCGTCCTTGCCATCAGCGGGAACGTTGTCGACGAGGTCCTGTACCGCTCCACGGGGTGGCGTATCGACGGCGATGGCCGGCACAGGTTCATTCACCGGCGCGGGGCGATCACCGCCGCCGGGCATGAGGATGTCGAGGTCGCGTTCTCGGGGCCGATCGAGCGGTACGACCTGCCCGACCCCACGCGGGATCCTGAGCGGTTGCGGGAGGCGTTCCTTGAGCACTCGGCTGCCATGTTGGACCGGATCCCAGCCCGGGTGTCGGCTCCGCTGCTCGGGCAGGTGTTCCGGTCGGTGCTGGGGCACAACCCGTGGGTGCTCACCTTGGTTGGCCCGCCGGGGAGCTACAAGACGTCGGTGGCCGCGAAGGCGATGCAGCATTTCGGGGAGCGGTGGGAGCACAAGAAGCCGGCCTCGTCGATGTCCGGTAACGGGGACACGTTCAACGCGCTGAGGTTCAAGCTCCACAACGCCAAGGACTGCCTGTACTGGATGGACGACTTCGCACCTACCAAGAGCTGGCTGGAGGCTCAGAAGCACCTCGAGGAGACCGCACGGTTGATCCATAACCAGGAGGAACGCTCCAGGTCAAGCAGGGACGGGCTGTCTATCTCCGACGGCACCGGTCCCCGGGCGAGCGGGCTGTGCACCAGCGAGGTCATGCCCCGGCCCGGCTCGGCATCCGAGCGGATGCTCGTGGTGCCGCTCTCGCGCGAAGACGTCGACAAGACCTTGCTGTTCCCTCTGGATGAGCCCTTGTCGCGGCATGGGCGCGCTTTGGTCATGGCCAGCTTCATCCAGTGGCTGGCCGAGGACCTGCCCACCCGTCGCGGCCGGTACATGCAGATCGCCGACGAGTATGCCGACCGGCTCACCGGGATGGGTGAGACGGTGCGGCAGGCCGCGGCGATCTCGCACGCCTGGACTGGGTGGGTCGCGCTGACCGATGCGCTGCTCGAACGTGGTGCGGTCAGCGAGGTGGAGCGCAACACGCTGTTGATCCGCGTCGACGAGGCGTTGCGGGAGGCCGGCAAGGCTGCCGTCGACGACGACCTGCCCCGCACCACCGGGGCCAGGGTGCGCGAGCTCCTCGGGTATGCCCTGCGCCAGGGCATTGCCTACGTCGACGACGTCCGCCACGGCGACTGCCCGCCGTGGCCGATCGCCGGACGCCTCGGGTGGCGCCGACAGGTCACGGAGGTCGACGCGCTGGGTATGCCGGCGCGCAGCAAGCACGAGCGGCAGGGCCTGCGTCTCGGGTACGTGATGCACGACCCGGGCCCGCGGGACCGCGGGCGGGTCCTAATGTGCGACTCCACGCAACTCGAAGCCGCGCTCAAGGCCGCCTCAGCGACCCAGGCCGAGCAGCTGCAGATCGACCGGAACACCGCCATGCGGGCGCTGTTCGAGGACGGGGTACTCCTCGCCGACGAGTCCGAGGGCAAGACGCGGTTCACGACGAAGTGCCGGATCCACTGCGAGAACCGGACCGGGCGGATGGTCTCACTGCAGCTTGACCGGATCATCGGGGAGGACCTCGATGACGACGGGGACGGAGATGGCCCCGACGGTGATGGCGGGTCGGGCGGCACCGACGGTCCTGACGGTCCAAGTGGCCAGGGAGCCGACATGGTCCCCGTTGCCCTGCCTGGGCTTTCCGCTCCAGACCCACAGTGGGTGGACGCTTCGCAGCAAGTCGCCGTAGCGTCGGAGCCCACCCAGGAGGAAACCTCGATGCGCCCACCCGAGTATGTGTCACGCCCCGTGACTGACCGAGACGGCGTCGTGGGCTGGACCGCGCAGGTCGATGCCGACGACGCGACGACCTGCGTCCGCTGTGGCGTGCGCTGCGGGGTCTTGGTCGACGGGATCCGCATCCATCCGCCTTGCTGGGAAGCCAGCACGGCGGCCCAGCGGTCGCCGGTAACCACCGTGGCGACCCCCACCGCCACTGACACCGCCTCGCCGGCGTCGACGGTCGTAGCCAAGACCGCAGCACCGAGCCCGGTGCGGTCCGGGAACGACTTCCGGGCAGCGGCCGCGGTCGTCGACGTCGACGGGATCTGGTGCTCGAACGGGGACCGCATCGACGTGCCTGGAGAGCTTCGGCACGTCGGCGACCTGGTGCGGCTGGCCTCATGGCTCAAACTCGGCACGCAGGTCACCAAGTACCTGACGGCCAGCGGCCAGATCTGGGTGGGGGACCGGCTCGCGGCCAAGATGGGCATCGACGTCGCGGCCATCCGGGCGGCTGCGGCCGCCGACCGGGAGAAGGTCGCCCGTGAGGTCACAGCAGGT
>JBBRZQ010000291.1:0-3534 GCA_038236535.1 Actinomycetales bacterium
AGCACGAACGCTACCGCACTGGCCTTGTACTCCGCCGTAAAACTCCGACGCGTGGAACCCATTCTACTGCCTCCGATTTATCGGGCAGCTAACCTCTGTGTCCTCCAAAGCGGGTACGGTCCAAGCGAGAAGTGCGGAACGTCAGCACTAAGGGGCCCTCATGCCTCTCAAACCTGGGTCTCTCCGGCGTGGTCCCCGACGCTCTCAGCATCCCCAACTACTCGATGCAGCGTCCGAGGTACTTGGTTTCAACCGAAGGCCGCCGGCCGGGCAGGACGAGCCGGAGGGCTCGGCGGCGGCGGCGGCGGCTCTCGGATCTTGACAATGCGTTAGTGACGACTAACGTATAGGGGGTGACCGACGCCTTCTCTGCCGCTGCCGAGCCGAACCGGCGACGCATTCTGCAGCTGCTGGCTTCTCAGCCGATGACTGTCAGCGAGATCTCCGCGCAGTTCCCGGTCACCCGGTCGGCGATCTCCCAGCACCTGCTCGTGCTGGCCGATGCCGGGCTGGTCGACGCCGAGAAGGTGGGTCGCCAACGGATATACCGGGTCCTGACGTCAGGGCTGCAACAGCTACAGGCTGAGATCGACAGGTTCTGGACCAACGAACTCGACAGGCTCGTCGCCGACGCGCACTCAATGAGGAGAGAGAAATGAGCGTCACCAAGACCGTGGCCCTGCCCGTATCACCCGACGAGGCATTTGCGCTGATCACCGATCCGGAGCGGCTGCGCCGGTGGCAGACCGTGTCGGCGGTCGTCGACCTGCGCGCGGGCGGCCAGTACCGCTGGACAGTCACGCCTGGACATGTCGCCGCGGGGACCTACCGTGAGGTCGAGCCCGGCAAGCGAATCGTCTTCGGCTGGGGCTGGGAAGGCGACGAGGACCTGGTCCCGGACGGGTCCACGGTCACGGTCACCGTCGAGCCGGCCGAGGGCGGCTCGCTGGTCACCCTGGTGCACGAGGGGCTGACCGAGCAGCAGGCCGCGATGCATGCGCAGGGCTGGAACCACTATTTCGATCGCCTGGCGCGGCTAGCGACGACCGGCGAAGCCGGCCCGGATGAGTGGGCCCAGGTCCCCGAGTCCCTCACCCCGCTCACGGCGGCGGATGCAGCGCTCGCGGTGATCCAGCCGATCCTGCGGAACCTCACGTTCGAGGACCGTCCGAAACCGACGCCGTGCACCGAGTTCAGTTGTCACGAACTGGTCGAGCACCTGTTCGGGTCGCTGGTCCAACTCGGCGCCATGGCCGGAGCCCACGTGCGAAACCCGATGGAAGGCTCCCTGGAGAACCGCGTCTCGGTCATGGCCGCCCAAGCGATTGACGCCTGGCGCGGCGTCGACCTCGACGGCACAGTTCGAGGCCCAGGCGATAACGGCATGCCGGCGTCTTTCGCGGCGAGCATCCTTCCGCTCGAACTGGTGCTGCACGGCTGGGATCTCGCCCAAGGGAGCAGCCAGCAGATCCAGATTTCCGACGAGTTCGTCGCCTATCTCCGCGGCCTGGCGGAGATGGTCGTGCCCGCCGCGCGCCCGGGCGGATCGTTCGCGCAGGAGGCGCCTTACGCCGAGGACGCAAGCGCCCTTGACCGACTCGCAGCTTTCGCCGGACGCACACCCCTTGCAGCCTGACCAGACACCCAGAACAAACGCCGACGGCACCTGCTGCTGGCTTGGACATGAAGCAACAACCTCAAGGAGAACCAGATGGCCAAGTTCGTCTTCATCTACCACGCACCGATGACCCCGGAAGACGCCACGCCACCCACCCCAGAGCAGATGGAAGCCGTAATGGGCCAGTGGAACGCGTGGGCCGCCAAGGTTGGCGACCGCATGATTGACTTCGGCACCCCGCTGGCCGGCGGAACCCGCGTGAGCACCGAAGGCACCTCGCCCAGCACCCGCGACGTCGCGGGATACTCCATCCTTGACGCCGACGACTTCGACGCCGCCCTCGACCTCGCCCGCAGCCATCCGCACCTCAACATGCCCGGGGGCTGCGAGATCGAGATCCACGAGGCCCAGGCCGTCCCCGGCATGTGAACCACCCGAGCAGCGATGCCCGACCTTCGCCCACCGGGGAGGAACCGATGACATCGGCGCCTCCCTGGTGGACGGAAGAACGACCTGCGGCCACGGCTGGCGGCACCGACCCCGGAGGAGGTTCACGTCCGTACCGGCGTCACATAACGGAACGAACCGCGTCAGTATGCGGATCGGGCTTGCGGATGCACTTACCGGGCCGGTCGTAGCCGATGCAGGTGGTGACCAACTGGTCGGGGGTGATGCGGGGTGATGCAGTTCCGGGCCACGCGCCTGCCAGTGGATGAACTCGGTGACCAGCTTGGCTTGGAACCGTCGCCAGGCCACGTCGTCCTGGGGCCTTCACGATGCGTCCGGGTCCACAGGTCGGCCCGGGTGGAGAGCCGGTGCGACCAGTAGGTCAGCCCCCACTAGGCGAACCGGGATCGGCCTTCAGGCGGACGACCGGCAGTGGGGTGGCTTATGGCGAGGCTGGTTGGGACAGGTGGGCGCCGGTGGGGCTGACGTGGATGGTGGCTGCGGTGAGCCGGCGGACGTCGCTCAGGAGATGCCGTTCGGCGTGGTGGGCGAGGTCGTGTGCTTGGCTGACGGTCAACGAGGGGTTGACGGTGATGTCGGCCTCGGCGCGCAGGGTGTCCGATCCAGCGGATCCTCAGGTCCCGCACGGTGTGGACTCCGACGACGGTGGCAATGGCGGCGGTGGCCTGGTCGACCAGGTGCGGGTCGACAGCGTCCATCAGGCGGGGCCCCGACCTGGGTCATGGCCGAGCGCAGGACCCCGAGGATGGCGATGGTGTCAGCAGGCCGGCGCCGCCTCATGGCCCAGTATCGGCCAGGGCCGGGCCGGCCGGGGACGCCCAACCGTCACCCGGCGCACCGCTCAACAGGGCGTTCGCACGGATCGGATCATCAACATCTGCACGTTCCGGACCCCTTGTTCAGGTCCCCAGCCTCCGACGCCGTGAAGATCCGCAGACCAAGCGTCGCACGTCGTCATCGGCCTGGGAGCAGCCGCGCCAAAGACCCTGTGGCGCAGAGACACTCGTCCTCGCCGACGCACCGCACCTGAGCGGTCGCGAGCAGCCGCGGACCAAGGTCTGACCCGTCGCCACCAGCGGCCGCCCGGTTGCTGGCTCCGGGCATACCCGGGCGTCGCGCCCTGCCACCCCCGCGCGCCGCACGGGCGGGGAGGAGCCCCAAGGTGTTCCCAACGTCGAGCGGTCAAGGTATGCCCGTGGGCCACCCCAACCGCTCCGCACTCGCACCGCGACCCCGCGTCGCGGCCGGTGCCGGCAGCGGTTCCCCGGCCCCCGTCGTCAGCTGACCGCAACAACGAGAAGGAGTTCCCGATGTCTGAGGAAACAGCAGTCGCCGACGGTCCGTCGCGCCGCACGATGTTGAGGCTGGGTGCCGCCGGGGGGGTCGGCGTGGCCCTGGCCACCGCACAGGGGGTGGGGGGCCCCATTCTGGCCCAGAAGGGTCTGCTG
>JBBRZQ010000292.1:0-3526 GCA_038236535.1 Actinomycetales bacterium
CGGAGGGCACCAGTAGCGCCGAGGTGAGCCGGCTGGTCGGGGTGAGCCTGCCGACGGTGCACTCCTGGCGGGTCCGGTACGCCACCGGCGGGATGGCGGCGCTGGATGATCGGCCGCGTTCGGGCCGGCCGCCGGTACACGACGAGGAGGGGATCATCGCAGCGACGCTGGAGCCGCCGCCAGACGCGCTCGGCGTCACGCACTGGTCGGCCCGGCTGCTGGCCGCCCACCTCGGGGTCAGCTTCGCGACGGTGGCACGGATCTGGCGACGCTGGGGCCTGAAGCCCTGGAAGGCCGAGACGTTTAAGTTCTCCACCGACCCCGAGCTCGAGGCCAAGATCCGCGACGTCGTCGGGCTCTACCTGGACCCGCGTGCGCCGTGAGGCGCTGATGATTCGAATGGAGGTGGGAGACCTTCGTCGACGTGCTGTCGCAGCAGGGCGTCGGAGCTGGGGGCAGCCTGACCCGGGAGATGCCGGGGAGGGTGGGAGCGGCCCTGACAAAGCCGGGACACATCAGGATCGCCAGATGGTGTGGGTCCGGCGAGCGTGGCGGAGAGGAGTACGCGAGGAACCAGCGCTATTACGTCCCTCGAAAGGTAGACCGGCTCAAACCTGGCGGATACGGGCCGGGCGCGGCGCGCACCTGTTTGGTTGGTGGGACAGGGAACTTCTTGGCGGACATGTGGGTGTCGGTCTGGAAGGCCACGGTGAAGTGCTGCGGGGTAGCCGTGGCGATGCCGCAGGGATAGAGCTGGGCTCCTCCTTCGTCGAACGAATCTCAGTGAACACGGGAACCGCCTCGGTCTTGCCCGAACCCCCGCGCATCCGTTGCGGAGGCTCGGGCTGGGTTCATCGTCGGCCGATCGGATCGGGGCGGGGCGGAGCCGTCGTAGTACTCCGAGCTGGGGAAAGCCCAGCACATGGGGAAGGGCGGCAGCGGTTACGAGAAGGGATGGATGCTGCAATGCCGAAAGATACGCCGGTGAACACCGGCGCACTGCCGTCGTTACCCGTCGGGTCGCGTCGGCGGGTATCGGAGATGCAGGCCAAGCTTCACTGTTGGGCGGTGGCCGATCCTGGCCGCAGGTTCGATGACCTGTTCAACCTTGTGCACGATCCGGCGACGCTGCTCATGGCGTTCGGCCGGGTCGCGGGCAACCAAGGGGCGAAGACACCCGGCGTGGACGGCCTGACGGTCGCCTTTGTCGAGGAGTTCGTCGGGGTGCCCGGATTTCTGGACGATCTTCGGGTCGCGCTCAAGGAGGGGACGTTCCGTCCCCTACCGGTGCGGGAGCGGAAGATACCTAAGCCCGGCGGGTCGGGGAAGGTCCGTAAGTTGGGCATTCCGGTGATCGCTGATCGGGTGGTCCAGGCTGCGTTGAAGCTCGTGCTGGAGCCGATCTTCGAGGCCGACTTCGTGCCGGTCTCCTACGGGTTTCGGCCGATGCGGCGTGCTCACGACGCGATCGCTGAGATACACCACTACGGCACCCAAGGTTATCGGTGGGTGCTGGACGCGGACATCGAGGCGTGTTTTGACGCGATTGACCACACGGCCTTGATGGACCGGGTGCGTCGTCGGGTCAAAGACAAGCGCGTCGTGGCTCTGGTCAAGGCGTTCCTCAAGGCTGGTGTCCTCACCGAGGACGGCAGCTACCAGGACACCCACACCGGCACGCCGCAGGGAGGCATCCTGTCCCCGCTGTTGGCCAACGTTGCTCTGTCGGTGCTCGATGAGCACCTCCACGAGCCATGGACGCCGGGCGGGGTGATGTCGACGGCGTATCTACGCAGCCGACGGCGCGTCAAAGGCCTGCCGAGATGGCGGATGGTCCGCTACGCGGACGACTTCGTTGTGCTTGTGCACGGCACGCAGGCGCACGTCGAAACACTGCGCGAGGACGTTGCTCAGGTGCTCGCACCGATGGGTCTACGGCTCTCAGCCGCCAAGACCCAGATTGTGCACATGAGCGACGGGTTCGACTTCCTGGGCTTCCACATCCAGTGGAAACGCAAGCGGGGGACGAACAAGTGGCACGTCTACACCTTCATCGCTGACCGGCCAGTTCGGTCATTGAAGGCGAAGGTCCGTGCCCTGACGAACAGGAAGTCACAGCAGGACCCCGCAGTGGTGCTGACCCGACTGGGCCAGATCACCCGCGGCTGGGCCAACTACTTCAAACATGCCGCGTGCAAACGCACCCTGAGCAGCCTGTCCCACTTCGTGTGGTGGCGGGTGATCAGGTGGCTGAGGGCGCTGCATCGTTGGACGTGGAAGGACGTCCGCCGAAGGTTCACCACCCCCGATGGTCGGTGGCGACCCATCTCGGCGAACGGGATCACGTTGTTCAACCTAGAATCGGTGCCGGTCACCCGTTACCGATATCGAGGCAACACGATTCCCAACCCCTGGACCCTGTCAACCAGCGCCTGACAGTAGCGACCGTGGAGAGCCCGGTGCGGTGAGAGTCGCACGCCGGGTTCGGCGAGCGGCCTGGGGAGACGGACCGGCGGCAACGCCGGCACCGCGCCCCAGGCCGACTCAACCCGGCAAAGCAGTCGTCGTGTGCATCGACGAGAAAACCCAGATTCAGGCGCTGGACCGGACCGCACCGATCCTGCCGATGCGCCCGGGGATCCCGGCCAAGCAGACCCACGACTACAAGCGCAATGGGACGACGACGCTGTTCGCAGCCCTGGAGGTGGCGACCGGCCTGATCACCGACCGGTGCTTCTCCCAGCACACCAACGTGGAGTTCCTGGCATTCCTCAAGCAGGTCGCCAGGGCCTACCCGCGGGTGCCGCTGCACGTGGTCTGCGACAACTACGCCACACACAAGCACCCGAACGTGGCCGCGTGGCTGGCCCAGCACCCCCGAGTCCAGCTGCACTTCACCCCGACCAGCGGATCCTGGCTGAACATGGTCTCTGTTAACCGGCCTTCGGCGAGCGGACTCGCCCGGGCGGTCTGAGGTCCCCCCGCGGGAAGCCGAGGGCCGTCAGTGTTCGGCTGGCGTCCCCGAGGAGGGGTTTTGCAGATCCACGTCGTCAAGACCGTTGAAGGCCACCGGCTGCGCCCGATCGATCGGGAGGTTGCGGTCGAGTCTGACCTCGAGTTGGCCAATGCGTTCCTGGCGCATCTTGGTGCCCGGTGCTTCTCGCCGGCGACGGTCCGGGCCTATGCCTATGACCTGCTGAACTTCCTGCGGTTTCTGTCCCAGCGCGTCGCCACGCTGGGCGAGGTCGTACCGACAGACTTGTTTGACTACTTGACCTGGCAGCAGCGGCCGGCCGTGACGGCGGGTCAGCCGGTCGTGCGGCTGTCTGCGCGGCGGGGCGCGGCACCGGCGACAATGAACCGGCGGATCGCCGCGGTCCGCGGCTTGTTCGAGCACGCGGTAATCAGCGGTCTGCGGACGCAGAACCCGGTCCCGGCGGCCCGCAGGTCCAGCGGCTTGCGGGCCAAGCACCGAGGCCCGCTGGGGCATCTGGAGTCAACGCACCCGGCCGGCGGACGGCTGGTC
>JBBRZQ010000293.1:0-3517 GCA_038236535.1 Actinomycetales bacterium
CGCGACCCGGCGGACCTGGTGGGACACCATAGGAAGATCCCGCTACCCGGCTGCGGATCGGTTGCTGATCTGCGCCGACGGCGGCGTCTCAAACCGCCACCGGGTCCGGGCCTGCAAGGTCGAGCTTGCTGCCTTGGCCGCCGACAAAGGCCTGACCGTGACGGTCTGCCGTCTCCCTCCCGGCACCAGCACATGGAACAAGTCGAGCACCGGCTGTTCGCGGCGATCACCAGTAACTGGCGCGGCCGGCCGCTGACCAGCCACTAGGTCATCGTCGACCTGATCGCCGACACCAGCACCGCCACCGGGCTGGTCGTGAAGTGCGTCCTGGACACCGGCCCCTAGCGGACCGGCATCCGATACCCCGACGGGACATTAACGCCCCGCCACTGCTCCGCCACGACTTCCACTGGACTGGGGTGTTTCCTCCGGACGGCTGACCCACTACCGTCTGCTGCAGGAATGAGGGGTGCCCGATGTCAAGGAAACGCCAGGCGTTTTCGGTTGAGTTCAAGTCTGAGGCCGCTAAGACGGTGATCGACCAGTCGCGTCCGGTGGCTAATGTGGCGCGTGAGTTGGGGGTGAACGAGCAGACGTTACGGAACTGGGTGAATGCGTACCGGCTGGCGCATGCCGATGAGGAGCCGGCGTTGTCGGTGTCGGAGCGGGCGCGGCTTCGTGAGTTGGAGAAGGAGGTGCGTGAGCTGCGGCTCAAGACCGAGTTCTTGGGAAAAGCCGCTTCCTTCTTTGCCCAGGAGTATCGGTGAGCTCGAGGTATGAGTTCATCGACGGCGAGAAGGACACTGTCGATGCTGATGGTGCGCGTAAGTGGTCGATCCGGAAGATGTGCTTGTGGCTGGAGGTGTCGGGGTCGGGATTTTATGAGTGGCTGGGCCGGCCGGCGTCGGCGTCTGCGGATCGCCGCCGGTATCTGAGCAGGTTGATCCGGGCGGTGTTCACGCAGGCGGATGGCGCCTACGGGTACCGGCGGGTGCATGCCCAGCTGACCCGGCAGGGCGAGCACTGCTCTGCGGAGCTGGTCCGGGCCCTGATGCGGGCGTTGGGCCTGGTGGCCTGCCAGCCGCGGCCGTGGCGGGTCAGCCTGACCAAGGGCGGCCAGTGCGGGCCGATCCCGGACCTGGTGAACCGGGACTTCACCGCCGATGCGCCCGGTGTGAAGATGGTCGGGGACATTACGTATATCTCGACCTGGCAGGGCTGGCTGTTTCTGGCGACCGTGATTGATTGCCATACCAAGATGGTGGTGGGCTGGGCGACCGACGGTAACTATAAGACGCCCCTGATTAGCGCGGCAATCGCGATGGCCGCCCGCAACCACACCTTGGCGCCGGGCGCGATCTTTCATTCAGATCGGGGTAGCAACTATACTTCGGTGGAGTTCGCGGCGACCCTGGCCGAACATAACCTTCGGCAATCGGTGGGACGGACCGGGATATGCTACGATAATGCTATGGCCGAGTCCTTCTTCGCGGCTTTGAAGAATGAGCTTGTACATCGTACGGTGTACCCGACGCGGGCGCATGCCCGTAAAGACATCGTCCGCTTCATTGAGCTTCGCTACAACACCCGACGGCTACACTCGGGTCTGGGCTACCGGACCCCACAAGAAGTCCACGACAATTACTACAACTCGTCGTCGGCCGCTTGAAAAGTACCAAAGACGTTGTCCGGAAAACGCGCGCCAGACCAATCATGCGACTACTCGGACACGAGAACACCTCAACCACGGCGGCGTTCTACGCCTTCGCCACCCTGGACATGATGCGAGCAGCGCTCACCGCAGCCACCCCCGCAACCACCACCCCAACCACCGAACACCTCACCGAACAGACACTCCGCGCGCTCTACGACCTCCGGTGATGCCACGTCGTTAAGCCGAGGAATCAGTCACGCGGCCCCTCCAACACAGGCGAACCGGCCATTCCGCGGCTTAACGTCGACCTCGGCATAATCGCTGTGGTGCACCAAGCCGAGCAGCCGGCCGTTGTCGGTCTGGCCGTCGCGGGCCCGGGTCCACAGTGCCATCTCCAGCGCGTCCAGCGGCAGCTCGGTCGGCATCGAGCTGGCGGTGCGCCAGCCCACGATCCGCCGAGAGTAGGCGTCGGAGACGAACGCGGTGAACGTCATCCCCGACCACGTCGGGACGTAGGTGAAATCGACCAGCCACAGCGCGTTCGGGCGCTCGGCGGTGAAGTCACGGTTGACCAGGTCCGGGGGCCGGGTGGCCTTGGTGTCCGCCTTGGTCGTGACGAACCGGCGGCCACGGCGGGCACCGCGCAACCCGGCGGTCCGCATCAGCCGCTCGACCTGGCAGCGCGGCACCACCAGCCCGTCACGGCGCAGCTGGTACCAGACCTTACGGGCCCCGTACAGCCCCCGGCCGATCTTCGGATCGGTGTGCACCCGGATGATCTGCTCGGTCAGTTCGGCGTCACGGACCGCCCGGGCCGACAACGGCCGGCCACGGGCCGGGTAGTAGGTGCTCGGGGCGATCTGGCAGCCATGCTCGGTGAGCACCCGGCAGATCGGCTCGACCCCGAAGCGGTCGCGATGGACCTCGATGAAGGCCACTACCACGGCAGTCGCGGGTCGAGCTCCCGCGCGAAGAAAGACGACGCCGCCAGCAAGATTTCATTCGACCGCTTGAGCTCCTTGACCTCGCGCTCCAACTCCCGGATCTTCACCGCGTCCGGCGTCGTGGTCCCGGGCGCCTTCCCGGCGTCGACGTCGGCCTGCTTGCACCACCCCCGCAGCGTGTCCGGCACGACCCCCACCCGCGGCCCGATCCGTCTCACCGCTGCGTGCAAAGACAGGCCTGGCTCCTGCTCGCGGGCCTCGACGACGAGCCGGTGCGCCCGCTCACGCAACTCGTTCGGATACTTCCTCGGTGCTGACACGAAGCCCACCTTCCCGTGGGTTCGGTGCCTCCACCAAACCCGGGGCGGTTCACTGCGAGTAACACGGCACTAGTGGCGACTCTCCACCCGCCGCTCGGTCTCCACCGTCAACAGCAGCCCGTCGCGGCTGCGCTCCGCGCGCAAGCCACGCACCCCGGGGACGCCGAACGTCAGCGCCGCCGTCGGGCAGCCCTCACTACAGTCCATGTCGTCGAGGCCTTCGTGGTCAGTTGCTTGGTGGCTACTGATCCTTGAAGGCCTCGGCCCATCTCCCGGTCAAGTCGGCCGGCTCGGCGCGTCGCCCCCACTGGTCTGTGGCGCGTGCCTGGCGTTCTGGAAACGGACACTGTGCGTCCCCCAACGCCCAACGTTTGGTAACGACGCTGCGTGAAGGACCCAGCTGGCCAACCGCGCTGTGGTGCGCGGTGTTGGGAGCTCCCGGACAAGGCGATCGACCGGACGTTGCTAAGCCGCGCCGGGTCCACGTGCACCGGCAGGTCGGTGGTGAGGATCGCGCACAGCAGCAGCGGCCCTGCAGGTTCACCAACCGAGAGGTCAGGGTGCTGACGTTGCGGGCACCGGGACGCGGATCCAGCAAG
>JBBRZQ010000294.1:0-3494 GCA_038236535.1 Actinomycetales bacterium
CCCCGGCCAGCACCGCCTGATCCATCAGCAGCTCGGCTATCGGCCGGGAGCTGCGCGAGATCCTGCGCAGGGCCAGGTCGGCAGCCACGTTGCCGGGGTCGGGGCGCAGCGGGTCGGGGCCGAGCCTGGCCTGGATCTGGTCGACCTTCTCCGGGCTCACCACGGCACAGATGGTCGGACCCCGAAGGTCGCCCACCCACACTTCATTCAGCATCCGGAGCCGGACCTGCCCCGTCACCGGGACCTCGGCGTCGTCAGTAGCGCCGAGCCTGGGCAGCACCGAGAACCTGCCGATCAGCCCGAGATGGACGTTGAGCCAGCGCTCCCGGTCGAACTCGGCGAACAGGTGCTTGCCCCACGCCGAGGTGTCGACCAGGATGAGCCCGTCCAGCAGGGCAGCACCATCGGCGAACCTGCCCTGCGGGCTGGAGACCGCGACGGGCGAGCCGGCAAACGCCTTGTTCAGCCGGATGGCAAGAGCGTGGGTGGTGTGGCCTTCCGGCATCGCCTCAGCTGGCCTCGCCGCGGGCGACCTTGGCCCGCTCCACGCTCTGCTGCAACGCAGCCAGCAGGTCGACCACCTCGCCGCCGGTCTCCTGGGGGGCAGGCACCTCGCGGACCTCACCACCCTCCAGCTTGGCGGCGACCAACGCCTCGACCGCGCTCTGGTAGTCATCCTCGTACTCGTCCGGGATGTAGTCCCCCGCCAGCGACTCGACCAGCATGTTGGCCATCGCCAGCTCGGCCGGCTTGGCCTCGGCTGCCTCGCCGATGCTGGCGAACTCCGGAGAACGGATCTCGTCCGGCCACAACATCGTCTGCATGACGATCACGTCGTCCCGCACGCGAAGCACGGCTATGGTGACCCGGGCCCGCAGCGAGACCGTCACGATCGCCATCCGGTCGGCGGCCCTGAGAGCATCACGCAGCAGCGCATACGGCTTGGCTGCCGTCTTGTCCGGTTCGAGGTAGTAGGACTTGTCGAGCAGCATCGGGTCGATCTGGTCGGCCGGGACGAACTTTTCCACGGCAATCTCGCGGCTGCTCCTGGTCGGCAGATCTGCCAGGTCCTCGTCGGTGAGGACCACCATCTGACCGTCCTCGGTCTCGTAGCCCTTGGCGATGTCGTCGTAGGACACCTGCTCGCCGTCGATACTGCAGATCCTCTGGTACCGGATCCGGCCCCCGTCCTCGCGGTGGACCTGGCGGAACTGCACGTCGTGGTTCTCGGTGGCCGAGTAGAGCCGGACCGGCACGTTGACCAGGCCGAACGACACGGCACCCTTCCAGATGGCTCGCATGCTCTGATCACCCTCCCCCGACTGCTCGGGATCTCACGGTGGGACCGTCAGCCCGGAGACTGTCAGGTACTCGGGCCGGCACCCATTTGAGACTGTTCATTGTGTCGCGGATCTGACGCCGTCAGGATGGACCAATGCGCCCCATGCTGGCTAGTGCGGGAACCGTGATCCCTAACGGGCCGGACTGGGCGCACGAGATCAAGTGGGACGGAATGCGGGTCCTCGCCGACGTCACCGGCGGCCGGCTGAGGCTGTCGTCACGCAACGAGAATGACGTGACTGCCAGCTTCCCTGAGCTGAGCACCCTGGCGGGTCCGGGGATGCCTGACGACATGCTGCTCGATGGCGAGGTCGTCGCGCTCGAGGCGGGGCTCCCCTCGTTCCAGGCCCTCGCCGAACGGATGCACGTCGGCAACGACCGCAGGGCGCGACGGCTGGCCGCCAGCCGGCCGGTCACCTTCATGGCGTTCGACCTGCTGCGCCTGGATGGCGTCGACCTGACTGCCATTCCTCTGGCGGACCGGCGGGCGGCGCTGGAGGCTCTCACCCTGGCCGGCCCGCACGCCCAGGTACCGCCCACCTATGACGACGGCCTGGCCCTGCAGACCGCGACGCTGGAGCAGGGGCTGGAGGGCATCGTCAGCAAGCGTCTGTCATCCAGATACAGCACCGGGCGGCGAAGCCACGACTGGCTGAAGTTCCCGCACCGGACGTCGAGGTCGGTGGTCATCGGCGGCTGGCGGCTGGAGTCCGGCAGCACACACCGGCTCGGCGCCGTGCTGGTCGGCCTGCCCGCGCCGGACGGGCTGGCCTATCTCGGCCGGGTCGGCAGCGGGCTGGCAGGCAGGGAGCAGGAACACGTCCTACAGGCGCTGCAGCACTGCGCGGCCGACACCTCGCCCTTCGCGGGCGAGATTCCCGCCATCGATGCGCTGGGGACGCAGTGGGTCCGGCCGGAGGTCGTCATCGACGTGCAGGCCCTGGGGCTGTCGGCCCAGGGCCGGCTGAGGCAGCCGTCATACCGTGGCCTGAGACCTGACCTGTCGCCCGACGACCTCCATGACCAGGGGTGAGACGGCTTGCCGGACCGGAGATCGGATGTGGTGACCGCGGTCGTCGACGGCCGTCGTCTCCAGCTGAGCAACCTGGACAAGGTCATCTACCCGGCAACCGAGACCACCAAGGGTGAGGTGCTCAACTACTACGCTCGGGCCGCACGGTTCCTGCTTCCGCACCTGGCCGACCGGCCGGTGACCCGCATCCGCTGGCCGCACGGCACCGGCGGACCGTCGTTCTTCGAGAAGAACCTGCCCACCGGCGCGCCGTCCTGGCTGCACTGCGTCGCCGTGCCCACCAGCGGCAGCCGCTCACAGAGCGGCAACAACTCGATCCGCTATCCCGTGGTGCGCGACACCGCCGACCTGACCTACCTGGTCAACCTTGCCTCGCTTGAGCTCCACGTCCCGCAGTGGCGCTTCGACGCCCACGGCCGGCCGCGCCCGCCCGACCGGCTGGTGATCGATCTCGACCCGGGAGCCCCGGCCGGGCTGCATGAGTGCTCGATCCTGGCGATGCTCGTGCGTGAGCGACTCGAGAGGATCGGCCTACGGACAGCCCCGGTCACCAGCGGAAGCAAGGGGATGCAGCTGTATGCCGCGCTGCCGGGCGAGCAGGACTCCGACACGATTCGCGATATCGCACGGGAGATCGCCCAGGACCTGACCAAGGTGCGGCCCGAGCTGGTCGTCTGGAAGATGACGAAGTCCCTGCGGCCCGGCAAGGTGCTGCTGGACTGGAGCCAGAACACCGCCGCCAAGACGACGATCTCGCCCTACTCCCTGCGCGGCAAGGCGGCCCCTTTCGTCGCGGCACCCCGCACCTGGGCCGAGGTCGAACGAGGAGCGGACACAAGGGGTGCGCTGAGGCAGCTGGACATGGACGACGTACTTGCCCGGCTCTCCGGCGAAGAAGACCCCTTCGCCGACGCCTTCGCGCCGCTGGGTTAGCTGTGCGCCTTGTCATAGGCCGCGAGAATGCTGGCCGAGATGCGACCGCGGTCGCTGACCTGGTGACCATTCTTGCGGGCCCACTCACGAACTGCGCTCAGATCGCCACGACGCTGGCCGGCGGTCGCCCCGGCCTTGCGTGAGCTCTTTCGACCTCCGGAGCGGCGGGCGTGGCCAACCCAGGCGG
>JBBRZQ010000295.1:0-3490 GCA_038236535.1 Actinomycetales bacterium
ATCAAACGGCCCCGACCGCGTTCCGTGCCTCCGCGACCACCCGGCGCCACCGGCCACCCGCCCAGCATCGACCGGCCCCGCGCCGACCGGCCCTGGCGACGTTCCCACCAGCCGGAGGCCGGTTAAGTGGAGAGCCCTAACACGGGTAACGCCTGCTCATCTCAACCACGGGATAGTTCCTCGTTCGCCTTAAGCTCCCCAACTTCAGAAGCCACACGCGGAGCTGGCCGGGACGGCCGTGGGTGCCTGGTGTCGCGAACAAGACCGTCCCTCACCCGCTGACCACCTTGCAGACCGACAGATCCTCCATAACCGACTTCAGTTGAGCGGATCTGCAGAACACCAGTTCGGACATCGGGGGCCGGGTGACCGACATTCCGCGCCGAGGCCGGACTCGGCGACGAGTACGCCGACATGGGTGGCGTCACTGGCGCCATCCAGCGCTGCAAGAAGGGCGACGGCGTCCTCACCATGGCCGGAGGGCAGGCCGGCGTCGTGGTCGAGATGCACGACTCGGGCGACGGACGCATCTGGAACGACTACCTTGACGAGGCCGAGCGCAACCGCGACGCGGCCGCGTCCTTCGGGATCGTCCGCAGCGCTGCGCAGAACAAGGGGGAGACGATCCGCGTGCTCGGCGCGCGGCGGGTCGTCCTCGCCTACAACCCGGCATCCGACGACAGCGACCTGCTGCGCACCGTCGCCCAGCTCATGCGCGTCAGCGCGCTGGCCGCGTCGTCGCGTCGCGACGTCGAGGGACTGGAGGCCGCTGAGGAGCAGATCGCCGCCGCGGTGGGTCTGCTCAACCGGATCAACAAGATCCGCACGGCATCCGGCTCGATCCGCACGAGCGCCGACGTCGTCGACCGGGAGTGCAACACCGTGCAGACCGGCATCGCCGCCCACCTCGGCAAGGCCTCGACGCCCTGGCCGGCGTGGCCATGGAGCCGGCCGACCTCGCCGCTGACGACTCCCCCGAGATCGGGCGCGCCAGCGGTGCTGCCTGACCGACGCGGGCTGGTCGCCACAGCGGGAGCGGTAGTTCAATGCCCGCTCTGGCGTGCATCGGTGGGGGCTCGCGGGTCGAAGACCGCGCCTGAGGTGGCACGCTCGCCTCCATGGAGGCAGAGACGTTCGACGAGGCCGAGGCGCTGCAGAAGTGGCACGAGATGGCGCCATTGGTCGATCGCATGCTGGAGCGCATCGACACCGACGGTGAGTTTCCCGTCTCCCCTCGCTCATCACTCGCTGGCGACGACGCCGCAGCCGACCCCTACCAGGTCTCGCACGTCTTCCGGCTGTGCCTGACGGCAGCGGTCGACCACCTCCATGCCGCCAAAGTCCTCATCGTCGACCAGCACGTCATCCACGTGGCAGCCCCGGCATCCCTCGCCCGAGGAGCTCTCGAGAACCTCGCTGCGGCATTCTGGGTGCTCCACCCGGGGACGCGGGACGAGCGAGTGACCCGAGCGCTGCGGTGGCACGCGCAGAACATGAAGGACGCCAACGCCGCGGCAGCGGGGCTGAACCTCCCCGGGCACAAGGCTCTCGAGGACAAGCTCCAGCAGCTGGACGGCGTCGCCGCCAAGAGGTCGCTGGACACGAAGGCGGTCCGCCGGGGCTACAGCAGCACCGCCGTAATGCGTTACGCCGAAGAGCACGCACCGGACCTCCCGCTCGGCGTGGTCATGCCCTGGCGGATCTGCTCAGGCTTCGCTCACGGGCGGCCATGGGCACTGCTGGGAGTCTCGGACCGGCTCGTCCAGGCGCACGCAGACCGAGGCAACGTCGTCGGTGTGCGTCTGACCAGCAACCTGTCCAAGGCGCTCTACCCCAACCTGGCCGCGTTCCACTTGATGGAGGAACTCCTTCGCTTGCACCTGCTCCGCGGTGACCGCCCAATCGCCTGACACAGAGAGCGCATCGAACCGCCCCGATGTCCCAAAGGTGGGCGGCTCGAGGCCGGTTGACTTCGAGTCGGCGCGGTCCGCTGATAATCTCACCCGAGCCGGAGGCAGCGCGCCCGCGATCCCCCCTGACGAAGGTAACGCTGTCTCCGGTCTTCGGGGCAAGCTGAGGCTTCGGCGCCCCCCGCCACGCCGTGACCAGGTGCGCGACCTCCAGGACCAGGTCCGCGAGCTCCAGGATCGCGGGTGCGTGCGGCGCCAGCCTCCGGATGACGGACGAGGCCACCATCCGGATCCGCTGTCAGACCAACGACTTCTACGAGCTCATGGTGGAACGCCACGTCAAAGCCTCGACGTGGCTCGCCAGGACCAGCGACGCCCTCCGCGCACAGTCCGCCATCTACCGGCTCACCTCGGGCCCGCGCGCCCTAGATGATCGATGGGCCCGTCCCACAGACAACGCGCCTGGGTCAACCCTTGAACCGATCGAGCGAGGCCCACAATGCTCACTGACACCCCAAGTTGTCCCATCCTCGTGGCAACGAGGTGGTTGCATCATGCGGCTAAACGACATCTTGGCCATGTTGACGGCATTCCCGGCCCTCTCGGACCACTCCTACGGGGACTCCGCCCCCTGGCGGGCCTATCGGGTGAGCGCGGCCCTGCCCGCCGACTGACCGGGGGGACACCGGCACGTTCTTGCTCGTCCTGGCCTACGCGGGGGCGAAGACGTAGCCGCGGTGGCCCTTGGGGAGCCGATACGTGCGGCCCAGGCACTGCCTCCGGCGCTGACGGTGATGGCGTTCATCTTGGCGACCAGGGCGGTGTCCGGGCACGCTTAACCGGCCCGGACACGCTGGAGACCCCGACGAGCGACGAGCTTCGGGATAGCCGTCGACGGGCCGGCCGTCGACCTGGCCGTTCCCCGGCCGCGTGTGATGGGAGACTGGGTGGATGGCCGAAAGGCGCGAAGACCCCTGCCCGCCCTGGTGCGTCACGGGCAGCCGGCACAACGCTGTGCGGCGGGGTCACGGCAGGGGCGACTTCTGGCATGAGGGGCCGGAGACGGCTGTGCCGACCCGAGACGTCGGCTACAACGCCAACCCGATCGAGTTGCGGGTTCACCTCGCCCAGCGGGAGCAGGTTGACGAGCGAGGGCACCACCGGCACCCGATCAGCGTCGTCGCTCAGCAGAGCATGAGTCCGGCCCAGGCACGCGAGCTCGCGTCTGTGCTGCTCCGGCTGGCGAGCGAGGCGGAGCAGGCGGAAGGCTGAGGTGGACCTACGCGAGGGCGCTAACGGGACTTCGCGGCGGGCGCCCAGGGGAGCCCCGCGTACCGGAACGCCCCGCGCGACGCGAACAGCCCCGCCCGCCCGGCGCTCTCCGGTGGGCCTTCGCGACGCGGTGGAGGCGCTTCGCGGCCTCGGGCGCCAGATCGGTACTAGCCCGAAGTTACGTCTGTTGGGACGTGCGAAACCCCTGTTGAGCAGGGGTTTCGCCATTTCAGTTGTTGGTGGTTCTGGCTACATGAGGTTCACGGGGATGCGGGTGCCGAGCAGTTCGAAGGCTCGTCGCTGGGTGG
>JBBRZQ010000296.1:0-3482 GCA_038236535.1 Actinomycetales bacterium
ATCACCGCATCTCCGCCTCCGTGTTGTGGATCGGTGCTCGACGGTAAAGAGTTAGCAGAAGGAAGGCTGATACCAGCTCGCGTGCCCGGGGGTCGGATCGCGCCCTTGGCCCCCCGGATGTTGGGCCGCTTCGCACCAGGGCCCGGTTGACGATCAAGTCGATCTCGAGGAGCCGGTGGCGTAGCACCGCGACGGTCACACAGAGCGGAACCGCGACCTGGGCCAGCCGCAAGGGCCCCGCGCCCCTGAGACGCGGCCGCAGCGCCGTCCGACACGGGCCAGACCCGGCCAGTGGCAGCAGGGCCTGCAGCGACGGTGGCGGCCCAGGAGAGACGTCCCTCCCCCAGATGGTGGGCCAGATCGAGAAGCGTCCATTCAGGGCACGTCGGCACCTGCACGTCGAGCGTGGGCGCTGAGGAGATGGCGGCGCGGAAGGCGGTCGACCGTTCGTCGATCAGGCGCAACAGATCCGGGAACTCGAGTTCGCTACTCACTTCCGCTGGCTACCACCGTCACCCGGCAGTCGCACAACGCATCGTGTCCACCCGACGACGGCTGGGCCGGTCAAGGACCCGGAGCCGCGACGAGGGTGGGATCGGGCGATGTCAGCATTCCGGGGGCGCAACTGCAGGGGGATATACTTGACTCCGTCAAGGCGTGCACGCTTGGTGTGCGTGTTTGGGGCTGGCCATGGGTTTCGCGCGAAGAGTTGTCCGGAAGTCCGTGCGACGTGCCACGCCGCGATCGGTGCGCCGAGCGATGCACCCGGTCCGGACCGCCAAGAACGCGGTTACCCCCCGCCCGATCAAACAGGCGAGGCGCGCGATCTACACGGTGGCGAACCCGATCGGGGCCGCGGAAAACGCGCTCATCGGTGCCCCCTATATCCCGGCAGCCGGGGACGCCGTCGAAGCGGCGCCTATCGACGAAGTCCGGCGTCAAACAGAACGTTCAGGGTAACTCCCACAGCGACAGAGCGCCGTCGCGCCGAAGGAGCAGCTGCGCACAGCGACCTCGAGCAGTTGATGCTTGTGGGTCGGGAGAAGTTCAGTCCTCTGCCTCGTCCGGTGGTCGCATCGCCCCGATCAATGAACGCCGAAGCGATGCTTCGTTCCGAGTGGAGAGCCCGACGCACGGAGGTCACCATCTGGGACCGGGCGGGCCGCGCCGATCTTCGGGCCACCATCAAGGGGTCCGTCCACCTCTACGCAGCCGCACACGACCAGTGGGCGCTCCGCGCTACTGCCCAACAGCAGTCACTCGCCGATGCGTGGTGGCAGTCGCTCATCGACGGGAACCCCCGTTGTCCTCACGAGCGTGTTGGTCACGGCGTTCAGTGACAACCCGGCACCCGTTTCCATGGCCATGGACAGAAAGGCGATGGATGATCATCACGTTGGCGATGCCCAGCCCCGGGAGAGCTTCCACTGCGACTGCATACGCGCCAACAGCGCCGGTTGCCGCAGGAGACGCCAGGCCTCGTCGTAGATGACCCAGCGCGGTCCGCCCTCTGGTCGGACAGAGCGGCTTCCATCTACGCCGACGCGCAGGCCATCACCAACGCGATCAGCTGGTCCGACCCGGAGATGCCCAACAGGTCCAGGGAAACCATCGGCAGGGACGGGTCAAACGTCACCGTCGACTCGCCATCGAACAGACCAGCAGGGTCGCCGGACACCAACCGCCGCAACGCGTAGCCGACGTCGCGACCATGGCACATCGGGTTCGAGTGCGAGGAAGAAGACTGATCGCGACGCTGCGGCAGTCTTCCTCCCGCGAGGGCGCCTCACAGTGACCAGGCGCGCTCGCCTGCAGGCGTCCCGGACCCGAGAGCGAACCATCACCGGCGTCTTTTCGTCTAATAGCCGCGAGCCGGCGCCCTCACGCCCGCCCGCCGCACTGCCGACGGGATCGAGCAGCGCCCACACCACGATGACGGCCCGATCGGGGCTTCTTCCCCTGGTGGCGCTCGGCGCGGTTGACTATCGTGCCCCGGGTGTCGATCACATGGTCGCAGGCCCTCGCCTGGCGGATGCAGCGGCAGCTGCTCGAGCCAGTCGGACGCGAGTCCGTCGCCGACGTGGTGCGCCGGCTCGGGGCGGTCCTCGCGATGGACGACCGCGCGGCCGAGCTGGCCGTCCGCGTGCGGCGGGCCGGCTCGCGCGCCGGGGAGGTCGCCCGTGCCCTCGAAGACGGGCGGCTCATCAAGACGTTCGCGTTCCGGGGCGCGATGCACTACCTCTCACCCGAGGACGGCGGGGCCTACCTCGCGCTGCGGTCCGCCGCTCGTCAGTGGGAGCTGCCGAGCTGGCAGCGGTACTACGAGCTGGGGGCGGGTGACTGGCCGGCGTTCCGTGAGACGGTCCGGCAGGCGCTCGCGAACGGTCCGCTGACCGTCGGCGAGCTGGGTGCGGTGGTGACGCGTCGGGCGGCATACCGGCACCTGCGACCCGTTTTCGACCAGGGCGCTGGCACGCTGACCAAGCCCTTGACCTGGCAGGGCGACATGAGTTTCGGTCCACCCCGGAACGGGCAGCACACCTTCCGGCGCCTCGATGCGAACCCGCGCTGGGCGGGGGTGTGGGATCTCGAGGATGCGGGGCCGCACGCGATCGCCGCGTACTTCCGCGCCTACGGGCCGGCAACCCCGGACCACGTTCACTACTGGCTCGGCGCGGGGCTCAGCGCCGGGCGCAAGCGCGTGCAGTCCTGGCTAGGCGGCATGGGTGAGCGACTGGTGGAGGTCGACGTCGCGGGGGAGTCGGCGTACGTGCTGGGTGAGGACCTCGAGGAGCTCATGGCGGCGCGGCCGACGAAGGCCCTGCGACTGCTTCCCGGCCACGACCAGTGGGTCATCCGGCCCGGCACCAAGGACCAGCACGTCGTCCCACCGGCGCGCCGTACGCCGGTCACGCGCAAGGCGAACCTCGTCGTCGCCGCAGGCGTCGTGAGCGGCACCTGGGCGGCCACCGAGAGCGAGGTCCGCGTGACGTGGTTCGAGGAGAACGGCAGTCCGCCCCGGAACGCCTTGGCGGAGGAGGTGGCCAAGCTCTCCACCATCCTCGACCGACCACTGGCCAACACCATCGACATCGGATGATGACCCTCGCTGGCCGAGGGTACGCCCACGCTAGCCCCGGGTGGGCTCACCGATCCGTTGGGAGCCCAGGTAAGCGACGACGGCCAAGACCCGGCGATGGGTGGTGCCGTCGTCGACCAGGCCGAGCTTGGTGAACACCGAGCGCATGTGCGCCATCACGGTGCGCTCGGAGAGGAATAGCGTGGTTGCGAGCGACGCGTTGGAGTGGCCCTGGGCCACCAGGCTGAGGACCTCGACCTCGCGCGGAGAGAGAGAACCGAGGGCCGATGAGTTGCCCTGTGTCAACCTCTGGTCGCCGGATGGGTTTCCCCGAAGCGTTGTTGGGCGGCTTGTCGGGTGATGTTGAGTGCTGCGCCGATGGCGTTCCAGGGGTGTCCTTGGG
>JBBRZQ010000297.1:0-3466 GCA_038236535.1 Actinomycetales bacterium
AGCTTGCGATTAAACCCCGCTATGCGGCCTTCTTGATCGCGGGGTAGCGGGTGCGTGGCTCTCGACGGGTGGCTTTGGGGCGTCCAGGGCCGGGGCTCGAGCTTTTTGGTGGACTGGCCGGGGTACCCAGGTTTGCGGCAAGTCGACGAAATCCTCGCCGGACCCGGGCCGGGGTGAGCCGGCCGGGTTTCCGTTGTCGTTCCCATGGCAGGCGCAGGTCTTCCACGATGGGTCTGGCCAGGCGCAGTTGGGTGTAGGCGGCCACCACGAGCCAGGTCCAGCGGTCGGCCTGCTCGGGGGTACACACCGAGGGCGTGGTCCAACCCAGGGTGTTCTTGTCCAACCGGAAGGTGTGTTCGATGTCGAACCGGCGCAGGTAGGCCCGCCAGGCGGTGTCGAGGTTGGGTTCGGGTCCGGCGACCCACAGCCAGAGGGTTTTCTTGGTCCGCGAGGTCGGTTTGGGCAGGTGTTGTACCTGTACCCGGATGACGGTGCCTTTCACGATGGGTGGCTCCTGGTGGTTGGCCCAGTGTCCGCGCCGGCCGAGTTTGGGGTGCAGCCCGTGCCAGGCGGTGAGCGTCACGGTGCCGTACCGGTCGTCGGTGGCGACCGACTGGTGATCGGGGGCCGGCCAGGTGTCGGGGTCGGTGAGCTTGACCCGCTGCCCGTGGCGGCGGGGCCGGCCGCGGGTGCCGGGAGCCGGTGGGGTGGGGTCGGTGTGGAAGACCCGGTCCTCGCGGATCCGGACCACCACGGTGGCGGCCACGTCGGCCAGTTCGTGGGTCAGCGCGATCGGGTCGTAGCCGGCGTCGAAGACGAACATCGGCGTGGTGGCGGTGGTGCCGAGGCGGGCGAGCAGGTCGCGGACCTGGCCGGTGGTGACCGCGACGGTGTTCTCGGTCGGGGCGATCCGGCGGGCGTCCATGGGCGCGGTCCACGAGTCGTTGGCCCAGCCCAGCTGGGTGATCCATTGGTAGGACCAGCCGGCCACGATCGGTTTGCCGGCCGAGTGCTTGGCCGCCGAGTAGTAGTACCCGCGCTCCGGTGAGGTTTCGGCGTCGCACCGAGCCCAGGTCGAGGCGTCCACGGCGAAGACCAGCGGCCAGTCGGGTGGGCGGTTCTCGGCCAGCAGGTCATGCACCTGCTCGGCGTCGACGCGGCCGCGGGCCAGCGCCTTGTACAGGCTGCCGTGGCTGCGCCGGAAGACCGGCTCCAGGCTCAACGTCGGGACCGAGGAGACCGGGGCGGGCGCGCACAGGACCGCGTCGGTCAGCTCGAACGCGGCGTCGGCCCAGCCGGTCAAGCACAAGTAGAAGCCGGCCCGGAAGCGCCGTAGCCGGTGTGTCTGATCTGTGGTGTCCGCTGACCCGGGGGCGGGTGTCTGCATCACGTCACCTCTCATCCGATAGTGCTAGCACTATCGGACCGGGGGCTGGCAGAATCCATGCGACACGCCGGAAAGGACCCTCACCGTGGCGCGATCCACCGCGAGCCAGCTCGCCAGTTACGAGCGGCGCTACCGCAAGCTCGCGGCCCAGCTCGCCGACGTCGGCTACATCGCCGGCGGCAGCCTAGCCCAGCGCTACAACCGCTGCGGCAAGCCGAGCTGCCGCTGCCACGGCGACCCGCCCGAGATGCACGGCCCGTACTGGCAGTGGACCGCGAAGGTCAACGCCAAGACCGTCAACAGACGGCTCACTCCGACCGAGGCCGAGCTTTACCAGAACTGGATCGACAACGACCGACAGCTACGCGCCATCATCGCCAAGATGCGCGAAGTGGCCACGGCCGCGACCGAACTCCTGCTCAAAGAGCACGCTCCCCGCGAGCCCTGAGGGTTTAATCGCAAGCTTAGCCGCTACGCGAACGAGCCGGGGCGTTATCACGTGACGGGCAGCCGCATCAGTTGCCTTGACCTGTGGGGCCTGGATATCTCAATCAATACCGCCGACCTGATCGAGGCGTACCTGTGCGACCTAGGGTCTCTGCCGATGCAGGAGCAGGCACATTGGCTCGCGCACAACGTCGCGCCCGAGGGGAAGATGGAAGAGGGCCGGTTCCGACGGGACTTTCTCAACCAGATAGCCGCCTCCCCGGATCCAGTTCGGGATCTGCATCGAGCTCGAGCCGCCGCCATGGAGTCGACACGCGCGCTTCTGGGCACGTCCCTTTGGAAGGAGCTCGACCCGCAGACACAGAGCGAATTCGACAGACTCATCGGACCGACGACAACTGACCCCTCCGCCCTCGGTCCGCCGACCCTCACCCTCACCAAGGCCATGGCAGATGGAATCGAGCCGGCACCCCTGAGGGCCTTTCTGGGTGACGCTCAGAGGGATGAGAAGTCGCTGGCGCTCCTCGGCAGGTTTCTCGAACGACTCGGCGACACCAACGATTCCATAGAGCCCTTCAAGGCACTGCAGATGTTCCGCTCCGCTGGCGGTGTCGCTCATCTAAGTGGGTCGAAGGCCCCTGCGGCTCGAGATCGCCTCGGCATCGCAGGCCTTTCGCCGTGGCCTGCGTTCGTTGAGGTGGTCCAACGGCTGACCGTAGGTCTGGATCGCATCTGCGCGCTCGTTGCCGCGGCAAACTCTGAGCCGTGAGACTTGCGCGCTCGGTTGCGTTGAAATCGGGCATACAGCGACCGGGAGAGGGTGGACAGTGAACAACGCTGTAGCTGACGCGATAGGCGAGTCGGACGAGGTCTACAACCAGAGGCAGGTCGAGCAGATAGTGCGCGGCGTGTGTGGGTCGTCGCTCGACGACCTAATGTTCGCCATGCGTGACCACCTCACGCGACCCGGGATGTTGCCGCCCGCCGAAGACGCCGCGGTGAGCCAGCCTAACCTTGCCGCTGCTTACGCCCGGTGCGCAATACCTCTCGAGCAGCACCTCGGAGCTTTGCCGGCCGAGGAGGTGGTCAAGTTTCGCTGCCTGCTGCCGTGGCATCTGGCCGACGTAGAGGGTCGGCACGTGCTAGCGGCAATCCTCGAGGTCGCTACCTGGCGCGGCTACTACGACCTCGACCTGGCGGCCTTCTCCGCGGCCAACCCCAACGCCCGGCTGTATCAGTCGGGTGCGGCTCTCGTGGAGGGACTCATGCGGCGGTCGGTATTGTGGCGTGGGCGTAGCGGGTTTCGTGGACTCGGTGTCGTTCGTTGTTGAGGTGGAATTTCCAGTATTCGTCGAAGTCGTCGTTGGCGCGGACGGCCCGTAGTTTGAGGACCGCTTCGGCTCCGTTGACGCTCCAGCGGGCTCCGGTGATGTCCATTCGGTCGGCCACGAGGTAGCGGCAGGTCCCTTCGATGACGCCACTGGCGATGGGCCATCCCGCGGCGAGGGCGGTGGGGTAGTCCAGGTAGGCGGTCTTGCTGGTCAGGTACTTGGCGCAGGTGTCTGCGCTGATGCGTTTCTGCTTCGTCAAGCGTGCGGTGGTGGCCCGGCGTCTGATGCCGGTGGCGACCTG
>JBBRZQ010000298.1:0-3457 GCA_038236535.1 Actinomycetales bacterium
AGGTGGATGACGTCCCGCAGCGCGGTGATGGTCTGCGGCGATGACGGGCCGGGAAAGCCGGCCGAGATCGACAGGTCGTACGGTCCGAAGAACACCCCGTCCACCCCTGTTACCGCGAGGATCTCGGCGGCGTGCTTTAGGCCTGCTGCGGTCTCCACCATGGGCAGCAGCAGTTGTGGGTCGGGGTCGCCCGTCACTCCGAGGGTCCGGCGGCACCCCCCGGTGCTGCGGGAACCGGCCGGGGGAGGCAGGCATGCCGAGACGAGGGCGACGGCCTGGTCGGCCGAGTCCACCATGGGGACGATGACGCCGCTCACCCCGGCGTCGAGGACGCGGCCCAGGAGTGCGGGGTCATGGGACGGCATCCGGGTCAGCATGGGAAGGGCGGCCCGCTCGGCGACGCGCAACAGCCCGGGGACGTCGCTGACGTCCAGGTCACCGTGCTGCAGATCGACGCCCAGCCAGTCAGCTCCGCCGGAGGCGGCGACCTCCAGGCCGTATGGGCCGAGGAAGGTCAGCCACAGTCCTTGCCGCAGTGCCGGCCCTGCACCGGCGGCCGCCGCTCGCAGGGTCGCTCGCAGGTCCTGGCGCATGGTCTTCTCCTGATGCTCGCGGGTGGTCCGTGGTCGTCGTTTGTCAGGCCCGAGCGACGAGTTCGATCTCGACCTGGGCCCCCAGTGGAAGCCCTGCCACCGCCACCGTGGTGCGGGCGGGGTACGGCTCGGAGAACACGTGGGCGTACACCTCGTTCATGGCGGCGAAGTCGGAGAGGTCGGTCAGGTAGACGTTCGCCTTCACGACGTGGTCGAACGTGAGTCCGGCTGCGGTGAGCACCGCCGAGAGGTTGGCGAACACGCGCTCGGTCTGCGTCGCGACGTCGCCTTCGACGAGCTTCCCGGTTGCGGGGTCGAGCGGGGCCTGGCCCGACAGGCACACCAGGTGTCCCGCCCGGACGGCGTGCGAGTAGGGTCCGACCGCGAGCGGGGCGTCCGCCGCGCTCACGGTCTCTCGTGCGTCAGTCATGCTTCGTGTTCTCCTTGGTCCGCAGGTGGGCCGTCGGCAGGTGCCGTCGGACAGAGCTGGGTGGGCTCGGGTTCGGGTCAGCGTCCGAGCACTCTTGCCACGAGGCCACGTGGATCTCGGCGATGGTCTGAGCATCGTTGGAGGTGGCTACTCGGACGTGCGTACTCACCCCACCAACCCTAGCCATAGGTGAGCTCACGACGATGTCCGCGAGAGGAACGGCCAGCGGCACGAGTCGTAGCCCTTATTCCCCCGTGGCCGTCACCGCGGAGGGATGGGCTACCGGTCACCGTTCACTGGCTATTGGGGGCGAACTCTCGTGGCTCGAGATGAGTACGTGGGCTTGGTCGACCCGTCAGCGCCAGTTCGCAGCTCACCAACGACGGCTATGACGAGTTCGCGTGCCTCTTCACCTGCATCCCGAGAGGGCAGGCCGCGTCGCTGCTCTTCCAGCGCTCGTGCGATGAGCCCCTGGTGCTGCGGCAGCCGCGCGACTCCCGAGACGCCGCCTGCCACCTTGGACACGATGAGGCCATCCTCCAGATAGGCCAACGCTCGACAGGCGTTGAGGACGGCGTACGTCTCCGGCGCCTCGCGCAGAGCCCATTCAAGCTCGGAGGCGAGGTAACGCAGGACGCTGTGGCGGGCTGCGTCGCCGAACAGATCAGCAGGGTCGGGCCCTCGGACCGGGACACCGGCCGCCCTGGTCACAGCGATGTGCATCAACAGGTCTGGGTCCCCCGCGCCGCCATCGAAAACGACCCGCGTCGATGAGCGCGGATCGCAGGGCGCGGCGGCGTGCAGTAGATAGTTCCACGGCGCCCTCGGATCACGGGCGAGCTCGCGGTCGATCACCGAGAGCTCGATGCCGGAGGCAGGGCCAGATCGGGCGAGTCCACTGATCTCCTCCCCGAAGGGCACCAGCACGCCACGGGTTGCCGGGCCGTCAGTGACGACCAAGATGTCGAGATCGCTGACGTGGGCCAGCCATCCGCCGAGCGCAGCCGAGCCGTGCACGTACACGCCGACCAGGGCAGACCCTAGGCACGCCTCGGCGCAGGTAGCCACGGCGTGGGCGGACGCCACCCACCCCGGCTCCTGGTGCGCCGCATCCAGATCCTGCGCAGGGCCATCCAACACGTTCACCCCAGCATTCTCCCCCGTGCACACGTCCTCACATCAGCCTCGGGTGCGCGTTCGGCTTTGGTCTTGCGGAACTAGCGCACGCGTCTCTGCGTTGAGGGCACGAAATGAGGTCGCTCGCCGCCCCACAACTCGACGACGCTGCCGGATCGGGTGTCGTCACGGACGAGGTCAAGAACAGCGTCGACGACATCCTCAGGTGGGATCAGGGGCGGGGTGGCTGAGTGTTCCTGTGCGGGCATCGCCGCGAGCTGCTCGTGAGCGCGATCCAGGCCGATCCAGTCCGGGACAACGCATGCTGCTCGGACGCCGTGGGTAGCGGGCAGCCCTGCGAGGCATGCGGTCAGTCGGATCAGGGCGGCCTTGGTGGCGCCGTACTCCGGTGAGCCATAGGCGGCGTATCCGATGCCGCCGCTGGAGGCGATGTTGATCACGACTCCACCGCCGGTGCGCCGCATCGGCTCGAGACAGAGCTGGGTCAGCAGCATCGGCGCGCGCAGATTGAGGTCCAGGACTGCGTTCCATTCGGCGCGAGGCGAGAGCGGGAACTGGTGGTCTCCGGTGCCCCAGCCGCCGGCGTTGTTCACGAGGATGTGGGGGCCGCCGAGCTCCTCAGCCTTGGCCACCAGCGCCTCGACCTGTTGGTCGTCGCACAGGTCGACCAGCACGGGCCAGGCGTATCGGCCCTCGGCGCGCACCAGAGCGGCCACGTCTTCCGCTGCACCAGCATCGATGTCAGCGATCAGGACGTGCGCTCCGGCACGAGCGAATCCCTTTGCCAACTCACGGCCAAGACCTGCACCGGCGCCCGTGATGAGGGCGATCTTCTCGTCGATCTTCACCGCAACTCCTCGCTAGCCCATGCCCCGCCTCGGTCCGACCCTGAACATACGGCCGATCACCGACAGACCGATCCCTTGAGGACCTGCCCATGAGACGTCATACGGCGCGAGCCGCGGGATTTGGATCTTTCCCGCTCGCCGATCGGTGAGCGGCACATGCCCTAACGCCCTGCTTCCTTCGTGCGCGGTGCCCACGCCACCTTTATTTGAGCAGGCTGATGCCCCGGGAGATGACGAGGACCGAGAGCATGAGGGCCGACACCGACTCGCCTGCCATCAGCAGTTTGGCTCGGGGCGATAACGGCATGGTGTCCGTGGGGCTAAAGGCCGAGGAATTGGTGATCGACACGTAGAGGTAATCGATGAATCCGGGGACCCATCCGGACTTAGCTGCCGAGCGGGCGGCGACTTCGTTGATGGCGTCGTGGTCTTCGTCCTGTGGGAAGCGA
>JBBRZQ010000299.1:0-3442 GCA_038236535.1 Actinomycetales bacterium
GACCAAGACGCGGCGAAGAGGTTCAAGGGCGCCCGCTGGGCCTTGCTCAAACGACCCGAGAACCTCACCGACGACCAGTCCGCGACCCTGCGCCAGCTACGCGCCCGCGGCGGGGACGTATGGCGCGCCTACAGCCTGAATTAACCGGCCTTGGCGTCCGGGTCAAGCGTCGTGTCGTTGGTCAGGGGGTGTTTTTGAGTTGGTGCAGGTGCTTCTCGAGGCTGTCGATGACCCGCTGGTGGCGGGCGACCTCGGAGTCCCAGCCACGGGCGGCGGCGTCCTCGCGCAGGGTGGCGACGTCGGCGATCTGCGCGTGCAGGGCCGGGAGGAACTCTTCTGCTGGTAGGAAGTTCTCGCAGGTCTCGCAGATGTTGGCGTACGGGCAGGCTTCGGCGGCGAGCTCGCGGGAACAGTAGCCGTGTGCCACACGGGTTTTCAGCATCTCCGAGGCGAGCCACTGCACGCGGTCCGGGACGATGGGTCTGCCGACCGGGGCGATCGGCAGCCGTGGCCGCATCCGGCCCATTGCCGTCTCGTAGGCGTTGCGCAAGGTCGGTGAGGCGAGGGTGGCGTACCGCAGGGTCATCTCGGGGGTGGTGTGTCCCAGCAGGGCCATGAGGCCTTGGATCGACATGCCTGAGTTCGCCAGCGCGGTGGCGTAGCAGTGCCGCAGCTGGTGGGGTGTGACGTGCAGGTGCGCGCCGTCGGGGCCGGTGAGGCCGGCGGCTCGGACGGCTTGGGCCAGGCCGCGTTCGATCCGCGCGTGTCCTGGTCGGCGACCGTGCTCGACGAACAGGAAGTCGACCATCCGCCCGTCACGCTGGTGGGGCAGGGCGCGTTGGGTTCCTCGCTGGTCCTTCCACTGGGTCAGTGCGGCCAGGGTGTGCTCATCCAGGGGGATGCTGCGTTCGCTGTTGAGCTTGCCCAACGGCACCCGCAACCAGTGTCCGGTCGGTCCGTACTCGACGACACAGTCGAGCTCGAGATCGAGCAGCTCCCCGATGCGTAACCCTGCTCCGCGCATCACGAGCAGGCCGACCCGGGCGAACAGGTCGGGCAAGTGGGCGACGGCGCTCATCAAGGCGGCGTCGGCGTCGGGTGGCAGGGCACGGGGCAGCTGGCGCGGTGGGCGTGGGACGTCGGAGGCGTACATCAGCGCTCGGGGGGGCGCCTCGGCCCAGCCCCAGGCGGCGATGTCGTCCAGGAACCCGCGGACCGCGATCAGCCCGGCGATGACCGATGCGGCTCCGATCCGGTGGTCGCTGGCCCGTTGCCCGCGCCAGCATCTGGTCGGCACGTAGCGGCAGTACGCCTCGATGTGTTCGCGTTCCAGCCCGGACAGGCTGGCCAGGTTCGGGTAGTCCCGGGTGAGGAACTCGCCGAAGGCGGCCAGGTGGCTGGCCAGGTTCCGGATCGAGGACACCTTGACCACCGCCTGCTTGGCCCGAAGGTAGGCAAGCAGGACGCGGCGGATCTCCGGTGCGCCCACCACGGCCAGCCGGGACTCCAGGTTGCCCGGCCCGTCCCCGCGTCGGTGGATCGGCGGAGCGGGAAGGACCCGGGCCTCGTACAGCAGCCGCGCCAGGCTGTGCAGGTGGCTGAGCCTGGCCCGGCGCGTCGCTGCGGTGTAGTACGGGCTGGTGCGGACCGCGTCCCGTACCGCCTCGATGTCCGCTTGGGTCAACGCGTTCGGGGAGCATCCGGTGGTGGCGACGAGCAACGGCAGGCTGTGCCCGAGCACCGCGGCGGTCCACTTGTTGGCCCAGTCCAGCCTGGCGGCGGCCTCACGCAGAATGCTCACCTGGCGTGGGTAGATAGCGGCGACCGCGGGGGCGAAGGACCGTCCGGCGTGCTTGGCCGCGAGCAGGTCGAAGTCGACCCTGACCCGGCCGGTGAGGACCGCGAAGCTGATCAGCGGCCAGGCCAGCGGGCAGCGGGCGAGGTCCGTCAGGCGCAGCGGCAAGGGCCGCCTCATCCATGCGGCGAGGTCGGGATGATCGGCCAGGAAGCGGCCTGCGCCGGTGAGCCGGTCGACCCGGGCCGGGCCGCTCAGTCCCAGGTCATCGCAGTGGTCGGTGTAGGCGTCCAGCAGCTCGCCCACCAGGTGGGGTCCGGCTCGCAGCTCAGCGGCGGTGCTCATCGGGTGCTCACCGCCCGAGCCGCCGCGTACTGGTCGGCCAGGGTTTGCGGTGACAGGTGCACGTATCCGGCCGTGGTCTCCGGGGAGGCGTGGCCCATCAGGTCACGCAGCACGAGCAGGTCCATCCCCGCCGCGGCGAGCTCGGTGCCGTAGGTGTGGCGCAGCCGGTGCGGACGTACCCGGGTCGCCCCCGAGGACACCCGGTGGGTACGGAACAGGCTGCGCAGCCCGGCCTCGGTCAGCGGCAGCCCGGCTGTCGGGCCACGCAGGACGACGAAGCACTCCGGGCTGGCACAGCCGGCCGGGCGCTCCTGGCGCAGGTAGGCCGCGAACTCGGCGAAGAAGGCGGCATCGACCGGCACGACGCGTTCCTTGCCTCCCTTGCCCACCACCCGTACACGTCGCATCCCCATGTCGACGTCGGCCAGGTGCAGACCCCGAACCTCGGCACAACGCAGCCCGCCCAGCACCATCGCCAGGACCACCGCCCGGTCCCGGTGAGTACCCAGCGAGGACAGGAAGTCCGTCACGTCGCCCGGGTCCAGGGCCTCGGGCAGCCGACGTGGCTGGCGCACCAGACGGCCGCCCTGACGCGGCCGGCCCGAGTCGAGGTGACCGAGCAGCCCACGGCGGGTCGCCCGCAACCCGGAGGAGCGACGCGCGGCTGGCACCGGGCTGTGGTCGCACACCCCGCAGATCGCCAGGTACGTGAACAGGGCGCGCACGGCCGCGATCCGCCGGTTCATCGTCGCCGGCGCCGCGCCTGCTCGCGTGTCGATCCGGACCACACGCTGGTTCCCGCCGCTGACCGGGTGGGCCTGCCAGTCCAGGTAGTCGAACAAGTCCGTGGCGTTGACCTGGGCCAGCGTCAACCCCCGGGCGGTGCAGAACCGCAGGAAGTTCAGCAGGTCGAACGCGTACGCGCGCACGGTCGCCGGGGAGAACGCCCGGGCCACCAGATGCGTCAGGAACCGGTTGACCGCCTCGACGTCCTGCCCGGGGCTCTCGCCGGACAGCCGGACCTCGCCGTTGGTGCGGATGACCTGAAGCTGCATGGGACTCTCCTGCCGCTCACCGGTCTCACTGTCCCGCCGCAAAGCAACATCCCGTGGGATGACGGGGGCGGTGGCGTGTCGGTCCGCCAAGGCCGGTTAACGGATAGGAGGCGTTCCGCGCCATCTTCGCCGGCGACCTGGACACCGACGACACCACGACGCTGCTCGACCGGTGGTGCTCCAAGGCCACCCGCTCCCGCCTACCCTCCTTCGTCAAGGTCGCCAAGACCATCCGCAAACACCGCGA
>JBBRZQ010000300.1:0-3416 GCA_038236535.1 Actinomycetales bacterium
CCTCGGCGCGGATCACAGTGGTGTCATCGGTCATGACAGTGACTCCTTCGCAGGGTCGATGAACGCGCCCTCGAGGTAGACGGCGCTGACTTCCCTGGCCCACCGTTGCAGCCCGGCAGGGGTCAGGGGATCGTCGCCGATCGCGGCGGCGATCTGGTTGCGCAGCAGGATCAGGGCGAGGTCGTTGGCCAGCAGGAACGCTGCGCGGACGGCCGGGTCGTGGCTGGGTGGGGCGATACCCAGCTCGACCATGGCGTCCAGCAGGCGGCGTGTGACGGCATACCAGCGACCGAAGAGCGCGGCCCCGGCCGGGTCGTTAGTGAGCAGCAGCCGGCGCAGGTAGGCCGGCAATGGGGATCCGTGCGGGAACGCCTGGGCGAGCGCCTCGGCGACCGACGTCGGGGCCTCGCCACTGGCGATCATCACGGCGAGGTCCTGACCTTCGAGCTCGGCGAAGAGCGCGTCGAAGGACTCGGCCGCGTGGGCGTCCACCGCGGCCCGCAGTCCGTCCTTGCTCCCGAAGTGGTGGACCACCAGGCTTGGCGACACCCCGGCGGCGGCGGCGATCTCGCGCACCGTCACGCCATCGGGCCCGCGCTCAGCGAAGAGGCGCAGCGCGGCGTTGCGGATGTTGGCCCGGGCGGTGAGGTCGGGATCGCCAGTAACTGAACTCATGTTTTGGATACTAAACATGCGTGCAGCGAGGGTCAAGCCGATCGGATGAGTTTGGTCACCTGAGCTTGAAGACTCGTTCCTTCGATTGCGCATTCCGCGCGTTCGATAGGGGATCCCTGTCGGACACCGGCAGCGGGTGCCACAGCACTGGGGCGCGAGCGATCAGCGTCGGCAGTGGCATCGTGTCGTGAGCGGTGCATCGAGCCGCACAGTCCGGCACGGCCAAGGCAGAGGGGTATCTGTGACGAGATCCGAGTCGGGATCACCGAGACGCATCAGTCTGTGGGGCGTCGTCGCGATCGGGGTCGGTGGGATGGTCGGCGGCGCGTTCGGTGTGTGACCGCGGTGAGGAAGCTGGTGGCGACCGGTAGCGCAGCGGTCGCACCGAACCCGGCATCCTCGACGAGCACGGCAACGGCGATGTCGCCGCGGAACGCCGCGAACCAGGCATGGGTGGGCGGGTTCTTCCCGGTGCCGTGCTCGGCGGTCCCGGTCTTGCCGAAGACGGGGGTGCCTGGCAGGTCCGCCGCGGTGGCGGTTCCGGAGGTGACCACGGCGCGCATCGCCTCCCGCAGCCCGGCAGCCACGGCTGCCGGCAGCGGGTGGCTGACCGGCGAAGCGCCTGGGGTGAGATGGGTTTGGTGCCAGGTGCCGGAGGCGGCTGCAGCGGCGATGGAGGCAATCGCCAGCGGGCTTGTCAGGACCGTCCCCTGACCGATGGCTGATCCCGCGTAGGCGGTACCGGTGGCGCCGGCCGGGTAGGAACAGCCATACGAGGGGACCGGAAGCGGTGCGTGGCCGGTGTTGCAGCCGAGCAGCGTGGCCGCCGCCTCGAGCGTGCCGGCGGGCAGGCTCTCTGCCACCTTGACGAACGAGGTGTTGCAGGACACGGCGAAGGCCTGCTTCAAGGGGATCGTGCCGAAGGACTCACCGCCGGCGTTGCGCAGCGTATAACCGTTGACGGTGACTGTGGGAGTGCAGGATGTTGGCGAGTCCAGCGTCCGCCCCGCCATCAGGGCCGCGGTGAGGGTCACCATCTTGAACGTGCTGCCTGGCGGGTAGCGGCCCAGTAGTGCGCGGGGATAGCCGGCCGGGGTTGAGGCGGCGGCAAGAACGGCGCCGGTGCGCGCGTCGATGGCCACCAGGGCTGAGGGATGGCCGGTGTTGGCCAGAGCCCGGGCGGCCGCCGCCTGCATCGTGGGGTTCACCGTGCTGGCCACCGGTGCGGAGTCCCGGCCAGCCCACCGGATCGGGGTCGCTACGGTGTGCCCGGCCGGGTCGATCACGTTCAGCTCACCAGAGGGCAGTCCGCGCAGGATCGCGTTGCTGGCGGCCTGGAGTCCGCTCTGGCCGATGGGCTCGCCGACGCGAAGGGTCGGGTCGGCCTTGGCCTGCGTCGCGCTGGCGGGTCCCACCGTGCCGGTCAGAGCACCGATATCGGCGCTGACCGGCAGCGGCTTTCCGTCAGATCCCAGGATTGCTGCGCGGCGGGGCACGGTCCTGGTGAGCCGGAAGTGGTCGCCGGCCTTCAGGGTGGGATAGACGGCCTGCGGTGACCAGTCGATGAGCGACCGGTCCCCGGAGGCTCGAACGTGGAGTTTGACGGGGTATCGCCAGGGCCCCAGACCAGGGATGGTGATGGTGATGGTGGCCGGGACGGTGATGAGCTCACCGGACCCCAGGGGTGCCCCGAGCTCGACCTTGATGGGTAGCACTGTCGCCGGTGGCGTCGACGCTGGGGTCGCGCCCGTGGTGCTGCCTGGTTTGGCGGCGATGTCGAGGGCGGCGTCAAGGGAGGCGTAAGTCTGGGCCACGGCGGCAGATCCGGTCACCGTCTGGGCTGGCAGTGCGGACAGGTTGCCACTGGTCCACGTTCGAAGAAAGGTGGCCGCTGCCGCCGAGGCATGCTCGCGTCGCGTCGCGGCCGCCGACTTGCCGTGCACGACGACGAACACCCCCACGCCCACAACGAGAGCAGCGCAGATGAGCCCGACCAGGAGGTACCTGGCCCGGGACGAGTGCTTTGACACACGGACCCAGTCGGTCGTCGTGCCCCGATCAGGGTTCCACGTCCCACTCACGTGGATGCACCCGTGGTCGGTGCTTCGGAGGCGCGGCACGCCACCAAGACGGGGCAGGTTGCGTGGGTGATGACCTGTTCTCTGACTGAGCCGGGCAGCATCTCGGGGAAGCCACCATGACCGCGGTTACCGACGACGAGCAGGTCCGCACCGGCGGAGGCTTCGACCAGGACCTGGGCTGGGCGCCCCACGATGACCATCGAGGAGACCTCACTGGTCTCCGTCTTCAGGGCTCTGCGCAGCGCGAGATCGATGGTTGCTGTGCCTTTGTACGCCAGTCAACGTGGACGGTCCTCGGGTTCACGCCGGACAGGGCCGGGTAGTCCCACGCGATCACGGCCCGGACGCAGGCGCCGGTGAGCTCGCCCTGCCCGACAGCCCACTTCAGGGCGTCCAACGAGCTGGGGGAGCCGTCGACTCCGACCACGATGTGTCCGGGGCTCTTCGTCATCTTGTTCCTGCCTTCTGTTGAAATCTGAATCGGGCGGGATCCTTCAGTGGTCACGGTCGCCAGGGGACCGATGTGCCAGTGATCTGACGACGATCTTGGGGGCGACGCCAGGATCAGTCGGTGGAGAGGCTGTGCCTGTTACCAGCCGAGCCCGGTGGCAGTGTCGGCGTGAGGGGTGGCCTCGCCTGCGGCTTGGGCGAAGGCGTTCA
>JBBRZQ010000301.1:0-3407 GCA_038236535.1 Actinomycetales bacterium
AATGCGCCATAGTGGGCAAACAGATGGGCAACAGACTGGTAACTGACTGCCAACACGCCCTCAATGGATCGTCTACAGATGGAGTGTTGGGGGACAGTGGACCCACACTGGACCGCCTACAGAGGGTCAGTCCGGCTACCGTGGCCGGTCAATCGACGGTCAACTGCCAGGCACGTGTCACAGACCCGAGCCGATCGTCACCTTCTGTAGGCATGAGCATGATGGAGGGACGAATGTCCGAGCCCCAAGCACCCGACCTGGACGCTCTGTCGCGCGTGGTCGCGGTCATCAACGGCAAGGGCGGCGTGCTGAAAACGAGCATCGTCGCGAACGTCGCCGGCTGCCTGGCCGCCAAGGGGAATATGCGTGTGCTCGCGATCGACCTCGACATCAGCGGCAACCTGAAGCTGGACCTGGGACTCATCAACCCCGACCTCGACGATGCCGGCAAGGGCCTGGTCGATGCCGTCTGGTCGGGCTCCTCCCTGCCAATCGTCAAGGACGTCCGCGCTGGGCTCGACTTCATCTACGGGGGCCGCAACCTCGAGATGCTCGGCCAGCTGGCCAAGATGCCCACCGCGGAGGACCTGCCTGCAGGGTCTGTCGCAGCCGAGTTCGCGGCCCGGCTCGCCGATGTCGCAGACGACTACGACCTCATCTTCATGGACTGCCCCCCAGGGAACGGCGAGCTGCAGGACATGGCCTTGGCCGCGGCTCGCTGGGTGCTCATCCCAACGAAGACAGACCAGGCCAGCTGGGACGGTCTCAAGGGCGTCGGACCCCGTGTCCGTCGTGCGCGCCAGGTAAACCCTGAGCTCACCTACCTAGGTGTGGTCGTCACCGCGCACAACCCGACCGCCACGCGCGTCGCGCGCAACACCAAGGCACGCTTGGATGAGGTGGGGGAGAGCGTCCCCCTGCTCGAGACGTTCATCCGACACTCCGAGACGGCTGCCCACGACTGTCGCTCACGAGGTCAGCTGGCCCACGAACTCGCCCGTGACGTCGTGGCCTCCACAGCTAAGCGTCTCGATGCGCTGACCGCTCGACGCAAGGGCGACCTGTCCAACGTGATCGCGCTGCCCACCGCGCTGTCGGGCACCGCCGACTCACTTGCTGGGGACTACACGAACCTCGCACAGGAGATCTGCGACCGGATCACCGCAGCTGAGAACGCGCACGACGCCGCGGCAGGAGGCCAGGCCCGATGACAGCCAACCAGGGGACCGCACGGGAGGTCGAGCCCGGCCGGCTCGCGAACTTCGAGGACGACGACCTGCCAGACGTCGCCAGCCTCAGCCTGCCGCCTCGTCGTCGGCGGCCTACGCCGGCACCCCAGGGCGCCCCAGACTCTCCTACGCCGGAGACTCCGGGGGAGTCCGCCGTCACGCCCGATCCGGTTCAGCCGGCTGCGGAGGGGAAGACCAGCCCTCGGCGTCGCCGGGCGCTGCGTAGGGATGCGGCGGTCACTAAGCCCGCCCAGGACGACCTAGACGTTTCGCTGGCTACCAAAGGTCCCGAGCAGCGGGTCCGGCCCTCCAACGTGCACATCCCCGTTTGGCTCGTGGAGCCCATCGCGGCCAAACACGCCGCGGAAGGCCTGTCCAACGCGGAGATCATCATTCGCGCGATCGAGGAGACCTACCCGCGGCTCAAGGACCTGATCCACCCGGCATCGGTCTCCGGCGGTTCGCTGTTCGAGTCTCGTCGGTCGCGCACATCACGGGCCGGGGACGGCCCACTCACGCCACTGAACTACCGGATGCGTGAGGCCGACTTCGCCACCCTTGACGAGCTCGTCGGCGAACTCGCCGCCAGTTCCCGCGGCCACCTCATCACCGTGGCCCTGACCGCCTACTTCGGCCCCACCAGCTGACCGACCCGTCCACCAACCCAGGGGGAGCTTCACGATGTCACTCGATACCGCATCCGAGACCAACCGGAAATCCAGACGCACCAAGGACGCCGCGGCACCGTCGTCGCCGGGGGAAATCTTGGCCCCGCCGCCCAAGCTGCGGCGGCGACCCATCCTCATTGCCGGATCCGTTGCGGCCATCTGCTTGGGCGCGCTGCTGGCGGTGTGGGCGTACACGTCGACCAGCTCCGCCCAGGAAGTCCTCGCGGTCCGCACCACCGTTCACCGTGGCGAGCTGATCACCCGGGACGACCTGATGACGGCGCAGGTCGGCGTCGACCCGGCCCTGAGGCCAATGTCAGCTGCCGATCTGGACAGCGTTGTCGGGAAGCGAGCAGCCATGGACCTGGCCGCTGGCGGCCTGGTGACCCAGGAGGACCTCGCGACGGCCGTCCTGCCGGCCAAGGGCATGTCGATCGTGGGCGTCAGCCTGACCCCCGCGATGATGCCGGCCACCGAGCTGCAGACCGGTGATGACGTCCGCATCGTCTCCACGCCCGGTGATCAGGGCGATGTCGCGGCCGGCGAGCCGGTGGCCATCACGGCGACCGTGGTCGAGGTTCGCACCAGTGGTGACAGCGGGCAGACCGTCGTCGACGTAAGCGTTCCCGCCACCGACGCCGCCCAGCTCGCCGCCCGCGCAGCCACCGGCAAGGTCGCCCTCGTCCTGGACAGCCGGGAGCGCTGAATGTCCCTCATCGCGCTCACCTCCGCGAACGGGTCGCCTGGGGTGACAACCGCTGCGCTTGGTCTGGCGTTGGCGTGGCCGCGGCCGGTCCTGCTCGTCGAGGCCGACCCCACCGGTGCGTCGGGGATCCTCGCCGGCTATTTCCGGGGTGAGGTCACTCACACCGCCGGCCTGATCGACCTGGCCATGTCCCACCGGCAGGGCACCCTGACTGAGGATCTGCCCACGGTGACCATGGCGATCCCGGACAGCGCTGTGCAGCTGCTGCCGGGCACAAGATCGCACAGCCAGGCTCGGAGCCTGCTTCCCCTCTGGGAGCCGCTCTCCGGCGCTCTGAGGGCCTTGGAACGCACCGGGCAGGACGTCATCGTCGACGCCGGCCGGCTTGGCCTCAGCGGGGCTCCTGAGCCGCTTGTACACGCCGCCGACCTGGCGCTTCTGGTCACGCGCAGCACGCTGCCAGCGCTGGCCGGTGCAAAGTCGTGGGCTGACACGCTCCGTCAGGAGTTCGAGCGCACCGGTGCCGCCGCCAACCTCGGGGTCCTGGTGGTGGGTCAGGGCCAGCCCTACGGCCCACGCGAGGTCAGCAAGGTCCTTCAGGTCCCGGTCACTGCCACGTTGGCGTGGGACCCGGTCTCAGCCGAGGTCCTGTCCCGTGGTGCCAGTCAGCCGCGGAAGTTCGAGGCGGCGTCCCTGCCCCGGAGTCTTCGTGCGGCGATCTCCGAGATCCAGTCACTGCTGCACGCCAACCGCGCCGAGCTCGGCGTCACCCCGGGGGAGGGGGTTCACCATGACTGATCACGA
>JBBRZQ010000302.1:0-3376 GCA_038236535.1 Actinomycetales bacterium
GGACTTGTTCACCGACGTGGGGCGCCGGTCGGTGCCGCCGATGATCGTTTCTGTGGTGATGGTGTTGCAGCGGATCGTGGGCTGCAGCGACCGGGAGGCCGTGGACCGGTTCGCGTTCGACGCCCGGTGGAAGTACGCCGCGGGCGGCTTGGGCTTCGACTATCCGGGGTTCGTGCATATGGTGCTGGTCGAGATGCGGGCCCGCCTGGCCGCCTCGACCCGTCCTGACCGGATCTTCGAGGTGACCCTGGAGTCCGCGAAGAAGGCTGGGCTGGTGGGGCGCAAACGGGTCTTGGACTCGACCCCGTTGTATGACGCGGTGGCCACGATGGACACGGTGACCTTGATCCGCTCGGGTATCCGCGGGCTGTTCAAGGCTGCCGGCGCCGATCTGGAAGCCGGGTTGCGCTCGGTGATCGGCCGCGACGACGACTACGCGGCCGCGGGCAAACCCGTCTGTGACTACGACGACCCGGCCGCCCGCAAGGTCTTGGTCGATGCCCTGGCCAAGGACGCCATGGCCTTGCTGAGGGTCCTGGACGGGCGTGAGCTCGACGCGCTGGTCACCCAGGCGGGCACGTTGCTTGCGACCCTGGTCGGCCAAGACCTCGACCAAGGCACCGACGGGGTGTTCACGATAGGAGCCCGCCGGGTCGCCAAGGACCGGGTCATCTCCACCGTGGACCCCCAGGCCCCGCACGGCCACAAGAGCGCCGCCCATGGCTTCGATGGGTACAAGGGCCACATCGGCATCGACCCGGACTCCGAAATCATCACCGCCACCACGGTCACCGCAGGCAACGCCGGTGACGCAGCCTCGGCCGGTGACCTACTCGCCCAGGACCTGCCCACCCAGGACCTGCCGGCCGCGGATGTGGCTGGTGACGGCGACACCCCGTCCGACCAGGCGAGCACCGCGCACGGCCCGGACGCCGCGGACAACGAGAGCGCAACCGAGGGCGAGAGCGCAACCGAGGGCGAGCTTCAGGCGCCGTTGGCGGTATACGGCGCCGCGGCCTACGGCGCCGGGGTGCTGCTGGAGAAAAGCTGGAGGCGGCCGGCGCGCAGATCATGACCAAGGTGCAACCGCCGGCCGCGCCGGGGGGCCCGTTCCCCAAGGACCGGTTCACCATCGACCTGGGTGCCGCAACCGTGACCTGCCCGGCCGATGTCACCGTCCCGATCCAATCCGACAAGGCCGGCGGTGGCACTGCGGTCTTCGCCGGCGCCTGCACTGGTTGCCCGCTGGCGGCGCAGTGCACGACCGCGAAGGCCGGGCGCAGCATCAGCATCGGCCGCTACGAGGCCGAGCTGACCCGGGCCCGCGCGACCCAGCAGGATCCAGCCTGGCGGGCCGAGTACCGCGCCACCCGACCAAAGGTCGAACGCAAACTCGGGCACCTGATGCGCCGCCGGCACGGCGGCAGGAGGGCCCGAGTCCGCGGCCAGACCAAAGTCGCCGCCGACTTCTCCCTCCTCGCAGCCGCAACGAATCTGGCCCGGTTCGGCGTGCTCGGACTCACCCGGGTAGCAGGGCCCGGATGGGCAATGGCCCCCAGCTGACCCACCCGGGGAACCCCAGAGGACCGATCGCCGGCCCACAGGGCACTACCGACCGTCACCAACAGGCTGCAACAGCCTCGGAACCCAATGCCACCATCACGATTGGAAAGAGACGAGCACCCCCTGAACCCGCTCACGGCCGCCCGAAGCGATCACGCCAGCCCCGTAGACACCCGTTCGGCACCAGCCGCCTAGACCTTTGGCGGTGGGCGGTCTCTCGGATCAGCTGTGGCAAGCATCGACCAACGCGAGGACGTCAACTAGGCAACGATCGCTCCGGCGACGAATCCGCCCACCATCAGCCAGATCGCGATGCGCTTCCGCTTCGCAACCGCTGCCGGGTCGGTAGGTAAAGCCACACGGTCAGGCTACGGCCGGACGCCAGCTGCGGACTTGCGGCGGAAGGGGCGGCCGCACTCGCGGCGATAAGACGCACCTCTCGGAACGCGGCCAGGTGATTGCGTCTTGCCGACCGCTCGCTGGGCCAGACTGGCTTCGTGGCGTTGGATGGGCAGCGGTGGTGGGACGACCTCTACGAGGTGACCTTGCGTCCGCGCGACGAGCGCGTCGAGGTGCGCGCGGCGACTTCTGCACCGATCGGGAGCGCCGTCTCGGCGAGTCCGGTGGTCGGCCTCCCGATCAGCCGGCCCAGGTCGCCGGACTCCACCAGGAGGTATCCGCGCTCGACGGCGACGTCGGAGTCGGCCATGACGCGGGCGATCGGCTCGGGCAGGCCGACTGACTCGAGGAAGGCCTGGTACTCCGCCGGCGACTCGTCCACGTAGGCGATCGGCTCGCCGCCCAGGCCGGAGAGCGTCTCGGCGTACTCGCCCAGGGTGAGCGCCATCATCACCGCCGAGCTCGTAGGTGTGGTTGCGCGGACCGTTGCCGGCGAGTACCGCGGCTGCGGCCGCGGCGTAGTCGGCGCCTGCACGCGAGTGAGCACGACATCGGCGTCTCGCACACACGACCAACCCGGCGTACCTCGGATGGTCGAGCCTGAGCATTGGCAGCGGATGCTCGCGAGGGCGGACGACCGGCAACCGGGCAGCAATCAGGTCGGGTGTCCTGGCGGTGTCTATGGGGCAACTATTCGTCGAGCTGCTGGAGTCTCACAGCCGCTCGATCACCAGCGGCGGCCAGTCCGTCGACAATTCGGTGATACTGGTTCTTCACTTCATCAAGGATCAGTCCGGCGTTCCTAAGCTCGCTGAGCCACTCCTCCAGGTAGTAGAGGCGGTTCGCGATCAGGTCGTAGCGGTCGTCGATGATCGTCTCGATCCAGTCCAGCGCGACCGACGTCTGCCATTTCCTTGGAGCGCTCTTGCCGAACTTGATGACGGCATCGACCGCCTTTGGTTCCCATCGGGCGAGTTGAAGCCACCGTTCGGCGAGTCCCGCGAGGTCCCCGGGTTGCATCCAGTTCTTGCGCGAGCGGGCGAAAGTGCCGTCGATGTCGGGGTCCCAAGAGTGGGGGCTGGGAGTCGGCAACAACGCGGCGACCATGTAGTCGAACCAGTGGTGACCGGGGTCACTTCCACCGATGCGCGCCAGGTCAATGGGATCCCATGGACCTGGCGCGCATCGGTGGAGTCGAGGTTCGGAGGGGGCGGATGGGGCCGGTGTGACATCGAAATGCCTGGAAACGCAGGTATGCCGGGGAGCGCCGGGTTGTCGGTCGGCCCGGCGCCTGCGAGCTCAGATGTTCGGGCGGCCAGGCGCCCGGTAGACCCATCCGGCCGACTGCCACCGCACCGGGTCGAGGGCGTTGCGGCCGTCGATGATGTGGCGCTGCGCGACCAGCCGGCCGACC
>JBBRZQ010000303.1:0-3372 GCA_038236535.1 Actinomycetales bacterium
AGCCCGGACTCGCCCTCGATGGCCAGCGCCACGGCATCTGCGACAGTGCGGTGGTCATCGACCACGAGCACCCTGATCTGCCGGGTCTCAGACGGCATCAACTCGGCAACCCTCACGCTAGCCCCACATTCCCCGTTGACCTGCGTCATCCCCCAACGCTCAGTATCGGACGGGGGGGACACAGGCGCCATAGCCCCAAATGACCATCACGTGACGGTAACAGGGAGTCTGGATGGGCCAGGAGAACTGTGTGCTAGACGGCGAGCGGCGTCTTCACGAGCCGAAGCACGGGACGGCGCTCGGTCTGGGCCGCCGCTCGGAGCACCCGCAGCTCGGTGCCGCTCTCGTCGGGGACGCCGCGCAGACCGTGGAGAGAAAGCTCGTGGCTCATGAGCGCGGATGGGTGCCGGATGGTCACGACGAGGCCGTACTTCACGAGCGAGGCGACGAGGTCCAATACCCCGGAGTGCGCCTCCTCGAGGTGACCGGTGTCGAGGACGACCTCGCGGCCCATGTGCCACAGGCACACGCCCAGGCCGATGAGCGCGGTGTGGTCGCTGTCACCGCGACCGACCAGCTCGAGGACCAGGGAGCCCTCGTCCTCACGCCAGCGGCCGCCCAGGGAGGACACCAGGGCGTCGGTGACGCCCCACCAGCGGGGGTCGGTGGCGCTGACGGTGGCCTGCCGGCACGAGTCGTCCGGGAGTAGCCCGAGTGCGTACGGCCGTGTGCCGAGCATCGACGACCTCCGCGAACAGGGGGACAAACAGTGACAGGGCTGATCATGTTTGCATCGGCCTGGCGCGGCAATTGGACCTTGGTCTTAGTACCTCCTCAAGGCCGCGCCAAGGTCGGCTCGACGACCCAGGGCGCACCCCCTGCGGGCCTCAGCGTCGTCGGCGCGCTCGTTGTGACGGGAGGCCAGGTGCAGCCCCACCGCGATGTTGATCGGGAGCATCAGGGCGTAGGTGAACCCCGGGTAGGGGTCCGCGGACTGCGTCACGGCGAGCCAGGTCGCGCCGGCCATGGGCACACCGATGCGCCAGCTCGCGTAGACGGCTCCCGCCGGGCCGAGGCCCAGCGACAGGCCCAGGGTCGCCGGGAGGCTGCGACGGCGGCTGGGGCGGCTCGCGCTCACCGGGCGGGGTCGCAGCACCGTGTCACGAGGCGCCGGCCGGGTTGCCAGGGTCCGGCTCCACTGGGCGCCGGTCCACCAGCTCAGCGTGCGTGACCCGTCCGGGCTGGCGTACCACCCCGGCGTGAGCGGGCCCGCGCCCGGTGGCCAGTCCTGCGGCAGCGGCATCGGAGCAGCAGGCACGCCGACGGGCGCGTCCTGCGGCCAGATCTGCATGTCACCGTCCACCGCGGACCTCCGGTCGAAGCTGAGGTGACCAGCGTCGCACGCCGTCCGCGAACGGCATACCCCTTCTTGGGTCGGCCATGGTATGCCGTCGGGCTGGCGGGTGCCTCGGGTCACCTATGCTGGGGGCGGATGAGTCGGTCAGGCGGTCGCGTCAGGGACCTTCGGGTCTCTGCCGAGGAACGTCCGGGCTCCACAGGGCAAGGTGGTGGCCAACAGCCACCCGGAGTGATCCGCGGGACAGTGCCACAGAGAACAGACCGCCGTCGCACGGCTCCGGCCGGGCGACGGTAAGGGTGAAACGGTGGTGTAAGAGACCACCAGCGCCCCAGGTGACTGGGGCGGCTCGGCAAACCCCACCTGGAGCAAGCCCAGACAGCAGGCGTTCGAGGGCGGCCCGCCCGAGCCTGCGGGTAGGGCGCTGGAGTCGGCCAGCAATGGCCGGCCGAGATGGATGACCGTCGCCGCGTCACCGGTAACGGAGGCACGGAACAGAACCCGGCGTATCGACCGACTCATCCACTCTCAAGCCTCGAATCGCGAGCACGATTGCCCACAGGCAGCTGTCCGGTGTTCGGTATCGACCGAACCTCGCGCGCTGGCCGCTCGCCCATCCCGCGTTGGTCGCACGCGATCTGGCTCAAGACATGGGTGCAGGGGGGGTCATCGAGGTGCGCAGACTCATCGGGCAGCCACATCACGCTGGATGATCTTGAGCTCGTCTGGTAGCTCCGCGGTGCAGCGGCACGGCGCGCCCGAGAACAATCGTGGCGCTGCGGCCCGCACTACACCGATCGTGGCGCGAGCCCGGGTCCGCGTCGCCGGGCCCGATCCGATGCATTGGGTTGGCGTTGCCTCTCGCCAGCCGCGATCACCACGGGTAGATTCCGCGCCATGCCCCGGACACATCGGGGCCTTTGGGACGGAGTGCCGGACATGAACCAGCAGGCCCAGCTCTGGAGGGTGACGATCGCCGCGTCGGCGGCGGTCCTCGCGGCCGCGATGGCCACCCCCACTTCCTTCGCCTCGTCGAGTCCGCCGGGTCCGGGCCGGTTCACGGCCACGGCACTAAGCCCCACGTCGACCATCACGGCGACCAAGTCGACGACGGGTCGCCTCGCGCAGTCCGACCAGGGGCTCCTCGCGCGGACGGACTCGGCCCCGGTCAACGTCATGGTCAAGCTCGACTACGACGCTGCGGCCAGCTACACCGGCGACATCGCCGGCCTCGCCGCAACGTCCCCCACGGTGACGGGGAAGGCCCTTACGGGCGGGACCGCCGCCGAGAAGGCCTACGACGCCTACACCGGCAAGGCCGACCGCAACTTCCGCAGCAGCCTCGCGGCGAGGCTGCCCAAGGCGGTCGCCGGCAAGAGCGTCCGCACCGTCTACGGGGGTCTCGCCGTGCGGCTGCCAGCCAACCAGGCCAAGTCCCTCCTCGGGCTGTCCGGCGTCGCAGCAGTGCAGGCCGACACCCTGCAGCACCCGGACGCCACCACGGTCGAGTCCCCGGTGTTCATCGGCGCCCCGACGATCTGGAACAAGGTCGGCGGCCAGGCCCTCGCGGGCAAGGGGGTCATCTTCGCCGACCTCGACACCGGCATCTGGCCGGAGCACCCCTCCTTCGCCGACAACCCCGCCCTGGGCACGCCCCCACCGGCGCCGAGCGGCCGACCCCGTCCCTGCGTCTTCGGCGACAACCCGCTGACTCCCGCGAACGACGTGTTCGGCTGCAACCACAAGGTCATCGGCGGCGCCCCGTTCCTCGCGACCTACAACGCCGTCGTCGGCGGCGAGACCTTCGCGACGTCGGCGCGGGACAGCGACGGACACGGGACCCACACCACGAGCACCGCCGCCGGCAACATCGTGGCCAGCGCGCCGATCTTCGACATCCAGCGTGGCCCGATCAGCGGCGTCGCGCCGGGCGCCTACGTCCTGGCGTACAAGGTCTGCGGACTGCAGGGCTGCTTCAGCTCCGACTCCGCCGCCGCCGTCCAGCAGGCGATCCT
>JBBRZQ010000304.1:0-3368 GCA_038236535.1 Actinomycetales bacterium
CAGCTCGTACCCGTACGCCCCGGAGTCCAGCCGGTGGGCCAGGACCAGCTCGAGGTCGACCAGGCGGGCGAGGTGGACCTTCAGCTGGGTATCGCCCCAGCCCAGCTGCTCGCGTAGCTGGCGGCGGGTGAACCGCACCAGGCAGGGGTCCACGGCCATCTGTTGGGCGGCCGCCACGACGTGGGCGTGGACCTCGCCAAGCAGGCGGCGGGTCTGTGGGGCCAGCTCGTCCAGGGACTGGCCCAGGACCAGGTGCGCAAGCCTGTTCGCGACCTCGATATCGGCCAGCGTCGACTCCACATAGGACACCTGCTTCCCGCTGACCGTCGCGGTCCGCCGAGGGCGCTGGTGCTGGTGCAGCAACGTGACCGCCGCGATCAGCCCCAGGTACTTGCCGTGGTCGCGCCGGGTCCTGGTCCGCCCGTCGGCGAACGTCAGGGCATCGGCGAACGGGTTGACCACCGCCAGCGGCTCCAGCAGGCGCCCGGCGTTGCGGTGCAACGCCACGACCTGCTCACGGTGGGTCCGCTGGGTCAGGCCGGCCAGGGTCTGGGCGTGGCGCTGGGCGGTATGGATCGCCTTGGTCTGTGCCCGGTCCTCATCCACGGTCAGGACCAGGCACCGGTTCAGCAGCTCCTCATCGATGTCGATCGCCGTGGTCGTCAACACGATCGCGGTGGGCCCGGTGACCTTGTACGTGTGGGTCACCAACCGGCCCGAGGCGGTGTCCTTGCCGGTGGAGGCGATAGACAGCTCGCCCTCGGACTGCAGCAGCTTCAACGCGTACGTCGCCCGACTGGCCCCCTCCTCCTCAGCGATCGACAAGACCTTGTGCGCCAGGTCCGACTCACCCAAATAGAACAACGACTGCCCGGTCATCGCCGAAAACGAGACCCGGTCCTCTTCGGGGACGAACCCCAAAACGGCCTCCATCACCGCCGACTTACCCGCCGCCGAGGTCGACTGCACGATCACCGCCAACGGGGACGGGAGCTTGCGGGACACCGCAGCCAGATACCCCACCAGACAGTTCGTGGCCTCACCGACCATCCCAACCGCAGCGAAGTCGGCCTCGATCCGCCCGATCAGGTTCGGGTCCCGAAGAAGGTCCAACGCGCCCGCACGCTCGGTGGCGCTGATCGTGGGCTGGACCTTCTTCGGTGCCTGCGCCGCGGCGATCACCTCCTCCACCCGGGTCTCGCACGCCAGCAACACCGCGCCCAGGTCGGACTTGACCACCTCCGGCTCCACCCGCAGCTCGCCGGCGGCCGCGGCCAGGAACACCGACCGGGCCCGCGCGGAGTACAGGTCCAGGGTGTCCACATGAAAACGGCCACCGGCCAACCCCACCCCGGCCGTGTCGGTGCGGGCGGCCAGCACGTTGACCCGCAACGCATCAAAGCTGGTGACCTTGTCCAGGCCCCGGACCCGCCAGCGCCGGTTGCCCAACACCACCACCAGCTCCCGGGCATCCACCACCACTGGCCCCGGCTCACCGGCAGGGCGCGGGACCGGCGAGGCCAAACCCGGCTCCACCACCGGTGCCGGCCCGAGCACCGGTGCCGGCTCGGGCTCCGGTTCGGGAGCTGGGGTCGGTGCCGTCTGCGCGACCGAACCTGTTGCTGCAGCTACGGATCCGCCCACCGGACCCGGTCCCGCAGTGAGCCGATCACCAGCAGCGGCTAAGGAAAGAACCCGCCCGCTGGAGGCGGGAACCGTGACGACCTCGCGGCGCGAGGGAGTCGGGCCGGTACCCATCCAGGCGGCCTTACGCAGCAGCCGGCCCAACGCGGCCGTCGGGTCGGTGGCCGCAACAGCGACGTCGTTGACATCCGCCCCCCGGGGCAGCTCCACCCGGAAACACTCCACCCCCGACCCCATCAGCTGGGCGGCCAGGGCCTTGGCGCCGCCATCCCCGGCCTGGTCGGCATCGAACGCAATCAACACCCGCCTGATCCCATGCAACTCCAGCGCGCCCTGATGCTCAAGGGTCCACCCGCCCACCCCATAGGCGGCGGTCACATGACGAAACCCCGCACACCACAGACTCAACGCGTCGATCAGCGACTCACACACCACCAGCTCGTCACTGTCCTTGAAGGCGCCGATGTTGAAGACACCGGCGTGCGGGCCCGGCAGGTACAGGTGCCGCGGGGTCCCCGCCCGCAACCCACGCTCGGCGACCTTGCGGCCGTACACCTCACCCACCACGGCGGCCTCGTCCAACACCGGGATGACCAAAGACCCGGTGAAGTGCTCATGGCCGCTGGGACGCAAGATCCCCAACGCCTGCAACCGGGCCCGCACCCCCACCCCATCCCTGGTCTGTGAACCCGGCAACCGGTACCCCAACGTCCGGTTCGCAAAACCAAGCCTGAACGTCTCGATCGCCTCCGGGTGGTCAATCCGGCGCCGGGCCAAAAACCCCAACGCCTCCGGCGAACCAGCCAGGGTCTGCGCGTAGTAACCCAGCACCGCGGCCAACAACTGCCCATCACCAGCGCCAGGCGCCACCAACCCAGCAAGCTTGCCCGCCGACGAACGCCCCACCGGCCCACCCGACGACAACGGCGAAGCCGGCGCCAACGCCCTCAACGCCGCCGAGTCCTCCCGCAACAACTCCACCGCATGACGAAACGACACGCCCTGAGCGGTCATCACCCAGTCAATCGGGCCACCACCGGTCTGGCACGCCCCCAAGCAATGCCACAAGTTCTTCACCGGCGAGACCACCAACGACGGCGTGCCGTCGTCATGGAACGGACACCGACCCACGAAGTCGGCGCCTTGGCGACGCAACTCGACCCCGCAGCCCTCCACCAGCCGCTGCACCGACACCTCGGCCTTCAATCGGGTCAGCTCAGCGTCCGGGATCCGCGCCACGCCCGACCTCCTGAAGAAACTTTGACTTACACTCGGAGGCAACACCATATGCCATATAGTGCATTCAAGCGCAAGGCGACAGGCCAGCGGAGGCAAGCATGACCGTTACTGACGCAGCACACTGGGTCTCACGAGACGTCCCCGGAGGCCAGCCCATGCCAAGCGCGTTCCACCCCGACCGACTCAAGGCCCTGCGCACCGAGCACGGCTGGTCCCAAGCCGAACTCGCCGAGCGCATCGACTCCGATGCCCGCCAGGTCTCCCGCTACGAGAACGGCAAGGTTGCCCCCGGCCTGGAGGCCGTCATCCGCATCTCCGAGACCTTCAATGTCTCGGTGGACTACCTCGTCATCGAGACCGCGCCCCGCCGGCCCCTCCACGCGCCCAGCAGCCCCATCGACGCCCGCCTAGCCGACCTCGACGGGCTCACCGACGACGAACGCGCCACCATCGCCAACGTCATCGACGCCATCACCACCAAAGCC
>JBBRZQ010000305.1:0-3353 GCA_038236535.1 Actinomycetales bacterium
CCGCGGGGCCCGGTTCTTCGTCGTGGCCGGCCCCCGGGCAACCAAACGCCCCAGCTGGCTACCCCAGCACGCCGCCCACCTCGGTGACGTCCAGGCCCTGCGCCAGCTGGTCCCCGACATCAGCGGCCACGACGTGTACATCTGCGGCAGCCCCGGGTGGATGGACGCCGCCGAAGCCGCCGCCACCGGCGCCGGCGTCCCACCCAACCACGTCCACATCGAACGCTTCACCTACTGAGCCAGAGACAACAGACCACCTGCGCATCGGGTGCACGGCACACGAGAAACGTTTCACGTCATACGAGACACGAAGGAAAACATGCGACGCATCGTCACCGCCATCCTGTCCACGATCACGGCCGTGGTGCTGATCTTCGGTTATCACACGTCGACCAACAACACCGCGTCCGCGGCGAGTCCCGTCGTTCAGCAACCCGCCCCGCCCAGCTCAGCAACGCCATCCAGGTCAGGGAAGAAGAGCGGATCCTCGACGCCCAGTCCGAGCCCCGCGTCCAGGTCGAGCCAGCCGACCCCGTCGGCCACCTACACCGGTGGCGTCGCTGACACCCAGTGGGGACCCGTCCAGGTCCAGATCACGGTGCATGACCACAAGATCACACGGGCCCGCGCCGTGCAGTACCCCCAGGGCACCTCAAATGACGCACAGATCAACAGTTATGCGCTGCCCGTCCTGGACCAACAGGTCATCCAGAAGCAGAGCGCCCGCATCGACACCGTCTCGGGGGCAACAGTGACCAGCGACGGCTACCTCCAGTCGCTGCAGTCCGCGATCGACGCGGCGCATCTGTGAATCCCACCGGCGCGGCGGGAGTAGCCTCCCTGTGGGTTGATCCGAGAACAGAAGGGGGTAAGGGATGACGACTCGAAGCGACTACCAAACCGAGACGCCTCCGGAGGACAGCCGACGTCTCCGAGCCCGTATCCGGACCAAGCGGCCAACCAGGCGCCGGTTCTGGGCGCGCCGTATTGGCGTGCTGGTGCTGGTCTGGCTGGTCTGGCTGACCTGGTCGCTTGGTGGCGCGCTGATGGCCCCTGGCACAGACACGACGACGGCGAAGCTGGCCGAGTGGGCCCGGTTCAACGGGATGGGTTGGGCGGTCGACGAGCTGGAGCAGATCCAGTACCAGCTCGACCCGCCCAAGGTTGGCGGGCGCCTCGCCGGCGGCATACCCGAAGTCTCTACGCCCCGACCGACGCGCACAGCCAGCGCCACCTCAACGCCAAAGACGCCGACCCTGACCGCTCTGGCTCCCATCCCAGTCCAGGCCCGACCGGCCTTGCCTGAAGAGGGCGTGTGGCAGACGCTGGTCAGCCTCCACGGCCGACCCGCGATCCGGGCCGCTTTCCTTCGTCCGGACAGCCAGCACACCAGCTATCTGGTCGGGGTGGCCTGGCTGGACCAGAAGCTGGTCAGCATGGTCCTGCATCCGGGGTACTCCGTGCCCGGCGGCTCTGGCTGGTCCCAGCCGTTCTACGTGCCGACCTCTCGGCGAGACGCCCTGTTGGCGACGTTCAACTCGGGCTTCACGATGCAGGACAACAATGGTGGCTACTGGCAGGACGGCCAGAGCGCGTCGCCGCTTCGCCAGGGTGCCGCCTCGATGGTGGTCTACAAGGACGGCCACGTCGACGTGCTCAAGTGGAACGGGGCCGCCCCCGGCCCTGAGGTTGCCGCAGTGCGCCAGAACCTGGGCATGCTGGTGGAGGGCGGCAAGATCTCAGCGGACGTGAACAGCACGACCACCCGGACCTGGGGCAAGACCGTCGGCAACACCACCTTCGTGTGGCGCTCCGCGCTGGGCGTGCGCAAGGACGGTTCGCTGGTCTTCGTGGTGGGGGCTTCGATGTCGGTGCCGACCTTGGCCAACATCGTCCGTGACGCCGGAGCCGTGGACGCGATGGAGCTGGACATCAACAAGGCCTGGACCAACTTCATGACCTACACCCACCCCAGCGCCGGCGTGGCCGTCCCGCACATGCTCACCAAGGACGCCCACCCGAACCCTTACCGGTATCTGCAGCCGTCCTCGCGCGACTTCGTTGCGGTCAGCGCCCGTTGAGCGTCCAGGAGCACGAGGTCGCGGCCCTGATCCGCGCCCAGTCGCTGACGGCATCCCCGCGAATTCGGGCCGGCGCGGTGATCTGCAGCCATGCCGGTGAGCATGCGCTGACCTGGACGGCGGCCGGCCTGTTGGGTGCGGTGCTCGACCCCGACCAACGGCGCCCCTGGCTTCGGGCCACCGCGACGGTCGTCGGCGCCCACGGCCTGAGCATCGTGCTCAAGCGGGTAGTGCGCCGCCACCGTCCCACCGACCCGCGGATACAGGTTCTGGTGGCCACGCCAAGCCACTGGAGCTTCCCGTCCGCCCACGCCGCCTCGACCACCGCTGCCGCCGTGGCCTACTCCGGGCTGCTGCGCCGGCGTTGGCCGCTGTTCTCGATCCCGGCCATGATGGCCAGCCGCGTCATCCTGGGGGTTCATTACCCGAGCGACGTCTTGTCCGGCGCGGCCTTGGGCGCGGCGTTGGGTCGCTGGGTCGCACCCGTCAGGGGGGTGTCGGGATCGTGAGCAGGTTGCGTGAGCCACGGCTGGCCCCGATGCCGGTTCTGCTTCGGGCGTGCCGGCCCCGCCAGTGGGTCAAGAACGTCCTGGTCCTGACCGCACCGGTCGCCGCAGGGGTCGTCACCCAGCCAAAAGCCCTCGCGGCGATGCTCGTCGCGTTCATCGCCTTCAGCGTGGCCGCTTCCGGGATCTACCTGGTCAACGACGCCCTGGATGTTCAGGTCGATCGCGGCCACGCTACGAAACGCCTGCGCCCGGTGGCCTCCGGGGAGCTGTCGGTGCGCGCAGCCTGGACCGCGGCCGCAGTGCTCCTGCCGGCCGCCCTGGCCATCTCAGCCCTGCTGACCTGGCAGCTGCTCGTGGTCGTCGCGATCTACGAGGGGGTCCAGCTCTGGTACTGCCTGGGCATGAAACACGAACCGGTCATCGAGCTGGTCAGCGTCGCGTCCGGGTTTCTGCTACGAGCCATCGCCGGAGGCGTCGCCACCAATGTCCAGCTCTCGCAGTGGTTCCTGATCGCGGCCGGCTTCGGGTCGCTGTTCATGGCCGCCGGCAAGCGGTACGCCGAGATCCGACTGACCCAGAACACCGGTGTGCCCATCCGTCCAGTCCTGGCGCGCTACACCCCCTCCTACCTACGGTTCGTCTGGACCATGTCAGCCGGGGTGCTGGTCACCACCTACGCGCTATGGGCATTCACCATGAGCGCCGCCTCGTCCAACGAGTGGAGCGTCATCTCCATCGTCCCGTTCGTCGTGGCCCTACTGCG
>JBBRZQ010000306.1:0-3320 GCA_038236535.1 Actinomycetales bacterium
CTCTCCGTCGATGTCGAGGATGCCGATCTCCAGTAATGCTCCGTCGGAGGCTGGTCCGATGAGCATCGTCAGGTCTTCATCCACAACGACCCGCCGCATCGCGTTGCGGACCGCGTGCCAGATGTCCACATCGGTAACACCATGCTTACGCGCTGGCTCACCGATCCGCACATAGACAACATATCTTGTCTAGTTTCCGACGTCAACGTTGGCAGTCAGTCGTGGTGACCGCCGTGCAACCTCGACCACCCCTCGACGGTGACTGGACCGAGTCAACGGCACACCGAGCCACGCCCGGATCGGCATCCAAGTCATCCGCAGGCATAGCGAATGCTAAGTACGTCTTTCATCAACTACCCGAGCGCACCATCCGCGCCTGAGTGTGGTCACCTGATTTGGCCCCACTTTGGCCGTTTATCGTCATGAATTTTGGCCCCAGGGTGGTGGCGATACTGCTGCCGGGTGGGGCGGCGTGTCGTCACGAATGTTGGCCCCACCCAGGAGTCAGATTTTCACGTCAGTGTCGTCGACGTGGAGGTCAGTCAGGTGGGTTCACGAGTGGAACTATTCGAGCAGATACGGCGCGATCGCCGCAGTAAGCACCTGTCGATTCGGGAGCTGGCCGAACGCCATAAGGTCCACCGGCGGGCGGTGCGCCAGGCGTTGGCGTCCGCGCTTCCGCCGCCGCGTAAGGAGTACGGGGCGAGGCCGCGGCCGGCGACGGACCAGTGGGCGGCAGTAATCGACGCCTGGCTGATCGCGGACAAGGATGCTCCGCGTAAGCAGCGGCACACCGCCCGGCGGGTATGGCAACGGCTGGTGGCCGAGCACGGCGCGACCCTCTCGGAGGTGACGGTCTCTCGGTACGTGGCCCGCCGCCGGGTCGAGCTCGACCTGGTCCACACCGAGGTGTTCATCCCGCAGTCCCATGAGCCTGGCGCGGAGGCGGAAGTCGACTTCGGGGAGTTCTACATCGCCATCGCCGGGGCACTGGTGAAGGTCTGGATGTTTGTAATGCGGCTGTCACACTCCGGGCGGGCGTTCCACGTCTCGTACGGCACCCAGGCTCAGGAGGCGTTCCTGGGGGGCCACGTCCTGGCCTTTGAGCATTTTGGGGGTGTCCCGGCACGGATCCGCTACGACAACCTCAAGCCCGCGGTCACCCGGATCCTGAAAGGACGCAACCGCGACGAGGCCGAACGGTTCGTGGCGCTCAGGTCGCACTACGGTTTCGAGTCGTTCTTCTGCCAGCCCGGCATCAAGGGTGCCCATGAGAAGGGCGGCGTCGAGGGAGAGATCGGCCGGTTCCGTCGCTGCCACCTGGTCCCGGTCCCCAAGACCACTTCCTTGGCCCAGCTCAACGAACACATCGCCGCAGCCGACCTGGTCGACGACGCCCGAGTGATCACCGGCCGCCCGACCACAGTCGGGGCAGCTTTCGAGGCCGAGCGGGCAGCGTTGATGGCGTTGCCTGCTGAGGCGTTTGACCCGGCCCTGCTGCTGCTCGCCCGCGTCGACAAACGCGCCAGGATCAGCGTGCGGCAGTGTTACTACTCCGTGCCGGCCCGGTACGTCGCCCGCCGCTTGTCCGTGCGGCTGTCCGCCAGTTCGCTCGAGGTGTTCGACGGGCCCAAACAGGTCGCCAGCCATGAGCGGGCGTTCGGCCGGTACGTCGAGGTCCTGACCCTGGACCACTACCTCGAAGTACTCAAAACCAAACCCGGCGGGCTACCCGGTGCCACAGCACTGGCTCAGGCCAAGGTGGCTGGGACGTTTACCAATACACACCAACGGTATTGGGACGCTGCGCGTAAGGCTCGCGGTGACGGCGCCGGGACCCGCGCCCTGGTCGAGGTCCTCCTGGCCCACCGCACCCTGCCCGCAGCGGTATTGGTCGAGGCGATGGACCGCGCCGTGGCCTCGGGCGCACTGGACCCCCAGGCCTTGCTGATCGACGCCCGACGCACCCAAACAGCCCAGGTCGCCCCAGTCATCCCGATCGCACCCCTGACCCGGTACGACCGTCCCGCCCCCACGCTGAGCGACTACGACCAGCTACTGACGACAAGGAGAGCCACATGACCACCGACACCGCAGCCCAAGCCGCGATCGGCGCCGCAGCCCACGAGCTCCACCTCCCGACCGTCCGCGCCGAAGCGACCCGCCTGTCGCAGATCGCAGCCCGCGAACACCAGTCCCACCTGGGATACCTCGCCGAGGTCCTGTCCGCCGAGGTCGACGACCGCACCGACCGGCGCCGCACCCGGCGCATCAACGACGCGAAGTTCCCCCGCCTCAAACGCCTCGCGGACTTCAACGTCGACGCTGTCCCGACGATCAGCGCAGCGACGTTGGGACACCTCGCCGCCGGCGGGTACATGAACGCCGGCGAGCCCGTGGTCCTGCTCGGCGACTCAGGTACCGGCAAGAGTCATCTGCTCATAGGACTCGGATTGGCCGCGTGTGAGCAAGGCCGGCGGGTCCGGTACGTCACTACCGCCCAGCTGGTCAACGAGCTCGTCGAAGCCGCCGACGACCGCGTCCTGTCCCGGGTCGTCGGCCGCTACGGGCGACTTGATTTACTTTGCCTCGATGAGCTTGGCTATGTGAGAATCGACCCCCGCGGCGCCGAGCTCCTCTTCCAGATAATTACCGAACGGGAAGAACGAGCGTCGATTTCGATCGCAACAAATTTGCCGTTCAGCGAGTGGGGAACCGTGTTCCCAGACCCACGTCTAGTCGCCGCGATCGTGGACCGCGTCACCTTCAACGCGCACATCCTGGAGACCGGCACCCAGTCCTACCGCCTACGAACCAGCAAAACCACCAAACCCAAACGCGGCAACACCTCGGCTCAGAAGGCCCCGTCGTGACCAGCTCGCACTGTCAACAACCTGTTGACAGTGCCCTGCCCTGTCACTACATCAACGACCCCACCCGCCGACCCCGGTGCACGCTGACCGCGACCATCCAGATCGGCGCCATCGCGCTGTGCGCGTCCTGCAACGCGGCACGCTCAACCCTTGGCAAAGGCCAACCCGCTATCCCGCTACCCACCAGCGCGCCGTTCGACGTCCTGGGCTGGGTTAGCACTGCCCACCAGCAGGCCGGCGCAGCCCAAGCCACCCTGACCACCGCCATCACCAGAGCCCGCCAAAGCGGAGCATCCTGGTCAACGATCGGCTCCCAACTCGGTCTCTCACGTCAAGGCGCACAGCAGCACTTCACCCGCGCATCCACTCGTGAGTCACCGAACCCACCCGAAACCCGGGGCCAAAATTCATGAAGACAGTGGGGCCAAAACACTTGACGACACTCAC
>JBBRZQ010000307.1:0-3311 GCA_038236535.1 Actinomycetales bacterium
CTGATCCGAAGTGCCGACGAGCGGGTGCAGGTCGGCCGCGCTGGATTCTTGAGTCGCCCCGCAGTGCCCTCCCGGACCCGTGTCAACGGCTGCAGGCGAGTTTGTGTCGGCGCCTTGTTGGGCGTCGGCGAGGAGTTGGCGGTAGAGGGCGTCGGAGATCCTGCGCTTCAGGCAGCGCAGGGCTTCGAGCTTGGTCTTCCCGGCGGCCTGCTTGCGCCGGTAGTAGGCCCGGCCTTCGGTGTCGAGGCGGATCTGGCTGATCGCGGCGATGTGGATCATGTGGTTCATCCTGCGGTTCCCGGCCCGGGAGAGCCGGTGACGGTTCTGCTCACCGGAGGACGCGTCCAGGGGTGCGGTGCCGGTCCAGGACGCGAACCGGTTGCGGTTGGCGAACCTGGCGATGTCGCCGACGTCGGCCAGGGTCCGGGCGGCGACCACGGGTCCGACACCGGGCAGGTCCATCAGCTGTGAGTCGCGGGCCTTGACCAGGACCTTGAGCTCGGCGGTGGCCTTCTTCATCTTCGCCTCGACCGCGACCAGTCGGCGAGCTCTTCGGCAGCGATCTTGCGCCGGGTCTTGCCGGCGATGTCGCGGGGGCGCACGGTGGCGAGAATTGCCCTGGCCTGCAAGGCGGTGAGGTCCTTCTTGGCCTGGCCGGGGGACCAGCTCGGCCAGCAGCCGCTGAAGCCGGTTCACGGTCTGGACCCGGAGCCGGGTGAGCTCCTCGCGGCGGTCGCACAGCATCCGCAGCGCCTCAAGCTCACCATCGGGACGCAGCACACGCAGGGTCTTGGTGCGGACCGCGACGATCGCGATGGAGTGGGCATCGAGGGCGTCTTGCGGTTGTGTCCGGTGTCGAAAAGCCGGACCCGGGCCGCGAGCTTGGCCGGGACGTCCACCACATGCTCGCCGGCCTCAAGCAGCCGCTGAGCCAGGGGTCGGCCGGCGCCGTTGCTGCCCTCGACCGCCCAGACCCGCTCCGGCCACGCCTTTGCGTAGGCCCGCATCGCGGTGTACCCGGGCTGGTCGGTGGCGAACCGGCCCGAGCCGAGCAGCTTCTCGCGGCTGTCGACGACCTCGATCGTGGCCGACAGCTTGTGGGGATCGACCCCGATGATCACCTTCGCCATCATGTTCTCCTGCTTCACCTCGTACGGTTAGGGACGGCGAGGTGGGCAATGCTGCTACGAGCTGGGCAGTCCCCTTTCGAGCCACGCCTCGCCTGCGGTGCCCGACGGACTGCAGACCGAAAGAGAGCCACACCCCAGTGGGGTGGGCAGCCGCGTGAAGAGCCCTCCGCCGGACACCTGGACCGAGTCTGGCCAGACACCGATCCTGTTGGCAATCATCTAGCAGCCGCGTGTGACGTGAGTTTTCCGCCCAGGGGTCGGCTTTATCGAGCATCAGCGCCATGCCGCGATGGGCGTGTGTCCTTGTTCGGTGAGGATCCTCCAACGGACGACGGGGTTGGATCCAATGGGTCCGGTCTTCGTCCTTTAACGGTCCCGGATACCGCGCTACTACCGGTCCGGCCGTCCAACGTCGGCGACCCGCTTCACGTCCCGCTTGCTCATTCCGAACAGTAGGTTCAGTCCGTCTGTGTGCTTGAAGGCGTAGCCGGCGATGAGAGCGGCGGCGATGAGCTCACCGTTGGTCACGTACTCGCCGATGGCCTTCTCCACCTCGTGCTTCATGTGGTAGCTACTGACCGTGGGCGTCCTGATCGGTGCGACGTTCGCTCTCAGCCAGTCGGCGATCTTCAGTGCAGCCGCCTCCCGATCGACCAGATGCGTGCGGCCGTCCGCGAGTTCGAAATGGCGCTGCGCAGTCGTTTTGCTGCCCGGATTGAAGGTGCCGATACCGAAGGAGGTCAGCTGCGGGTGTCGTTCCACCACCTCGGCCAAGCTCGACGTCCGTCCTAGCGCCAGCCTGGCCTGGGACGCGAGGCGGACGGACGGGACGTCACCTTGCCTGGGATTGGCGGCTCTCCCCGGCGCCGCTGGCAACTGGTGTGCTCGCAGCTGGCCGCGTCGGGCATCGCACGAATGGTCAGACGCGATAGCTCGCCAGCGGCGTCCAGGGCCGCCGCGATGCCGTCCAGGTGTTCACGCTTGGTCACGATGTACCTGCTGTGCAGGCCCATCATCCACAGGCCGCGCTCCTCTGCGGGCCGGCTCTGCAGCGCCCCGGCGACACCCCGGGCCAAATCGTCCAACTCCCACCACCGGTTACCCTGACTAATGGTCAGCGCAATCAGTGGCCCGTTCCGTGCTGCCGTTTCCGCCCAGAACTGGCAGGAACTCGGACGGTTCCAGTCGGACAGTGGGGGAAGAATGTCCAGCCTTGCGGCGACCTCGCCAACCGACGTGGCGACCGGAATCGACCCGGCGACCTGTCTGCGGGCCACCATGTATGGAACCCCGGTGGCGGTCTGCCGGGCACGGATCGCGGCCTTGCCGCGGCGGTTACTGGTCATCATGTGCTCCCTTTCACTGACAACACCTGGTAGCGGTCGGTTGCCCACCACCGCGTTTCGTCGGTCAGAATCCCCGACCAGCCGAACGTATGGCCTTCGCGTCAAGGGTTGGTGCGCGACGGGCAGGATGGACCTGTGCAAGCGCCGGGCCTGCTGGCTGAACCTCGCGCGCTGCCGCTTGTGCGCTCGAACCGGACCTGACGACAGCCACACTCTTTGGGCCGAGCGGGAGTGTTTCCAACGCCGCAGTGAGAGACGTCAACTGCTGTCTCAAGTGCCGCGCGGTCGCTGTGGCGACAGTGGCCTGTTCGGGCTGGACGGCGACGATCCGCCTGTTGGCGACATCCGTTGCGCGCACAACACCTTCGGTTTCGGACTCGGGACCGTTGGTGTGGCGCTCCATGGCCGCGAGTAGTCGAGCCGGCGCGCGGAGGTGGCCGGCGCGAGAGAGCTCGGCTGGCAGCTCCGCGAACCGTTCGGCACGGCTGCCGCTGGCCTCGACGACGTCGCGGAGGAGTACCACCACCTCGGCGAGGTCCACCCGCTCGGCGAGCTGAGCAGGGGTGGCCCAGGCGTTGCCGTTGCGGGTGATCTCGTCGAGGGCACGATGGAGTTGGGCGCTAGCTTCCACACCGGCTATCGACGGTGGCGCCGGCGTGCTCATCTGCGCGGGCCAGGTCGCCGCGACATCGCCCCAGGCGGCCTGGGCGCCCTCCAGCCTGGGACGGATCTGGCGATCAAAGTCACCGGAGTCGATGGCAGATGCCCGGGCGGACGCATTGAGCAGGACGACAGTGTGCACCAGCAGGGCTTGTTCGGTGTGGGCTATCCCGGC
>JBBRZQ010000308.1:0-3276 GCA_038236535.1 Actinomycetales bacterium
CACCATCCGTTATGCTGCGTGACGCGTTGCCGCGGTGCCCGCCAGAGTGGGCGTCGAGGCGACCGTGCGGGCGTAACTCAATGGTAGAGCGCCAGCTTCCCAAGCTGGACACGCGAGTTCGATTCTCGTCGCCCGCTCCACACCCAAAGCCGCAGGTCAGGACCCCTTTTCTCACCTCTGGCTTCGTCGGTCTCCGCAGCTCTGTTCGGGGCCCGTGCAACGAACGTGCAACTAGGACCTCTGATCCGGGCTCTCATCCGCCATGGCGCGGTGAGCCTTCACGAGGGCATCGAGCCGGTCAGCGAGGTCACGGGATCGTGACTCGGTGGCGTGCTGGTAGATCAGCGCAGCCCGCATCGTCGAGTGGCCCATGCGGTGCATGAGCTCCCGGGTCGAGGCACCCGACTGCGCAACGAGGTGGTTGCCTGTGTGCCGCAAGTCGTGAAAATGGAATCCCTCGGGCAGACCAGCGGCACGGACGGCATCGCGCCAGCCGACGTTGGCGCGCCAGTTCCCCCGACGCGGTGTCGCGCCCCGTTCCCCTGTGAACAGCAATGCCTCTTCACCTGCCGGCACCAGGAGAAGGTGACTGCGCAGCTCCGACGCGAGGACGTCGGGGAGCGTCACCATCCGGACGCGGTTGTTCTTGGGGGGCCCGGCTTGCAGCCCACCCTTGCGCTCGATCAGGCTCCGATGGACAAAGGCAACGCCTGCTTCCAGGTCGACGTCGCGTCGACGCAATGCGATCAGCTCGCCCCAGCGAAGACTGGTCAACGCAGCGGTGATGACGAAGGCCCGGTACTGAGGACCGACCGCCTCCGCCAAGGCGAACACCTGCACTACCGACGCCACCGGCCGCTCAGCGGTGTGGCTGGTGTCGGCACCCTTGATCCGGCACGGGTTTCGCGTGATCCGCCCGTCATCGACCGCCGTGTTCAGTACCGCGCGCAGCAGCCGGTAGGCCTTGGCGACCGTGCCCTCTGAACGTCCAGAGGTCAAGAGTTCGGCGCGCCACGCCCGGACGCGCTCGGTGGTCAACGCGCCGAGCTGCGCCGGCCCGAGAAAGGGGCGGATGTGCAGCCGGTGCAGCCCCTCGTAGAGGTCGCGGGTTCTCGGGCTCAGCCGATGTTCGGATATCCAGCGCGTCGCGAAGTCGTCGAGGGCCACCCGTCCGAGGTCTGGGTCGATCCAGTCGCCCTTGAGTAACTCTGACTGTCGGACGGTCAGCCACGCGTGGGCGTCGGCCTTGGTTGAGAACGTGCTCGGAGCCGTCCGCCTCAGACCGTCGACCGCAAGGTAGCTCGCCTGCCAACGGCCCGAGGGCAGCTGACGGACGGCCCCGAAGTCGCGGCGCCGTCGACGCGGAGGCATCACCCCACCAGCCGGTGGGTCCGGCGAACCACGGGCTCGACGACACCCGCAGCCAGGAACTCGACCAAAGCCGACTCCGGGATGCGCACGTGTCGTCCCACCCTCACGAAGCGGATCCGTCGCTCCGCGATGAGTCGGCGCGGGAACCGGGGAGTGGTTCCCAAGACTTTGGCGGCCTCGTCGATGTTGAGCAGATGTTCCATGTGCCTTCCCTCCCTGGGTTCAGGCCGCGTCGGTGGCGGCGGTTGGTGTGGTTGCCGAACGGTCGTGCACAGGTGGCGGCGGTTGGTGTGGTTGCCGAACGGTCGTGCACAGGTGGCGGCGGTGGTGAGCCGCGTTGGGCGGCGATGGTTTTGGCGTGTTCGTACTGTCCGCGCCAGGTGTTGGCTTGGCGCAGGGAGGCGGCGATGACGGCGACGTAGTCGAGCGAGCCGGGTTCGACGTCGTCCCAGACGAACCGGGGGGTGCCGTCGGGCAGGGTGTGGTCGGCGGCGAGGCGGTCGACGTCGCCGGGCTCGATCCCGGCGGCGGCGAGGACTTGGGCGACGACGGCGCGCCGGTCGGCGCGGTGTTCGGTCAGGGTCTTGCCCGACCACTGCCGCGAGACCAGGACCCGGCGCCCGCCGAGGCCGAGGTTCTCCCGCTCGTGGCCGGGTGAGACGCACTGCCCGGGCACGAGGCCGGGGCCGGGGTGTTTGGGGGTGACCCCGTAGCGCAGCCAGTTCGCGCAGCTCGGGGAGCATGGCAGCCACCGGGTCTCGGTGTGCAGCCGGTTGGTGTGCCGCTCGTACGGGTCGCCGACGTGGGGATGCTGTTCGGCGTAGGTGTCGGCGACGTTCTTGGTCAGGTACTTGCACAGATAGCGCACGGCCCGGTCGGAGTCCTCGGTCCCGCCGAGGAGGCCCTTGATGTCGACCTGGGCCCCGAACCGGACCACGTGCGCCGGCTCGTGCAGGTCCGCTGTCGCCTCGTCCCAGGTCGGGAGTGCTCGCTCGGTGACGGGGTCGACGTACGTCTGCCTCGGCTGGTCCCAGACCGGGAGCTGGTCGCCGTCGTAGACGACCCGGTCCAACGGCGGCCACCACGCGGCGTAGTAGCTGGCCGCGACCACGGCCTTGATGACCTGGCGGGGGATGGCGCCGCGGACGGCGGCGTGCAGGTGCGGGGCGAGGCGGCGTTGGGCTTCGATGGCGGAGAAGTACTGGACCTTGTACCCGGCGCAGCGGCGCAGGTTCTGCCAGAACCGGTCCAACAACCGCGGCCACAGCAACGCGTCCAGGGCGGCCCGGCGGTAGTCGTAGCGAGACGGGTCGACGGGGACACCTGCGCCGGGGATGACCTTGCCGTAGGACGGCAGGGTCAGGGTGAGGAACATCGAGGGCCGGTAGGTGGCGCCGGTGGCGGGGTCGGTGAACGCCCGCCCGGTGGTCCGGGCCTCCATGGGGATGGTGGGCAGGTCGGGGAACCCGTCCAGCCGGCGGGTCGAGCGCACTCGACGACCCCCACCCCCAGCCGGCTCATCGCCGGTCTCGTCGACGAGCTGCTCGTCCTCGTCCTGCTCGCTGCCGACGAGGCCGTCGAGGTCGTCGTCGACCTGGGCGCCCGGCTCGTCGGCTTCGTCGAGCGGCTCGTCGTCGAGGGGGTCGGTGGTGCGGTGCCACCCTTCGCGGCATTGGTGCATCCGCAGCCGCTTCGCCTTGGTCGCGCACGGCCCGCAGACCGTCTCGCGGGTGGAGCCGCAGGGGATCGGCACCGACGTCGACTCACCGGTCAGGAGGTCGGTGACGACTCGCACGTGCGGGCGGATGCAGACCCCGGCGGACTGCGCGGCGAGGACCGCCATGTCCGAGCCGACGTCGTAGGAGGTCGACCCGATCCCCGGCAGGCCGCTCACGCGACGCTCCC
>JBBRZQ010000309.1:0-3263 GCA_038236535.1 Actinomycetales bacterium
GCGTCTGCTCACGCCCAGCGAACCTGCGGCCTTGGTCAGGTCGATGCCCGACCTGGTCCGTGACGAGGGGCCCCCGATCGCCATCAGCATTCCGCTGAGATCCTCGCCCTTGCCGGACACGTCTGCCTGGTTGTTGCCGGTCAGGGCGGCGAAGACCCGCCCGCGCAGCCCGCTGCTGTCGGCCATCACTCACGGCCCCGGACTCGGCCGAAGATGGCGTCCTTGCCCTTGTACGTGCCGCCGGTCAGGAACTCCAGCTGGTCGACCAGCCGGCCCGAGCCTTCCACCTTGTAGCGGCCGAGCGCGCGCCCCAGCCACTCCGGCCCACCCGGCCACGCCGTGACGGGGTCAGCCTCGGGCGAGGAGTACAGGACGGTGTCGGCGATGATCGCCACCGGCCAACGGTCGGTGTCCTGACCGATCTTGGCGACGCGCCGCAGGATGTTCGTCCTCGCCTTGGCGACGATCATGTGGCGTCGCTCGGGGGCGAACCCGGGCCGGCCTGCCATGTGGATCTGCGATCCGAGCATGCCGATCGTCGGGGCGTAGATGGCCTTCAGCTGGTCACGGGCGATCTGGCTGTCGACGTCGTCGATGTCGAGCTGGGAGCGGGCGTCGCGGATCCGCTCGTACCAGGGGTCGAAGATCCGGGCCCGTTCGGCCCAGGTGTACGCCTCGACGATGGCGGGCTGATAGCCCTGCTCGACGGCGAACTCGAGTCCGGGGGTGGTGACCCACCGGGTCTTGCCGGCGTTGACGCCGCGCGGGTCGAGCGGGTTGGGCATGCGCCAGTCCCCGGACTCCGGGATCTCGATCCGCCAGTACCCCGGCACCTTCGCTGCGAAGGGCGTGCCCTCAGGGTGGTGGATGGGGGTACCGACGCCGAGCTCCAGCCCGGAGACGCCGGCGAGGTAGGACCCCGACCGGTCGTAGGCGTGGATGAACTCGTGCTCGAGCTCATCCGCGGTGGGTTTGCGGCTCCAGGAGAGGTCCGTCTCGACGTTCATCGTCGCCGGCACGATCGGGTCGACGACCGGGAACAGCTTCTCCCGGTCCTTCCACCGTGTGGCCGTCATCAGGTCCAGCCCGGTGGTGGATCCCGACAGCTGGTACGGGTGGCCTAGCGCGTCCGCGAGAAGCCCGATCCGTCGGGCGAGGGTTGGATGATCGGGCTCGCCGGCCATCAGGGGAACGTCGGCGCTGTCGGTGCTCATCGCGGCCATGAGCACCACCCACACGGCCTTCTCCGAGCCCTGCCAGGCGCGCGTCCACCGGCCGAGCGCCGGCGGGGTCTTCCCGCCCAAGCTGTAGCCGGCCGCGATCGCGTCGCTCACGGCCGCCGAGCTTGCGGTGACCTCGCGGGCTACCTTCTCCCGGTCGGCGGCCGTGGCCGCGCGGATGGCCGTGACGTCGATGCCCATCGTCTCCGCGAGCCGGTCACCCACCCATATCTGCCCGCTGGCCGTCAGGTACTTGGTGACCTGCGTGCCGAGCCTGAGCCACGAGGCCAACCGGACTAGGTCCCCCACGTGCCGCAGTTCCCCCGGCAGGTCCACCCGGTCCCCGTTCGAGCACCAGATCCCGTCGACGTCGACGACCGCGGCCGGGGCCCGGAAACCATCCCCGGTCCGCGCCTGGGCCCTCGGCGAGGTCTTGGCCGCGATGGGCTGCGCGTCCTGCGCCGGGTCGGCGGCCGGCGACCGCTCGGCAACGCTGCTGGTCTCCCAGCAGGGCGGGTGGACGCGGATCCCGTCGACCAGGACCCCGCAGCGGACCCCACAGACCACGCAGGTCGTCGCATCGTCGGCATCGACCTGCGTGGTCCAGCCCACGACGCCGTCTCGGTCGGTGACAGGTCGTGTCACGTACTCCGGTGGGCGCATCGAGGTCTCCTCCTGGGTGGGCTCCGACGCTACGGCGACTTGCTGCGAAGCGTCCACCGGCTGTGGGTCTGGCTCGGAAAGCCCCGGCAGGGCAACGGGAACCATGCCGGCTCCTTGGCCACTCGGACCGGCAGGCTGATCGGTGCCGCCGGAGCCGCCATCTCCGTCAGGGCCATCTCCGTCCCCGTCGTCCTCAAGGTCCTCCCCGATGATCCGGTCGAGCATCAGCGAGACCATCCGCCCGGTCCGGTCCTCGCAGTGGATCCGGCACTTCGTGGTGAACCGCGTCTTGCCCTCGGACTCGTCGGCGAGGAGTACCCCGTCCTCGAACAGCGCACGCATCGCGGTGTTCCGGTCGATCTGCAGCTGTTCCGCCTGCGTCGCCGACGCAGCCTTGAGCGCGGCCTCAAGTTGCGTGGAGTCGCACATCAGGACCCGTCCGCGGTCCCGCGGCCCCGGGTCGTGCATGACATACCCCAGGCGCAGCCCCTGCCGCTCGTGCTTGCTGCGCGCCGGCAAACCCAGCCCGTCGACCTCGGTGACCTGCCGGCGCCATCCGAGGCGCCCTGCGATCGGCCACGGCGGGCAGTCGCCGTTTCGGACGTCATCGACGTAGGCAATGCCCTGGCGCAGGGCATACCCGAGGAGCTCGCGCACCCTGGCTCCGGTGGTGCGGGGCATGTCGTCGTCGACGGCAGCCTTGCCTGCCTCCCGCAACGCCTCGTCGACGCGGATCAGTAGCGTGTTGCGCTCCACCTCGCTGACCGCGCCGCGCTCAAGCAGCGCGTCGGTGAGCGCGACCCACCCAGTCCAGGCGTGCGAGATCGCTGCGGCCTGCCGCACCGTCTCTCCCATGCCGGTGAGCCGGTCGGCGTACTCGTCGGCGATCTGCATGTACCGGCCGAGGCGGGTGGGTAGGTCCTCGGCCAGCCATTGGATGAAGCTGGCCATGACCAGGGCGCGCCCATGCCGCGACAGGGGCTCATCCAGCGGGAACAGCAAGTCCTTGTCGACGTCCTCGCGCGAGATCGGCACCACGAGCATCCGCTCGGATGCCGAGCCGGGCCGTGGCATGACCTCGCTGGTGCACAGCCCGCTCGCCCGTGGGCCGGTGCCGTCGGAGATGGACAGCCCGTCCCGGCTGGACCTGGAGCGTTCCTCCTGGTTGTGGATCAGCCTCGCGGTCTCCTCGAGGTGCTTCTGGGCCTCCAGCCAGCTCTTGGTGGGTGCGAAGTCGTCCATCCAGTACAGGCAGTCCTTGGCGTTGTGGAGCTTGAACCTCAGCGCGTTGAACGTGTCCCCGTTGCCGGACATCGACGAGGCCGGTTTCGTGTGCTCCCACCGCTCCCCGAAATGCTGCATCGCCTTCGCGGCCACCGA
>JBBRZQ010000310.1:0-3257 GCA_038236535.1 Actinomycetales bacterium
AAAAACCCGATCCACCACAGCAACCCGAAGGCCACCCCAACAAACCGAGATCAAACTTGGCATCGATTTTTGGCACGCTGTTGAGTTCTCAAGAATCGGACGCACACCCACACAACACCTTCCAGCGTCGCATCGGGGCAAACCCGCGTTATTACGTCTAAAACGATACTTGCCAAACAACTTTTCACATAATCGGGCAACAATCCGAAGATCGTTGCGATAGTGCGAGGTTGTTGAGCGAGTGACCACTGTAACAGGCTGAGGCCCGTCCCATGATCCCCTTTCGGGAACCCGGCGGCACCGGTTGAACCGGCGCCCTTTTCGGTGGCTCACACATACTACAGGGGTGAAACCACACCTGCGACATATGTGAAGACAACCCACGGGACCGGCCACTTCGAGCGGCGCTTGCGCGCCAGCAGCAGTGGTGTCCGTTCCTCCCTGTCGGGCTGACGTGCAGAACTTTAGAGGGTCCCTTCGGCAAACACAAACGCGCTGCTCACAGGCCTGCCGAGGCGGACATGGCTGCTACTGCCGGACCGTGGGCGCCGCCTGCTCAGGAAGCCCGGCGTGCGGCAGCCAGAGACTTGCGTCCCCGGCGTACCAGGGCCACCTGGCCGTGCAAGAAGTCGGCTTCGGTCAGCACCGTCTCCAGGTCACTGACCTTGATGTTGTTGACAGAGACTCCGCCGTCCCCGATCACCCTCCGGGCCGCGTTACGGCTGTCCACCAGGCCGGTAGCGACCAGTGCGTCGACCAGCGAGTCGCCGGGCGAGGCCTCTCCCCCCGGCAGCTCAGCGGTCGCGTCACGCAGCGTGCCGGCATCCAGGGCGGCTGGGTCGCCCTTACCGAACAACGCCTCGCTAGCGGCCTGTACAGCGGCCGTGGCGGTTGCGCCGTGCACCAGCGTCGTCACGTCAGCCGCAAGGGTTCGCTGCGCCTCACGCCTGAAGGGCGTCTGCGCCAGGGACACCTCCAGCGCCTCGATCTCCGCGCGGCTGCGATCGGTGAAGATCTTCAGGTACCCGATCACCGAGGCGTCCTCGGCGTTGATCCAGAACTGGTAGAAGGCGTACGGCGACGTCATGTCCGGGTCGAGCCAGACGGTCCCGCCCTCGGTCTTGCCGAACTTGGCCCCGTCAGCCTTGGTCACCAGAGGAGTGGTCATCAGGTGAACCGACTCGTGCTCAGCACGGTGGATCAGATCGGACCCGGCGGTCAGGTTGCCCCACTGGTCGGTGCCGCCGGTCTGCAGGGTGCAGCCGTAGGTGCGGTAGAGGTGCAGGTAGTCCAGACCCTGCAGGAGCTGGTAGCTGAACTCGGTGTAGGAGATACCGTCCTCGCTGGCCAGGCGGGTGGCGATGGCGTCCTTCTTGATCATCGCGTTGACCCTGAAGTGCCTGCCGATGTCACGCAGGAAGTCCAGCGCGGACATCGGCTCCGTCCAGTCAAGGTTGTTGACCATGACCGCCGGGTTGTCGCCTCCGAAGTCCAGGAACGGCTGCACCTGAGCCTGGATCCGGGCTACCCAGGTAGCCACCGTCTCCGGGGAGTTCAGGGTGCGCTCGGAGGTGGCCTTGGGGTCGCCGATCAGGCCGGTGGAACCACCCACCAGGCAGAGCGGGTGATGGCCCTCCCGCTGCAGGTGACGCATCAGGATCAGCTGGACGAGGTTGCCCATGTGCAGGCTCGGCGCGGTCGGGTCGAAACCGCAGTAGAAGGTGACGGGTCCGGAGCCGAGCGCCTCACGCAGCGCCGGCTCGTCGGTGGTCTGCGCCACCAGGCCTCGCCACTTCAGCTCTTCGAGGATGTCGCTCACGGCGGTACGTTCCCTTCGATGGCCCAGATGGTCACCCCAAGACTGCCCTACGGGTCGCCGATGCTCGCGGCCGGTTTCGGTGGACGGACCTTCGCGGCCCGGTAGTCCGAGACCGACGCCTCGCCCTCGAGCCAGAAACGCCAGGGGTATCTCGCGGCGTCACCACCGGCACCGCTGACCCCGACCCGGGGCCCGCTACGCACCCGAGCCTCCAGCGGTCGCCCCGGCTGGGACCACGGAAGCGGCGAGGAGACCGCCGCCCGAACCACCAGAGGGCTGTCCGGCGAGATGGTGTCGATGCCGTTCTGGTCACGGGCCACGGCCAGGGTGATGGTCAGCCGGGCCGGGCCACGTGCCAGATCGCGGTCGACAACCCCCGGCCTCCGTGATCGGGCCAGGTCCAGCCCGTCAGCCACCTCGCCGGCCCGCATCAGCACCGCGCTGGCGGCGCCGGCCGAGCCGCAGACCAGGTTCGCACACCAGTGCATCCCGTAGGTGAAGTACACGTAAAGGCCGCCCGGCTCACCGAACATCACCCGGGTGCGCGGGGTCTGGCCCCGGAAGGCATGCGACCCGGGGTCGTTCGCGCCGTCATACGCCTCGACCTCGGTGAGACGGACCGTCACGCCGGCATGGGTGACCGTGCACCCGAGCAGCTGCGGAGCCACCTCGAGCACGCTTCGGGCGAAGAAGCCACGGGGAAGCCGGTCGCCGTGACCGGCCGCTCTGAGATCAGCTGACAGCGATCTGCCCCCTGACCGCAAATAGTCGCGCTTCCAGGACGCGTGCCCGCACGAGGTCGAGCTGCTCACGAACGCGCACCGGGGCAGTGCCTCCCTTGGAGACGCGAGACTCCAGCGATCCCCGGACGCTCAGTACGCCGCGCACGGCCGGCGTCAGGTGGGTCGAGATCGTGGCGAGGTCCTCGTCGGACAGGTCCCACAGCTCGATCCCGCGGCCCTCGCACTCGCGCACGCAGGCACCCGAGATCTCGTGGGCCTGCCGGAACGACACCCCCTGGCGGACCAGCCACTCGGCGATGTCAGTGGCCAGCGAGAAGCCCTGCGGCGCGAGCGACTCGAGCCGCTCGGTGTTGAACCGCATGGTGGCGATCATCCCGGCGAAAGCGGGCAGCAGGACCTCGAGGGTGTCGATCCCGTCGAACACCGGCTCCTTGTCCTCCTGCAGGTCACGGTTGTAGGCCAGCGGCAGCCCCTTGAGCGTGGTGAGCAGGCCGGCCAGGTCCCCCACCAGTCGTCCGGCCTTGCCGCGGGCCAGCTCGGCCACGTCGGGGTTCTTCTTCTGCGGCATGATGCTCGACCCGGTGGAGTAGGCATCGTCCAGCGCGATGAAGGAGAACTCCTTGGTGGACCAGAGCACCACCTCCTCGGCGAGCCGGGAGATGTCCACCGCCGCCATGGCGTTGACGAAGGCGAAC
>JBBRZQ010000311.1:0-3193 GCA_038236535.1 Actinomycetales bacterium
GGCTTGGGCGGGTGTGTGGTCGGGGTGGGCACCTTCAGCGAGGGTCCGGGCGTAGGCGGTGATGGCCTGGCCCAGGTTGGGGCCGTCGTAGCCAGCGGCGAGGACCGCGAGCTGGCCGGTGTCGGCCGGCAGGGATGCCACGATCGGACGCCACTGCTGGGCCCACGCCTGGAGGTGTTGGCTGGCGCGCCGGAGCGCGCGGCGGTGTTGGCCGAGCCGGCCGGTGCCTGCACCGATGGTCTGGGCGGCTGCTCTGGTTGCAGGACGTTGGGTGTCCCATTCCTGGTGGAGCCGGCCGGCCAGCTGGGAGGTGTCGTTGCCGACCACTGCGCCCAGCTGGTCGGCGTGCTCACCCGCCCGGGCGGCATGGGCGCGTGCCTGCTCGTAGGTCGCGCGCCCGGCGGCGACCTGCGCGTCGTGTTGGGCGCGCAGGGGCACGACCTGGGCGAGCTGGTCGCGTTCGCCTCGGGCGGACGCGAGGCCCTGGGCCAGGGCATGTTCTTCGGTCCAGGCGTCCCGAAGATCGGCCAGGGCCACGGCTTGGGGGCGGTGGGTGGCGTACTGGGCGGCTTCCTGGGCTGCGAGCCGGCCGGCGTGGGCCGGGCCGAGGTCGGCACGGTCCCGGGAGAAGACCTCGATCCACTGGTTCCGGGCCTCCTGGAGTGTGTCGGCGACCAGGTGGGCGGTGTTGTTGTCCCGGCCCCGGGTCATCGCGACATACGCGCCGGCTGCGCCGGTGTGTTCACCCACGACCAGGTGCGCGGCGTCGGTGGTGGCTCCCTGTGCGCCATACACGGTGCTGGCGTAGGCGAGCTCGACGTGGTCGCGCACGTAGGCGGCGGGCAGGACCCGCTGACCGCTGCTCCCGGCAACAACCAGCCCACCGTCCGCGCGGAGGCCGGTCACGGTCCAGGTGTCGCGGTTGGCGACATCGGCGTCACGGTCGTTGCGCCGGGTCGCGACGTTGTCTCCGACCCCGATCCGTTCGCCGGCCCAGGTCGTGACCACCATCGCGTCGTCGACGTGGCCGTCGGCGACGAGCCGGTCGCGGATGGAGGCGTTGAGCTCGGCCACCTGTTCGCGGGTGTCGGCCACCAGCAATACCCCAACCCCCTCCGCATGCCTGTTCCTTACGGTGGTGCGGGTGGCTGTGGCGGCTGCGGCGATCGCCGAAAGGGCCTGGGTGCGTTCTGCTTCGGTGGGGTAGGTGCGGACTGCGCCGCGGGCGAGCAGGGCGTCGAACACCACGCCCGGGCTGTTGGGTGCGCCGGTGCGCATGGACAGGCTGAGCTGGGCGTAGGCCGGGTCGGCGAACCGGTGCACCCCCTCCAAGGTCAGGCAGGCTTCGGGGTCAGCCCAGCGGGCGGCCAGGTCCAGGACCCCGCCGCGTCCCACCGCGGGCAGCTGGTGGCGATCCCCGACCAAAGCGACCCGTACGTGGTGGGTGTCGGCGATCACCATCAGGGCCCGGGCGCTGTCCTGGTCGAGCATCCCCGCTTCGTCGACAAGCAGCAGGTCACCGCTGGTCAGCACCGCGGCAGGGGCCGGGCCGGTGTAGTTGTGCCCGGTGAGCGGGTCGGGGTCGCCGACCCGCAGCCGGGTCCACTGCCCGTCGCTGTTCCACCGGTAGCCGTGTTGGTGGGCCAGCCACGCCGCGGAGAACGCTGGCGCCCCCACTTGCTGGGTTGCGATCGTGGCGGCTTTCAACGTCGGGGTGACCACGACCAGCCGCCGGCCCTGGCGGTTCAAGGCGGTTCGGGTGGCCGCCAGTGTGGTGGTCTTCCCGGCGCCGGCCGCGCCCTCCACGACCAGCAGCCGGTGGTTGCCGGCCATCGCTGCGACGACCTGGCGCTGGCCCGCATCCAACCCCTCCCAGCCCAAACCCGCTGCGGCCAAACCCGCTGCTGCCAAACCCGCCCCCGCCAAGGCCTCATCAGTGTGGGCGGTCGCGGGGACGTTCCCGGTCAGGGCGCGACCGCCCGCTGCGGCGCGGCCGATGAACCGGGCGGTCAGGTCTGCCTCGACGTCCAAAACCTGCTGGGATGTCAAGGCTCTGATGTGTTCGGGAACACCAGCGCGGCCCAGCAACGGCACGCACCGGTCCAGGGCGCGGGCGGTGAGGTCTTCGGCCAGCTCCAACCGGGCCGGGCCGCCGGCGATGATGCCGCTGGCGGCGATCAGCTGTTCAACCTGGCCGCGGACATCGGCGGCGTTCCAGCCTGAGCGCGCCGCCCCCAACCGGGTCAGCACGACCTCGACTGCGGCATCGCGGTCCAACGAACCGACCCGGACCGGCGCCGGAGCCTCGGCCGGGATCCGGGCGGGGTCTGGGTCGTGGTAGCCGAGGCCGGCCAGTTCCTGGACCCACCTTTGGGCAAGGTCGGCGCCGCCGGTGGGGACGACCTTGTCTGGTCGGTCTTGGGCCCACGCGCGGGCGTCCCATGAGCGCCGTAACCGTGGGCCGGGTTCGGCCCCCGGGTGGGCGGCCCGCCACTGGGCCTCGTAGCGGTCCACGTTGCGCCCTATCTGGGCGGCCCGGGCGCTGAATGGCCCGACAAACCCAGCCAGTTGCACGATCTCGCCCGACTCGTGGTCGAGGGTGAACCCGCGGCCGGCAAGGGCTGCCCGGAAGTCGGGGTCGCACATGACTGCGGCGTGGCCGATGCCGTTGATGGCGCCCAGGGCGTCCCGCACCCCGACCGTGTGCAGGCCGCGCCAGGTGTTCTCGGCGAGGACCCTTGCGTTGATCTGTAGGTGCAGGTGCCGGTGGGGGTCACCGGCCCGGGAGGTGTAGTGCCGCACCACCGCGGCCTCGATTTCCTGCACCGGAACCTGGACTTGCCGGCCTCGCGGTCCGACCCTGGTGGTCGCGTGCTCGGCGAGCCAGCCGATGATCTGTTGGGCGGCGCGGTCTTGGGCGCTGTCGTAGGCGGCCGCGATGTCAGGGTGAAGGGCCGCGGCTAGCGACCACGACTTGGGTCCGTTGACCACTACCTCCACGAACCGCACCGCCCCAGCGTCGGAGCGCAACCTGCCCTTGGGCGCACCCGTGTCGGGGTCGTACCCGGCGACCCATGCCTCGTAGGCGTCGCCGTTCAGCGTTCCCCCATGACGTACCCCCGCCTCTGGCGAGGCGAGGTAACGCTGCGCGACGCCGGTGCCCTCGCCCAGGTAGTAGTCATCAGCGCGGGAC
>JBBRZQ010000312.1:0-3124 GCA_038236535.1 Actinomycetales bacterium
ACCTCGCCGGACTTTCGGACGGCCGACAGCCGCTCTGCAAGACGATGGGCCAGGTGGATCGGCAGCGGCATCAGCTCGGGAGTGTCCTTGCAGGCGTAGCCGAACATGAGGCCCTGGTCGCCCGCCCCCTGCTTGTCCATCGGGTCGACGCCGCCGGTGCGGTTCTCGTACGCGGTGTCGACGCCCTGGGCGATGTCCGGTGACTGCTGGCCGATCGAGATCGAGACGCCGCAGGACTCGCCGTCGAAGCCCTTGGTGGACGAGTCGTAGCCGATCCGCAGGACAGTATCTCGCACGATCCGCGGGATGTCGACGTAACCCGTCGTGGTCACCTCACCGGCGACATGGACCAGACCGGTGGTGACCATTGTCTCCACGGCCACCCGGCTCTGTGGGTCAAGGGCGATCATCGCATCCAGGATCGCGTCACTGATCTGGTCACAGATCTTGTCGGGGTGACCCTCGGTGACGGACTCGGACGTGAAAAGGCGTGCTGACACGTGGGTACTCCTTGGTTGCAGCGGCTGCTGACTGTTCAGACCGTACGAGACTATCCCGCAGAAAGGACTTCCTGCACAACGTCCCACAGCGTGGCGGCCACGCTCTCCTTGGGGGCCGGGCCCGCTTGGGTCACCGCATCGATGTCCCGGCGCAGGATGTGAACCGTGTTGGTGTCCTGCCCGAACGTCTTGTCCACGCCCACCTCGTTGGCCACGAGCACGTCACAGCCCTTGCGCAGGAACTTCTCCCGGGCAAGCTCGAGGACCGTCCGCTCGCCGTCACCGGTCTCGGCGGCGAAACCCACGATCACCGGCAGGCCGGCCGGGCCCCTCGACCTGACCAGCCCGGCCAGGATGTCCGGGTTGCGAACGAGCTGGATCGTCGGGGCGGACTCGTCGTTGTCATCGAGCCCGAAGGTCTTCTTGATCTTGACGTCTGCGTAGTGCGCCGGCCGGTAGTCAGCGACAGCCGCTGCCATCACGACCACGTCACAGTCCTGAACGGCCTTGTCCACAGCCTCACCGAGCTCCAGCGCGGTCTGGACCTGGATCAGGCTCACGCCGGCCGGGACCGGCAACGCCACGTTGGCTGAGACCAGCACGACCTCTGCGCCACGGGCCACCGCCACCCCGGCGATCGCATACCCCTGCTTGCCCGAGGAGCGGTTCCCCAGGAAACGGACCGGGTCCAGCGGCTCGCGCGTGCCGCCGGCGCTGACGACCACCCGGCGGCCGGACAGCGAGCCCGGCAACGGGGCCTGCTGACCCCCGGACAGGAGCTCACGGCATACGGCGAAGATCTCTTCGGGCTCCGGCAACCGGCCCTGGCCGGTGTCGGCGCCGGTCAGTCGCCCCGAGGCGGGGTCGATCACCCGGACTGAGCGCGACCTCAGGGTCGCGACATTTGCCACGGTGGCCGGGTGCTCCCACATCTCGGTGTGCATTGCCGGCGCGAGGACCACAGGACAGTGGGCGGTCAGCAGGATGTTGGTGAGCAGGTCGTCGGCCAGCCCATGGGCGGCCCTGGCCAGCAGGTCGGCCGTCGCCGGGGCCACGATGACCAGGTCAGCATGCTGGCCCAGTCGCACATGCGGCACCTCGTGCACATCAGCCCAGACATCTGTGGAGACCGGATTGCCGGACAACGCGGCCCAGGTGGCTGCCCCGACGAACTTCAGTGCGGCGGCCGTCGGAACCACGGTCACGTGATAACCGCTCTCGGTGAGCAACCGCAGCAACGAGCAGGCCTTGTAGGCAGCGATCCCGCCGCTAACCCCGAGAATGACCTTCTGAGGCATCCGCCCTGTCACCCCATCCCGTGTCACTGCCGGCAGTCGTGCGACATCGGCCCGGCTGCCGGCTCAGCCCTCAGTGGGCGTGGAGGTCAGCAGACCCTCGTTGATCTCACGCAGCGCGATCGACATCGGCTTCTCGTTGACCTTGGTCTCGACCAGCGGGCCGACATACTCCAGCAGGCCCTCGGAGAGCTGCGAGTAGTACGCGTTGATCTGACGCGCGCGCTTGGCCGAGTAGATGACCAGGGCGTACTTGGAGTCCGCCACCTTGAGCAGGTCGTCTATCGGAGGGTTGGTGATGCCCTCGGGGGCAGCCTGCGTTCCAGACACTGTCAATCTCGATTCTGTGGTGAAGACAAGTTCGTGAAGATACTTGCGCGTGAAGACATGAATACAGCAGCGTACGGGACGTGCAGATAGGTCACGCCCTTATCAATGATACGAGTTCTTCGCTGGCACGCTGGACATTGTCGTTCACGATGGTGACATCGAACTCCTTCTGGGCCGCCAGCTCCTGGCGTGCAGTCACCAGCCTGGCCTCCCGTTCCTCCTCGGACTCGGTGCCGCGTCCGACCAGCCGGCGGACCAGCTCCTCCCAGCTCGGAGGCGCCAGGAAGACGAACAGCGACTCGGGCATCCGCTCGCGCACCTGACGCGCACCCTGCAGGTCGATCTCGAGCAACGCCGGTCTGCCGGCAGCCAGCGCCTCGTCGACCGGAGCCCGCGGCGTTCCATATTTTGCCCGCCCGTGAACGAGCGCCCACTCCAGGAACTCACCCGCCTCGCGCATCCGCTCGAACCGCGAGTCGTCAACGAAGTGATAGTGCTTCCCGTCGATCTCGCGTGGACGTGGCTTGCGTGTGGTCATCGAGACCGAGAGCCAGACGTCAGGAAAGTTGGCACGCACATGGGCCGCGACGGTTCCCTTCCCCACGGCGGTGGGACCGGCCAGAACGACCAGCCGGTTCGTGGGTCCTGGCATGGTTCCGGTCAGGCCTCTTCGAAGCGGGCAAGGAGGGCCGCGATCTGGTTGGTGCCGAGGCCACGGACCCGGCGGGTCTCGGCGATGCCGACCTCACTCATGATCTGGCGAGCCCGGACGCGACCGACACCGGGCATGGACTCCAGCAGCGCGGAGACCTTCATCTTGCCGACGATGTCGTTGCTCTTGCCATCGGCGATCACCTCGGACAGCGCACCCTGCGCGTACTTCAGGCGGTTCTTCACTGCGGCCCGCTCACGTCGAGCGACCGCAGACTGAGCAAGAGCCTCGGCACGCTGCTCAGGGGTGAGCTGGGGAAGAGCCACAGTCAGTCTCCTCAAAGGGGA
>JBBRZQ010000313.1:0-3101 GCA_038236535.1 Actinomycetales bacterium
GGGTGGCTGGTGCTCGTAGTCGATCCGCTCACCCTCGCGGAACCGCATCCGCTCGGTGAAGGTGGGGTCGACGACCATGCCGAGGACCGGGAACCGGGTCAGCTCCCACCGCCAGAGGTCGCCGTCGGTCTGGATCCGCCGCAGCAGCGGAGTCAGGACGGGCAGGACGTGGGGATCCGTGAGGGCCTTCCAGATCGCCATGCGGTCTGCGGCCACCACGGCCTCGGATTCCGTGGACGCTGAGAAGCGATGCATGCCGCGAGTCTCTCAGCCCTCGGAGCAGCCTCCCGAGCAGGGTGGGCCGCCCCGCGAGGGGACGGCCCAGCCACAGCGCTGTTCAGATGATCGCCGGCGACGGCATGCCCATCGCCACCCACTCGGCGTAGGTCAGGTGGTGTACGACGCGGTCAGGTCCCCTGACGAAGACGGCGGGGTCGTTGGCCGACTTGTAGACGTAGGAGCCCGCGACCCATGCGACGTTGTGCGGTGTCGGGAACCCGGCTCGCTGCCACAGTGCGTAGGTCAGGATGTCCTGCTGCGCCCACGCGGGCCAGTGGGTGACGGCATACAGGGTCGGCGTCCATGCGTACTTGACATACTCGGTCGGGCTGGCACGCGGCGTGGGGAAGCCCGCGTCGTGCCACTGGGCGTAGGTCAGTGCGACCGGCGCACCACTCACAAGCTGGTACAGGGTCGAGGTGTAGGCGAGCTGGTAGGCGACGAGGGTCACATGGCCCACCCAGAACGACGTGGTCCCGGTCGCGCCGAGGGTGCTGAGCGAGGTGTGCACGTGGTCACGGTGGCAGGTCGTGTCCCACGCGACCTCCGGGTAGGATGCGCAGGTGCTGTAGGGTCGCCAGCCGTCCGCGGGCCGGTAGGCCGCCCAGATCTTGTCGTTCCAGATGATGTACATGACGCCGAGCCGGCGAGCGTTGGCGTTCGTGTTGCCGGCGGCATCGGTGGCCAGCATCCAGCCGACCAGGGTGTTGCCGCGATCCAGGCCCGTCGGCGTCCGCATCGTGGTCATCCAGTCGATGGCGCGGCCGTCGTAGTGCTCGCTGGAACCGCTCGCGCAGGGGCGGCTGATCGAGGCGGTCGTGCCGGCGTAGGTCCGCGTCAGCAGGTTGGCCAGGAGGATCGCTCCGGGCTTGTTCGTCGGGTCACAGACCGTCTCCGGCTCGTAGCCTGACAACGGCTCGATGCTCGCGCTGGTCTGCGGGGGTGGGGGCACGGGAGCAGCCCAGGCGTCCTGGGGCGTGGCACCGCCGAAGAACACAAGGAGGGCGGCGGTGAGCAAGGCGGCGGAGACTCTTTTTGGGCGCACAACAGTTCCTAGGTTCGCGCGACACGAGAGCACGCCGGCATGACGCAGTCCCCCGCCGACTGGTGACGTGGGTGGCCGCGGTGGCAATCCTGCGGCCGGCGGGGGGAGCTAGTCCTCGTCCCTTCCAGTGTCGGTCCAATCCACGTTGGCGACAGGGACCATGGGCACTACGGCTTAAGTCACATTCAGTATGCCCAAATATTCTCTTACTCAGTCAAATAGGTGCTTCTTGCCGTGAAGCTTCGAATCCGCCTTCCAACCGTGCGAGCTGTCGATGGCACCCGTAGATAGCGTTCAGGTTCGCTTGCGTGTGTACTTGCCCTGATGTGGACACGGGAGAGAGCTGGCGGTGACCTCCGTATGCCGTCACGACCGAGGAGGTATAGAGGGCGGCTCCCTTCCTCGAGAGCATCACCGAGACGGCCAAAGCCGCCACCATTGAGGACATCCCGCGGCAGGCGTCGACAGTGAGTCCATGGCGTAGAGGCTGGAAGCACGTGCCTCCGGCTGCGCCGACACTGAGGGCGGCGTCGAGGCCGACTACCGACGCAAGAGCCCCGATCGGCGTCGCGGTATGCCTGCAATGGAAGGCGCCGGTCATCACGAAGGGACGGCAGAACCCCCTGGTTGGCGACGCGCTGCCCTCCGGCCGCATACCTCGGGTTGCCGACACACAAGAGGCGGGCCCGCGCGACTGGGGACAGACGGGGCGTGAACCCGTCGGTCGCGGCACCCCCCCGCTGCTACACAGGAGGCCCCATGCCCTTTCTCCCTGGATCCCGAACTCGGCGCCGGACTCGCCGCGCCCCTCGCCGCGCTCCTCGCCGCAGCGGGCGGCGCCCCCCTTCCGCCGGCTGGGGACATCGCCACCCGCCGTTAGCTTGTCGAGGCGCTGCAGGGCGCAGTCCACGCTCAGCTGCCCGTCCCCCAAGACGTGACGTTCCAGGCGCCGCCCTGCTCCTTCGGTGGTATATCAAGGATGGGTCGGCGCCGGGATCCGCGGTCCTCTATGCACACGCGGGGGCATGATCCTCAGCAACGTGTCCCTCTACGACGGCCCGGTCGCACGGTATGTCTCGGCAACCGGTGTGCCCTTCCTTTCGGTCGAGTATCGCTACGCGCCCGAGTTCCCCGCTCCCACACCGGTGACCGACTGCTACGCCGGCCTCCGATGGCTGGCCGCCAACGCAACCGAGCTGGGCATCGACCCGACGCGCATCGCGATCATGGGAGACAGCGGCGGTGGCGGGGTGGCCGCGAGCCTCGCGATCCATGCCCGTTACCAAGGGGGCTGGGCCATCGCCAAGCAGGTCCTCATCTACCCAATGCTGGACGACCGCAACACCACCCCGGACCCGGATCTGGTGGAGTTCGCGGTATGGACCTACGACGACAATGCGACCGGCTGAGGCGCCCTGCTAGGTGACGCCGTGGGGGTGGAGACGTGTCGCCTTACGGTGCGGCCGCGAGGCTGGAGGACTTCTCCGGCCTGACGCCGGCATACATCGAGGTGGGCGAGCTGGACATCTTCCGAGACGAGGACGTCGGCTATGCACAGCGTCTCGCTGCGGCCGGTGTCAGCACCGAGCTCCACGTCCACCCGGACGTCCCCCACGGGTGCGAGGCGCTGGTGCCCCTGGCGGCCATCTCACAGCGCTCAGCCGCCGACCGGCACCGAGTCCTGGCCAGCTGGTGACCGGCGTCCGGCAGCCCTCACCCAGGAATGCTCAGCCGGGCATGTCCACGAACGGCGAGGCGTAGTCCGCGACCTCGTCGA
>JBBRZQ010000314.1:0-3077 GCA_038236535.1 Actinomycetales bacterium
ACGAGCCATGCCAACCAACGGCGACTTCGACGCCTACTGGCGCTTCCACCTCGAGCGAGAACGTCAACGAGTCCACGAGTCCTGCTACCCCAACGACGTCATCCCGCGCGCTACGTAAGTCACTCCATCGGAGCCGCACCCTAAAGATTCTGAGTCGGTCTTGATCTCTTCGGTTTCGCGCAGGGCACGTAGGTCCCGACGGCGTGGGTGACTTCCAGTTGGAGGCTCCGGGGGTCTTCTGTGGCGGTCGCACGCAGTGCCGCGTCAAGCTCGGCGGTGTCACATTGCAGGGAATCACCCGGTACCCCCGGCCGGGCCCGGGGGGGCGACATCGTCCTCGCAGTGCACGAGATCATCGTCAACAGCCGCCTGATCCATGGCCCCGCCCACGGTTGATGGGACCGCTGAACTCGGGGTGGTCGGGTGTTGTGCTTACCCGTCGTGTTTTCCGGTGCAGGGGTTGTGGATGATCTGGCGGAAGTTGTTGATCCGGTCGATGGTGGCGCCGCCGCCGCCGAAGGCGAGGTAGGTGCTGGACAGGAGCGATCCGTACTGGGCGTTGCGCCCGAAGTCGGTCCTGGATCCGGGTAGGTGGTTGCCGAACGCGAGCTGGCATTCGCCGCGGGTGAGGCTGAAGAAGGGGTAGAACGCAGCCGGGGCTCCGGCGTCGGTGGTGGGGATGAGGGTGCAGCCGACGCCGGTGGCCCGGTCACAGGTGCCCTCGACCCGGGGCAGGTCCGCCTCGAACGCCAGGCTGCTGTAGGCGACGTCGAAGCGCCGCCCGGTCAGCGGCGGGCTGAACGTGATCGGTGTCGGATGCAGCGCCCGGTTCCCGTCCGGCCACACCGGCTGGTAGTCCAGGCCGTCGAAGCCGGTGTTGGTATCGGTGCACCCGGTGACCTTGATCCGCAGCGCCTGGCTGGCGGGGAAGCAGAAGTTGTCGTCGCCGTCGGTGGCACCGGTCAGCTCCCGGTTCCCGGCCGGGCAGCTGATGGGGTTGCCGCCGCTGTCCAGGCCGAACGGGCTCGGTGGTAAGGATGTGGGCCCGGTGCAGGTGTCGAAGTGCCCGATCTCGTCGGAGAACCCGACGTTGTAGGTGTGCGCGGCCCAGATGACCCTGGTCTGCGGCGAGGAGGTGCTGTACATCGGGTGGAAGGCGTAGGGGATCGCGGTGCAGCTCGTCCCCGCGGGGTCGTACTTGATCTGGGCGAACCCGTTGGCGGGGCTGGCGGTCATCGAGCCCGTCGCGCCGGTGGTCCGGTCGTTGATGACGACCTGCAGGCCGTCCGGGGTGTCCTGCTTGGTGACCTCGAGGCGGTCGCCGGAGTTCATGAACAGGTCTCTGGCCGGGTCCGGGGTGAAGGTCGCCAGGGTCGAGTCGATGGGGTTCGCCGGGGCGTGGCTGGCGCCGGTCTTGGTGACGAAGGCGAAGTTGACGTACTCGATCCCGACCCGCGCGGCGCAGGCCGGGTTCTGCAGGGTGCCCGCCACCGGGTCCTCGGACAGGCCGAAGATGTTCAGTGCGGCGCACCACTTGGTCGGGTCACACGCGCTCGCTCCGACGGCGACCGCCCACGTCGGCCAGGGCACCCAGCCCGGCGGGTAGAACTGCAGCTCGGTGAACGCGGTCCCCGGGTGCTTCGGCGAGACCGCCGGATCGACGATGTTGCTGTCACTGTCCGGAGTGCACGTGGACACCTGTTCCGGGTAGGACTGGGTGTCGCACATCGCCATCCCGAACCACAGCGCCCCGTTCAGCTCGAACTGGTACGACTTCCCCGGCGCGGCGGGGTTCCTGGGCGACGGATCACGCGGAAGGACCACCTGGTAGCGGACGTGGTTCCCGGCACCCGGGGTGTCGGAGTAGAACACCGCTGACGGCTCGTCGTGCCCGACGTAGTGCGGCCCGAACACCTCCCTCGAGTTCGCGACCTCCGCGCACGCGCCGCTGTACTCACAATTGAGCGCGAGGTGACCCTGGCCGCCCGCGGGCGCCGCGCTCGCCGAGTGGACACCGGACAGGCTCACCGTCCCAGCCGCCAACGCCAGGACTACCGCGGGCACCCACATCCTTGTTGTCCTCATCGCGTTGCACCTCTCCGGGGTGACCGGCGCTGACCGGTCCGCCGCGCCGCGGTTGTCAACCCAGCAGAATACGCCGCAGCCCGCACCGTGAACAGACCCTCAGAAGCCCACAGGGAAGGGGCCGCCCTCGTGCGGCTCCGCCGACAGCTCGGTCCTCACCGTGGGGGTCTTGACCGACTTCCCGGTCCCGGCACGACTGCGCATGCTCGGAGCCAGCGAGGAACGGCGGCGAGACCCATTGGCATCCTCGGGGATCAGGAAGACACTTGCTGGATGATCCATGGTGGCAACGCGACCATTTTCGTGACGGATATGGACCGCGCCGTGGCGTTCTACACCGAGGTCCTCGGTCTGAGCCTGATCTTCCGGGCTGGCGATCATTGGGCCAGCATCGACGCCGGCGACGGGTTCCAGATCGGCCTGCACCCGGCCGGCCCGCGCAGCCCCTCGGCCGCGGCGGAGGGGGCGGTCACCGTAGGGCTCGCGGTCGACCAGCCCATCGACGAGGTGGTGTCGATACTGCGCCGGCGTGGCGTGACCTTCCGCGGCCCGGTGTCGGACGAGGGCCAACTGAAGATCGCCTACTTCACCGACTCCGACGGGAACGGCCTCTACCTCGCAGAACCCACGCGCACCTGAAGCTCGGGCCCGGCGTCTGGATGAGGACGCGCGCCCATGCAGGCGCGGACCGTGGCCAGCACCCTGTCGGCCGCGGCCCGCTCCGAGGAGCTGCAGAACCGCGACCTCGTCGGAGGCGTCATCCAGGCGGTCCTGTGGTTCTGGCTCGCGACCAGCTGTTAGCCGCCACGCTGGGTGAGGATGATCGCGTCATTGTGGCTGCGGATGTGGCGGCGTGACGAGGGCCCCGTCCCGGGTTTCGGGGCGGGGCCTTGGTGGTCATGCTGACGGCCTGATGCTCGTTGTGTCGCCAGTTCGTGGCCGGTTACTCGGCGGTGACTTCGGTGACGGCCGCGCGTGCGGCGGATTCGTCG
>JBBRZQ010000315.1:0-3066 GCA_038236535.1 Actinomycetales bacterium
CATTCAGTGACCGATCGGTCACCGGTAACCGATCGATCTACGGACAGGAACGCATACGTGCAATGTGCGAGCTGTCTCAGACCTGGGCGGCTTGCCTCCTGCGAACCGTTCAGGCCCCTGCATCAGGGGTTGCTGGGTCTTGCACATCTTTCCTTCATCAATGGGCGCGTCGGTGGGGGCAGGTCCCGAACCCGGTTGGCCAGGTCAAGAAGGCGGTGCTGGCCGAACGGTGGTAGCCGGCAAGTGTTGTTGAGACCGCTCGCGGCTTGACGCACGTGGGCAACGGGCACGCGGGTTAGCCGATCTGCTCGAACAGAGACACGATGATCCCTTCGGGCCCACGCAGGTAGGCCATCCGCACGCTGTTCTCGTACTTGCCGATGCCGCCGACGAGCCCGTATCCGTCCGCAGTCACCGCGTCGACGGTCGCTTCGTGGTCGCCGACCTCGAAGGACACGTTGCGTAGGCCAAGCTCGTTGGCCATCGCCGTGGGCGATCCGGGCACGTGGTCGGGCGTGACGAGGCTCGAGAGTTCTAGCCGGGACCCTCCGTAGGGTGGCCGCAGCATCGCGATCTCACAGTGCGCACCGGGATGCCGCAGACGGTCTCCACGAACTCGCCCTCAACGGATCCGGTGCTCTTGCCGCATAGCTGCGCTCAAACTAGATTTCGAAAGCTCGTTCGGGCCGAGCATCTCGGGTTGACGACCCGTCGAGCTGAGCGCCGCAAGTATCACTGCTGGTTCGGCAACGGCTGGCACATGACGAGTCAGATGCAGCCGAGGCGTCAGCTGACGTCAGAGTTGAGTCCACAGACGTGGTGCGCGCGACGGAGCTACCGATGTGCGAGCGTTCGTCAGGGACGGCCGCCCGCGTCTTACTTGGCGGAGTCGACGCTACTGGCCGGGCCGGCCAGGCCCCTGGACCTCATCGACGCTAGTCCCGTTCCGCTAGTCGCCGCCGCGTCCGCTAGGTGGCTGGTGTTCTAAGGGTGTTTGCAGGCAGTGGTGATCGGGCTCGGTGTCGGTGAGCAGGTCACCCGGATGGCTGTGACCGTGAATGTATTGGCCTGTATTGGGTTTCGTAGCTGGTGTGAGCCCTTGGTTGGGACCCACAAAGGCCAGGATGGCCCGGTCTGTGGGTCCTGGGGTGCCTCTGGCCTGGTCAGGCGGGGGCTGCTACCCATCTGGGCCCTGATCCCCGAGTGAGTCCGAGGACGCCGAACCGGGCCAGGTTGACTGCGGCAGCCAGGAGAGAGAAGTCGGCGGCGACCTTGGTCTGTCCGCGGACCCGGGCTCGCCTGCCGCCGTGGCGGCGGCGCATCAGGTGGCCGATCTTGCGTTCCACCTTGGGTCGGGTGGCCCGGTACTCGGCCCGCCAGGCCGGGTCGGCCTGGGTGGTGCGGGCCCGGACGAGCTCGGCCTCGTAGATCCCGATCCGGATCCTGCGACCGTCCCTGGCGTCCGTACACGCGCTGGCCAGCGGGCAGCTGGCGCAGGCCTCGCCGAAGGCTGCGATCTGCCCGCCCGCCTGGACGGGGCGCGTCGCCGCGACGACGCCGGCGGGGCAGGTCACGGTCCCGGCTTGGGTGTCGATGACGAAGCGGTCTTTGGCGAAGCGGCCCTTGTGTGCGGCCGGGGGCTGGACCTTGGTCATGATCTGCGCACCGGCAGCCTCCAGGTCGGCCAGCAGTGAACCGGAGCCGTACGCGGCGTCACCATAGACCACCAACGGTGCCTCGATGTCTGGGCTGACCTCGCCCTGGTCGCCGCCATTGCCCGAGTCATCGATGTCACCCGGATCGTCGGTGTCACTGGGTCCGTCGGTGTTGCCCGCGTCGGGGATGTCAGCGGCCAGGAGCCCCACCGCTGAGGCCGCGTCGCCGGTGTTACCCGCGGTGACCGCGGTCGCGGTGATGACCTCGGCGTCCGGGTCGATTGCAACATGGCCCTTGTACCCATCAAATCGGTGAGCCGCGGTCTTGCGCCCGTGCCGGGCCTGGGGATCCACGGTCGAGATCACCCGATCCGCCGCGACCCGGCGGGCGATAGTGAAGACCCCGTCGGCGTCGATGTCCAGGTCCTGACCGAGCACGGTCGCCAACAATGCGCCCGCCTGGGCCAGGACCGGACCCAGCTCACGACCCTCCAACACGCCCAACACCGCCATGCCGTCCCTGGCCAAAGCATCGACCAAGACCTTGCGGGCGGCCTCGTCGTCGTAGTCACAGACCGGCTTACCCGCGACCGCGTAATCATCGTCGCGGACAATCACCGCCCGCAGCTGCGCGCCCAGGTCGGCCCCGGAAGCCTTCAGGACCCCACGGATACCCGAACGGATCAAGGTCACGGTGTCCATCGTCGCGACCGCGTCATACAACGGCGTGGAGTCCAACACCCTCCTGCGCCCAACAAGCCCGGCGGCCTTGGCCGCCTCCAACGTCGCCTCAAAGATCCGATCCGGACGATCCGACGCCGCCAGGCGGGCCCGCATATCCACCAACACCGTGTGCACGAAACCCGGGTAGTCAAACGCCAGCCCGCCCGCGGCGTACTTCCACCGGGCATCAAAAGCGAACCGGTCCACAGCCTCCCGGTCACTACAGCCCTCGATCCGCTGCAACACCATCACCACCGCCACAATCATCGGCGGCACGCTGCGTCGACCCACATCGGTGAACAAATCCGCGAACATCTCATCGGGGAACAGAGCGAAACACTCTCGGTTCAGCACCGCGTAGATCGAGTCCGCGCCAACCCGGGGCTCGCAGTAGCCCACCGTCGTACGCAACAAGTCACCTTGCTTCGGCGTCAAACCCAACGTCATCGCGACCCCCAGCCAGAAACAAACCCGCCGGTGTCATTCTCCCAAGACGTTCACCTCAGCCGGGCTGGCGACATGCGAAAGACACCAGCCACCTAGATCCGCGGGTGGGGTGGGGATTTAGGCTAGGGAGACTAGGTCTAGGTAGTCGGGGCCCCAGTGGTCTTCTACGCCGTCTGGGAGGACCAGGACTCGCTCGGGCTCTAGGGCGGCGACTGCGCCTTCGTCGTGGCTGACCAGGACG
>JBBRZQ010000316.1:0-3058 GCA_038236535.1 Actinomycetales bacterium
CCTGGACGACCCGGTCGAGCTGATCGGCGTCGAACCACTCGGCCGCGGCTCAGCGGTCGGTGACAACGCCGCCACGATGACCTACGGCCGCGAGGGCATCATCCACGGCTTCAAGTGCTATCTGCTGCAGGACGAGCAGGGCCAGCCGTCCCCGGTGTACTCCTGCGCCAGCGGCCTCGACTACCCCGGCGTCGGACCTGAGCACAGCTACCTGAAGGACCTCGGGCGCGTCCAGTACGTCGCCAGCACCGACGAGGCCTGTCGTGACGCCTTCTTCATGCTCAGCCGCCGGGAGGGCATCATCCCGGCTCTGGAGAGCGCCCACGCGGTGGCGCACGCACTGGTGAAGGCGCGTGAGATGAAGACCGGCACGATCCTGGTGAACCTCAGCGGCCGCGGCGACAAGGACATGGACTACGTGATCCAGAACTGGGGCATCGGCAACCCCGCCTGACCCCCCGTGACCGAAGTCATCCCCGGCGAAAACAGTTCCGGACACTACGATTCAGCCATGAGGACAACCTGTGGCCGCGAGAGGTCTTCTGCCGGTGATCCAGGTCATGGCCGCTGAGGCCGTGGTCGCAGACGTCGTGGTCGTCGGCGCGGGCCTGGCCGGGCTGCGCTGCGCGGGCGCGCTGAGAGAGCGCGGCCGCGAGGTGGTCGTGCTGGAGGCCGGGGACGCGGTCGGTGGCCGGGTGCGCACCGACCTCGTCGACGGTTTCCGGTGCGACCGCGGTTTCCAGGTGCTCAACCCGGCGTACCCGGCGGTCCGTCGCTGGGTCGACCTCGAGGCGCTGGCCCTGCAGTCGTTCGGCGCAGGGGTGATGGTCAGAAGCGACGGCGGCCTGCGCATCGTGGCCGACCCGGTCCGCGAACCGCGCCTGCTCCCCCAGACGCTGCGCAGCGGATACCTGCATCCGCGTGAGCTCGCCGCCCTGGGCCGGTGGTCCGCACAGGTCCTCGTGAACCCTCGTGCCGTGATGCGAGCCCCCGACACCACCCTGGCGCAGTCCCTGGATGCGGCCGGGGTGGTCGGTCGCCTCCGGCAGGAGATTCTCGATCCCTTCCTTGCCGGAGTCCTGGTCGACAGCCACGGCGGGTCGTCCGCCAGCTTCGCCAAGCTGCTCGTGCGGATGTTCGCTCTCGGGCGACCGGGTCTGCCCGAGCAGGGGATGGGTGCCCTTCCGGCCCAGCTTGCCGCCCGGGTGTCGCAGGTGCTGCTGGACAGCCCGGTGGAAGCAGTGATTCCCGATGGGGGCCGCGGCGTCACCGTGGCCGCCGGAGGATCCACCTGGCGCGCCAGGGCGGTGGTCGTCGCGACCGACCCGGTATCGGCTGCCAGGCTCATCCCGCTGCCCGAGCCGGGCACACGGGGGCTGGTGACCTGGTGGTTCGAGGCACCCCAGGCGCCCGCGACGCTGCCGCTGGTAGCCGTGGACGGACGCCGCTCCGGCCAGCTGCGGCGTGGACCCGTCTGGAACACCTCGGTGATCAGCGCAGCCGCCCCGTCCTACGCCCCGCCCGGCCGACACCTCGTGGAGGCCACCTGCCTGCTCGACCGACCCGATGGCGACGCCCCCGAGGCAGACGTGCTGCGTCACGTCGGCCAGATCTACGGCTGCGCCACCGCCGGCTGGCGAACCATCATCAGGCACCGGATACCCCTGGCCCTGCCGGCGATGCCCCCGCCCTTGCGTGCCCGCTCGGCGGTATCCCTGGGCGACGGGGTCTTCGTCTGCGGGGACCACCGTGACACCCCCTCGATCCAGGGCGCACTCGTCTCCGGGAGCCGTGCCGCCGCAGCCGTGCACGCCGCCCTGGCCTGAAGCTCAGGCATGCAGCTGACGCCCGGCCGGGTCCGCACCAGTACTCGGCCCGGTCGTAGCTGACCATCAGCCCGGTGACGTCCTGGTCATCCACGAGGCGACCGGTGTCGTCATCCACGAGGCGACCGGCGTCCTCAGGACGCCCCGGAGGTGGCCACCGGCGCGACGGTCGTGGTCGTCGGGGCCGCGACACCCTGCAGGGACGCCTGCTGGGCGGAGCTTGCGCTCGTCGAGGTGCTGGCCACCTGGGTGGAGGCAGCCGGGCTTGTCGCCGTTGTCGCGCCAGGCAGGGAGACCGCGACGGCGGTGGCGCCCAGAACACCGGCAGCTCCCGCGCCGATGGTGATCGCGGACACCCAGATCAGCCCCTTGTTGCGGACGGACTGCCGGGCCGAGCCCGGGGTGGCGGAGCCTGCCGTGGCGCTCGGGCGGTCGAGCCGGGGGCGTGCGGTCCTGTGCTGTTCGGTGTTCATGCGTCCACACTCCACCAGCAGCCTGTGTGACCCTGAGGTGCTTCCTCTGACTTGCCTCTGAGACCGTGTCTTCCGGAGCATTTCCCGCCAATCCCGTTCGCAGAGCATGAAAGCACGCCATCGAGAGGGGAAACCCAGACTCGGCCGGCATCGTCTGAGTCATGACCTGCTACCCCGGCAGGCAATAGGGAGGACGACATGACGAACAACGAACCGAGCACGGCGAGCCCGCGAAACAGGCGACTGGCCGGGATCGTCGGCCTGCTGCTGGCCGGCGGGATCGGCGGCGGCGCACTGGCCGCCACCAGCTCCGCCTCAGCGGCAGACACCACGCCCTCGACGACCGCCTCTGCGCCGGCCGCCTCGGGCCCGAAAGGCCCGGCAGACACGGCCACTGCGGTGCGTGCCGGTGAGAAGGCACAGACCGGCACCACGCTGGCAACCTTGAAGGCGGCTGCTCTCAAGGCCGTCCCCGGCGGCACGGTCTACCGGGTCGAGACCGACGCTGACGGCTCGACGTACGAGGCGCACATGACCAAGTCCGACGGCACTCGGGTCACCGTGAAGTTCGACAAGAACCTCAAAGTCACGGCCACCCAGGACGGCATGGGTGCCGGAGGACCTGACGGTCCTGGCGGGATGGGCCGCGGCGGCCCTGCTGGACCTGCCGGCGCAGCCCCCTCTGCCACCAGCGGGAACGGCGTCTGACCGGCCACCGCCCGGGCTGACCAGCCCGAAACCCCGGATGAACGGCCCGGC
>JBBRZQ010000317.1:0-3040 GCA_038236535.1 Actinomycetales bacterium
ACCAGATCCAGGCCAGGCTCGGCCCCGACCCGCTGCGCCCCGACCCCGGCAACGTGGCTGCCGACCTGGCCCTGCGCAGGATCTCGCGCAGCTCCCGGCCGATAGCCGAGCTGCTGATGGATCAGGCGGTGCTGGCCGGGGTCGGCAACGTGTACAGGTGCGAGGTGCTGTTTCGTCACCGGGTCGACCCGTTCCGGCCTGGCCGTGAGATCAGGCCCGCCACCTGGCAGGCCATCTGGGACGACCTGGTCTCGCTGATGCAGCTGGGCGTGGTGTTCGGCCAGGTGCTGACCATGGACGACCAGGTCGCCGATGCGCTGGCCGAGGTCGCGGACGGCTCGGGGCCCGGGCACGCCGCAGCGGTCACCGGAGCCCGGCCCGGTGACCACTTCGAGCGGCGTTTCTACCTCTACCGGCGGACCGGGGAGCGGTGCCGGGTGTGTGGCTCCACGGTCCGCACCAGGCTGGTTGCCGGCCGCAACCTGTTCTGGTGCGGGCGCTGCCAGCGCCGTCGCTGACAGCCCTCCTGCCCGCTTGCCCGCAGTCGGACCCGTGACAGCCCCAGCCCGCCGGGCTGATCAGCTCACTCGGAGAAGCTCTTGACCTCGAGGGTGATCGGAGTGGCGGCCAGCGCCTGACTCACCGGGCAGCCGGCCTTGGCGCCTTCTGCGAACCCGGTGAACTCCTCGGCGGTCATCCCGGGAACCGTGCCGCCGACCCGCAGGACGATCCCGGTGATCCCCTCACCGGGCTGGAAGGTGACGTCAGCGGACGTGTCGAGCGAGGTCGGCGGCTTGCCCGCCTTGGCCAGGGCGCTCGACAGGGCCATCGAGAAGCAGGCCGAGTGAGCCGCGCCGAGCAGCTCTTCGGGGCTGGTCTTGCCATTGGCCTCGTTGGCCCGCGAGACCCAGCTCACATCGAAGGTCCCGGTGCCTGAGGACTCGAGGGCGACCTTGCCGGCGCCCTCCATCAGCGAACCTTCCCAGTGGGTTCGTGCGGTCCTTGTTGTCGCCATGTTGGTCTCCTCGTTGAAAGACTGATCTGTGAACAGTTGTCTGAACTTCTCATCCGGCGCGTGCCACAGGCCGACGTAGGCCGAGGTCGGGCTGGGCACTGCCGACGGCAGTTGACTATGCCACCGGTGCCGCCGCTTCACCATAGGGGTCCGGATACGCCGAGGGCGAACATGAACCCGGCCGTACGCCCGGACGGAACAGACCGGCATACGGCATCGTTGTCCGAATACGCACCGGTCTGCGCCTTACATAGGTGATGACCGCCGTGCACAGATAGCATCGAGGTATCTCGAAGCGAGGGAGCGATGAGCGATGTTTGAACGGTTTACAGACCGAGCCCGCCGGGTGGTTGTCCTTGCGCAGGAGGAAGCGCGCATGCTCAACCACAACTACATCGGCACCGAGCACATCCTGCTCGGTCTGATTCACGAGGGCGAGGGCGTCGCGGCCAAGTCGCTGGAGAACCTCGGGATCTCGCTGGACGCTGTCCGCGAACAGGTCCAGGAGATCATCGGCCAGGGTCAGCAGGCCCCGTCCGGTCACATCCCGTTCACCCCGCGCGCCAAGAAGGTCCTCGAGCTGAGCCTGCGCGAGGCGCTGCAGCTCGGCCACAACTACATCGGCACCGAGCACATCCTGCTTGGCCTGATCCGTGAGGGCGAGGGCGTCGCCGCCCAGGTGCTGGTCAAGCTGGGCGCCGACCTCAACCGGGTCCGCCAGCAGGTCATCCAGCTGCTCAGCGGGTACCAGGGCAAGGAGCACCAAGGCGCTGGCGTCGGGCCGGCCGAGGGCACCCCTGCCGGGTCGCTGGTGCTCGACCAGTTCGGTCGCAACCTGACCGAGGCTGCCCGGGAGGGCAAGCTCGACCCGGTCATCGGCCGGGGCAAAGAGATTGAACGGGTCATGCAGGTGCTGTCCCGAAGAACCAAGAACAACCCCATCCTGATAGGTGAGCCAGGCGTCGGCAAGACAGCTGTCGTCGAGGGCCTGGCCCAGGACATCGTGCGGGGTGAGGTGCCAGAGACGCTCAAGGACAAGCAGATCTATACCCTTGACCTGGGTGCCCTGGTCGCCGGTTCGCGCTACCGGGGTGACTTCGAGGAGCGCCTGAAGAAGGTCCTCAAGGAGATCCGGACCCGCGGCGACATCATCTTGTTCATCGACGAGATCCACACCCTGGTCGGGGCCGGCGCGGCCGAGGGTGCCATCGACGCCGCCTCCATCCTCAAGCCGATGCTGGCCCGTGGTGAGCTCCAGACCATCGGTGCGACCACGCTGGACGAGTTCCGCAAGCACATCGAGAAAGACCCCGCCCTGGAGCGTCGCTTCCAGCCGATCCAGGTTGCCGAGCCGACCCTGTCGCACACCATCGAGATCCTTAAGGGTCTAAGAGACCGGTACGAGGCGCACCACCGGGTGTCCATCACCGATGCCGCCCTGGTCTCTGCCGCAAACCTCGCGGACCGGTACATCAACGACCGGTTCCTGCCGGACAAGGCGATCGACCTGATCGACGAGGCGGGCGCGAGACTGCGTATCCGCCGGATGACTGCGCCGCCGGACCTGCGCGAGTTCGACGAGCGGATCGCGCATGTCCGCCGCGAGAAGGAGTCCTCGATCGACGCCCAGGACTTCGAGAAGGCTGCCTCGCTGCGCGATGACGAGAAGAAGCTGCTCAACCAGAAGGCCGAGCGGGAGAAGCAGTGGAAGTCCGGCGACATGGACGTCGTGGCCGAGGTCGACGAGGAGCTCATCGCCGAGGTCCTGGCCGCTTCGACCGGCATCCCGGTGTTCAAGCTCACCGAGGAGGAGTCCTCGCGGCTGCTTCACATGGAGGTCGAGCTGCACAAACGGGTTGTCGGTATGGACGAGGCCATCAAGGCCATCGCCCAGGCCATCCGGCGCACCCGCGCCGGCCTGAAGGACCCCCGTCGTCCCGGCGGTTCGTTCATCTTCGCCGGTCCCACCGGTGTCGGTAAGACCGAGCTGGCCAAGACGCTCGCTGAGTTCCTGTTCGGCGACGA
>JBBRZQ010000318.1:0-3035 GCA_038236535.1 Actinomycetales bacterium
CTATCCGCTGGAGGGCGACACTCCAGTCCTGCAGCTCTTCGTCGCGGCCGACCAGTGCCGCCGGGCGAAGACCGGCACCGGGGGAGTAGGGGTTGTTTCGTTCGTCCATGGCTAGAACTTACCAATATCTAAGGCTATATAAAAGATCGTTAGAGTTCCTTAGATATTGATAAGAAAGGCTCTGGCGGGCCAAGGCCCACCCTCGCCTGCAGGACAACGACGAACTCGTCAAAAGGGTGGCTCGTCGTTGTCCTCGAGTTCGGCCAGCTGGCCGGTGGCGTTGGGGTCTGGCCAGGCGCCGGGTCGGCACTGGTCACAGCGGCGCAGGAGAGGGTGGCCTGCGATGACCTGGTCGACGGTGATCATGCCGTGGTCACATTCGGTCCGCCCGCAACGTAGCTCGTCGGGGTCGACAAAGGCCAGGCGTGGGTGGTCGTCGTGGGAGTCGAGCAGGCGCAGGAACGCGGCGAGCACGACGGCTGGGCGGGTGCGGATCTGGTCGTCTGTCAGTGCGGTGACTAGGCCGCGCCTTTCGCGGATCGTCTGGATCGCGTCGATGATGTCTTGAGCGGTCCAGGCCGGTCGGGACGTGCAGAACCGGTTGAGAGCGGGGGTGAGTCGTCCCGGGCGCTCTGTGTGCAGCCATGGGACCGTTTTGACCAGGTCGGCCGCCAACTGGCGAGCTGGAGAGGTCCCCGGCGGCCTCTTTGGTTGGCGCGGCGGCGGAGCCGCCTCCGTTCGTTTGGTGGTTGCGTTGTCTAGTGGGGGAGATTCAAGGTTAGGTTTGCTGGTTGTTGTCTTACCTCTGGTAGGGGTAGCGGAAATCAGGGCAAAGGAGACCGGGGAGGGGATCGTCAGGGCAGTCTCTGTGGATAACCCCCGCTGACAGGACCCAGCACGGCGTGCTCTGGTGCACTCAGCGAACGTGAGCATGCGGCCCATCTGGATGACGACCTGAATCCCGAGCTTGCGTGCGACGCGCCTGCAGCGGCTCACAGTCTTCTTGTGCACGCCCATGACACTGGCCACCGTGTCCGGGCGGACGATGCAGCGCCGGCCTGTGCGCTGGTCCTGGACGTAGCCAGACTCGACGCGGGCCCAGATCAGGAGTGTCTCAGCGCAGAGCTCTTCGTCCTTGAGGATCTGGGTGTTCATGGCGATGGCGATCGGGACGATGAACGTGAGCCAGTGCTGCCGGCCGTCCCAAGCGCGTATGCCGCAGTAGGCGCCGGCGGAAGCTTGACGGTGTATGCCGCGGGTGGCGTTACGCGTGCCACGATCGGCCTGGTGGCGGCGGGGGAGGACCCCACGGTCATACAGGCAGGCGCTACTCACCAGCGGCTGGTCCTGGGCGGCGCAGACCCGGTGCGTGCGCAGGACGTGCGCGCGACGCGCCAGACCAGCCAAATCCATCTTGCCGCGACCGTCTTGAGACGCGACACGCCCGGAAGCTTTTTCGGGGGGGTTGGGTTTTGGGTAAGTCGTTGCTACTCTGGGCACATCAAAGCGACCTCTCTCGCCGAGCGGTTCGAATAAGGTCCCGGCTGCAACCGGGCCAAATACTTAAGACTTGGCCGCCACGTCAATGGCGGCCTTCGTCGTTTCAGGGCACTGCCCTGAACCGGGTGGGTCGTTAGGCGCTCAGTTCCAGCTGCTCACCCTGTGGCTTGGGGCCTGGCTTGCGTCGCGGTCGGGCTTCGCCGAACACGCGTGCCTCAATGAGCTGCTGGACGGAGGCATAGCCCTCGTCAGCAGCAGCACGCCGCAGCTCCTCGGCGTCATGGGCGGAGAGCCTTATCGCCACCCTGTGTGTGCGCTCATCGCTGCGGTAGTCAGTAGCCATGTGCAGAACCCTGCCAGAGTGAGCATCCGGATGCCAGCATTTCGGGCGATGGGTTCCGCCGTGTCGCGTGGGACTGCCGTAACAGGCGGGAAAGACCGGGGGCATCTCAGGCCGCTGCCCGCACCGGGCGGGACGGGACGCCGATGCCCTACCGTTCGCAGCCATAGCCGGGTGTGGTTACTGCGAGGGCGGGGGGTGTGCGGTCCTGCTGCCGGCGCCCTGTCATGCTCGCCGCGGCGGCGATCCGCTGGGGGGTGGATTGCTCGAGGAAGGTGCCGGCCGAGTTGGCGGTCGTGTTGGCACTGAGGGTGCGGTCGATGGCGCCGGTGAGCGTCTCGCGGACGACCTGGGGGAGGGGGACGTCGCGATTGTGGTGCAGATCCGCTGCGTCGATCCAGGCGTGAACGGGATGACGTCCGGTCTGGTCGGTGGCCAGCGCGTGGGCGCCCTTGGCGGAGACCGTGACGTTGGGGTCTTGGACAACCTCACGCAGGACGTGGCCGAGTTCGACCGCGGTGCTGGTGCTGGCGTGGATGCTGCGGGAGGCTGTGGCCAGGTCGGTGCGTTGGGCCATGACATCGGGGGTGGCGACGGCGCCGCCGTCGTGGGTGATCGCGCGTAGGGACGCGCGGAGTTCGTTGCCTGCCAGCAGCAGCGCGGGGTCGATGCGCCGGTCCCCGCGTGGGGTCAACTGCTGGAGGTGCCTGCCGAGGTTGGCCCAGGAGGCCTCCACATCAGCCAGTGGGGTCGCCAGCCTGGAGGCGTGCTGGTCTGCGTCGATTGCGTGGGTCCTGGCTGCGGCTTGGGTCAGGAACTGCCCGGCGACCGCGACGTCTCGCTGGATCACGGCAACCAGGAGCAGGTTCGCCGTTGTCGGCGTCCCGGCGAGGCTGCGGTGTGCTTGGACGTCCCACCGGGCCAGTGCGCGGTCGATGCGTGTGCTGCTGGGTGGCTCCCGGTGTTCCCCACCGAGCGCCGCGGGCCATCGCACGTTCAGATAGCCGCGGGCAAGGTCTTCGACCGCACCAAGCCGCTGGAAGGCATGCCGTGCCTGCTTGAGGGACTCCCCAGGTGGGAGACGCTGCTTGCTGTCCAGGTGCCCGCCGGCCTTGGTCATGTAGTCGCGCAGGGCCACGCCTACGCCGTGGGTTCCGACGTAGAGGGTGTGCATGAGTCGGGTGCGTGCGGCATC
>JBBRZQ010000319.1:0-3026 GCA_038236535.1 Actinomycetales bacterium
CTCCAGCCTGGGACGGATCTGGCGATCAAAGTCACCGGAGTCGATGGCAGATGCCCGGGCGGACGCATTGAGCAGGACGACAGTGTGCACCAGCAGGGCTTGTTCGGTGTGGGCTATCCCGGCCAGATCACGCACCGACGGCGGCTGCGCGTGGAGCACTCGAAGGGCGGTGACCTCCCATTGAGCTACGGCCTGGGCCAACCGGTCGAGGTCGATGCCTAAAGCAGCTTGTCGTGTCTCGCGGCCGGGTTGTCGGGCGAGATGGTGGGCTATCTGGGTCTCGAAGGTGGCGAGCTCTGATGCCAGGCGAAGACTATGAGCCTTGTTGGCCCCGTTGACTGCGAGCCGTTTCTCGGGCCGATCGAAAGCGAACCCTGGGCGCGAGCTCTGGAGTCGGCTTGCGTGCTCGAGTAGCCCCAGGGCGGTGGCATGTGAGCCGACGAGGAGGCACTCGGCGATCCGCTGGCGGGCCAGGTCCGCATCGTGCCGGGCTTCAAGGGACCGAGCCGGCGTGGCGTGACGCTTCAGAAGGTCAGCCACCGCCGCCAGCGCGTGGCCCGCCCTGATGAGGTGGGGGTCCAGTTCTGCATCAACAGGAGGCCCCCACTGGTTCGGACGAGGGCGGGGTCCCGCGGTGCGATCGATCAGCAGCCGAGTTGCCGGATCGTTCAGCGGCACGGCCGCGAGTGCGTCTCGGGCCTGGGCAGCGAAGGCGGGCCAGGCCGCCCCGAGTGCCGGGCCATCCAGGGCAGTGATCTCCCACATGATCGAGCGGACTTCGCGGGATGCATCCTGCAGCAGCTCCCCCACGCTGGGGGAGATCACGGACAGAACCGCCCACCGACTTCGTGTTCGGCCTCGGCCACATAGCCCAGGACCAGAGAGAGCCCCTCCGCCTCCTGACCTTGCGGGATGTTCCTCAGCTGTCTGGCCGCGGACTGGACCAGGTCCTGGCAGGTGCCGTCGGGCAGTGACTCGTGACCGCCCCCGTGAGCTGCGGACGGGTAGATGGCCTCCAGCGCATCACGAGCGCGCAAGATGCTATTGGCTGCCAGGAGCCACAGGGATGAATCGCTCTCGGTCTGGACGGACTGCCCTGCCAGGTACTCGGCCCCGTCCAGGAGCGCCCATGCGCAAGCAAGGGGCTGGCGATCCTCTTCGTTGATCCAGGTGTGCATGGGGTTGGCCCTCCTTGGTTTTCGTTGTGCTCTCAATGGACGCCAGGTCGGCGCCGCAAGTCCACGTCGACCGGATGTCTGTGGATGAGGATTCCGAGACACGGTGGGATGTGCATGGGCCATAGGGCCTTCTGACAGCACATCGACGTGTCATCTCGCCGGCGCGGTGGCCGCCGGTTGCTCCGGTGGGAGCTGAGCTGGGCCCCTTTCGGATCGTCGGAGCGGTGCGGCATCGGATGCCGCCCGCCCGTCTGGAGATCTGGGTTGCATCTCACGGGCCGGGCCGGCATCACAGTGGGAGTCCTGCACCGTTTGGGCTGCCCGACGTAGTCGGTGAACTTCACCGACGGGCAGGTCGCAAAGCTGAGCGACGCCGTCGGCCTTGATGCCCTCGGCGAGGATCCGCCTCAGTGCGTCGCCGACGCGGACCTCCGCCGCCTGGACCTGAGCTGACGCGTCGGCGCGCTCGGCCAGGGCCAGGATCGCTTCCCCCGCCGCGGCCTCGACGCGGTCGTCGCGCATCGCCCGATCGTGATCCAGAGCGATCCGCCGCTGCCGGGCCTTGGCTCGTGCCTGCTGCTGCGACTTCGCGATGCGTCCCATCCCCAAGTTCCCTCCTGCGCTCGCCGAACGGTGATCCCTCACCCCTGTAAGCAGCGCGACCACAGCCTCACGGACATCCGCCGTTGAACTCCGACACCTCCAAGGTCCGAGCCACCCGCCGACCAACCCCGCGCCGGCACTGTCCGTTCCGTTTGAGGGTTGCGAGGACCCCGGCCGACTGACCTGGGGTTCGAGAGGTAGACGCGGACTGGTTGGCTTGAGTTTGTTCAGGTCAAGGTTGCAATTTCGATGTGCCCGGGCGTGTGGGTGCTGCTGGGCTCTGGCTGAGCCATGACTGAGTGTCGCCAAGTCTTGATCTCGACGTCGTCACGAATCCTGCCCCCAGTCCGCACCCCCGTCGGCTTCGGGTTCAGCCGCGACACCAGCCACACTCACGTCCTCGACCGCTGGCGGTGGACTGCCTTTGGCGCCGATGGGGTTGTCCGTCCTGGTCGCCGGATTGGCAGCGGTTGCCCTGGTGCTCTGGCGGCGGCGCCCAGGCCCTACGGCTGAGCGAGCGAGCGTTTCCGGGTGGCACTTTCCATCCAAGGGTCGCCTCGCCAGCTACAACTCTTCGGGGTCCTGCGGATCTCAAAGGGAACTGTCCTCGGCCCACCATGGCTGACGCTCATGGCAGTCGCGGGCAATGCCCTTCTGGCTTAGAGAGTGCGCCAATAGGTAGGCCGTGATAGCTTCCGGCGCGCCGTCGACGTAAGAGGCGCGGGCCACTTGATCATCGAAGGACTTACGACGGTTCGACGATGAGGAGCAACCCGTGCCTGCCTTGCCATCATGCCTGATCGAGCCCATCTGGGAACAGTTCGCCGCCCTGTTACCGGAACGCCATGACCGGCACCCGTTGGGCTGTCACCGGCCCCGGATCTCGGACCGTATGGTCTTCGAGCTGCTGGTCAACGTCCTGGTCTTCGGCGCCGGGTACCGCCGTCATGGCGACCGTCGCTGCTCGGCAACCACGTTGCGACGACGCCGCGATGAGTGGATCAAGGCAGGGGTCATGGGCCGGTTGGAAGCCGCCGCACGTGAGGGCTACGACCGGCTGATCGGGTTGGAGCTATCGGATGTAGCGGTCGACGGATGCCTGACCAAGGCCCCCTGCGGAGGTGAGGTCTCCGGCCCAAACCCAACGGACAGAGGCAAACTGGGGATCAAACGCTCCACCCTGGTCGACGCCGGAGGCCTACCACTGGGCGTGGTCAGCGCTCCAGCGAACCGGCACGACTCCCC